>JAFSUD010000083.1 GCA_017445405.1 Synergistaceae bacterium
GAAAGGTTACAGCCCCTATTTTCTGTCTGCGTTCCTGAATTGCAAGTACGGTTACTATCAGTTGCAGAGAAGAGGAGTCAAGACAACACGGCCAGCAGTAAAACTTGTTGAGCTTCAGGACGTACAGATTCCGAAGATGTCGGACGAGTTCGACTCGCTGATTGAGGAAGTTACACGCAGGGGCATTGACGCACGGGCGGAGTCCGTCCGGCTCTACACGCAGGCAGACTCCCTCCTCACCTCACAGCTCGGCCAAGTACCGCACGACTCCACCAGCACCACTACACGCTCACTCTCTGAGGTCTTCTCTGCAGGACGGCTGGATGCGGAGTACTTCATGCCCAAGTACGACGACATACTCGGCATCATCAACAGCTACAAAGACGGCTGCGCTACCATCAGCTCACTTTTTCGTCAAGTAACTACAAAATGTTCACGCACAGAGCCTTCATATCGTTACGTCGAAATCAGCGATATTAACATCGGCACAGGTTCAGCAAGCTACAACGATATACAGACTCCAGACCTCCCCGACAACGCAAAGATTATGACGCTAAAAGATGATGTGCTGGTCTCAAAAGTTAGGCCGAATCGTGGGGCTGTGGCGATTCTCGATGAGGATGGTCTGCTCGTCAGCGGAGCATTTACCGTGTTGCGTGAAGCGGCTGACTATAAGCGTGAAGTTCTGCAGGTGTTGTTACGTTCTGAGTTGTACAGAGAGTTACTGCTGAGGTTCAATGTCGGAACATCATACCCCGTTATCAAGGACGAAGACGTTATGAATCTTCCGATTCCGTTAATCGACTCTGACACTCAATCCCTCATCGCGGATCACGTCCGACAATCCTTCTTCCTCCGCCGTCGTTCCGACTCCCTCATCTCTTCCGCTGTCCACGCTGTCGAACTCGCCATAGAGTCCGGTGAACACTCAGCAATGGATTACCTGAACTCTACGCTATAATTAGCGGCAAACTACAGAGAAGGAGTTAATTATTATGGCTTTTACAGTTTGCGTTCTCACAGCAGCAGCTAAACGGGATACCTACATCGCCAGCTACATCGCAGGTGAAGCTCCAGTTACCGGCCACGAAGTCATGACCGAAATGATCACCAAGCATGACATGCCACAGCGTCGCGTCATCGCCTGGTTCGTCAATAACTACACTCGTCCCCTTGACTGGATAGTCGATGAAGATGCCACCGTAGAGTTCATCACGTCAATATCCCCAATGGGTCAGCGAATCTATAAACGTTCATTAGGCTTCGTCCTCATAGTCGCATGTGCAAGAGTCCTCAAGCGCAAAGCTATTCTCAGGCACTCCATAGCCGACGGCCATTACTGGGAGTTCGAGGACGGCCCCGTAACTCAGGCAGACATCGACAAGATAAAGGCTGAGATGAACGACATCATCAGGCATGACACGACTATTACGCGCGAGATACTGACCATCGACAAGGCAAGACGAGTCTTCCAGCGTCAGGGAGAGCCGGAAATCGCAGAACTCTTTGTGCGAGCCAACCTCGACCCCGTGGAGGTCTACAGGTGCGGTGAACGTTACGGCTACTTCTGCGGAGGCCCTCTCGCTCCGTCAACAGGCATGCTCAAGACCTTTGACGTTGTGCTCTACGAACAGGGAATGTTACTGCGCTTCCCTGACCCGGAGAACCCGGAGGTCGTCCCCGAACTCAAACTAGATCCCTCAATGGGCAAAGTGTTTATTGATTACGCACACTGGCTGCAAGTCCTCGACCTCAACTACTTGAACAAGCTGCACCACAGAGTCACGGAGGGCAAGATTCAGGAGCTGGTATTGATTGCTGAGGCTTTCCACTCGCAGACGCTCTCGCATATTGCGGAGGACATCGCCGAACGTCCCGTGAAGATAGTTACGATTGCCGGGCCGTCGGGTTCAGGAAAGACGACGTTCTCGGAGAGGCTCAAGGTTCAGTTGATGGTCTGCGGGAAGACTCCCGTAACTCTTCCGCTCGATAACTACTTCAAGGAGCGCGAGGACTCCCCCAAAGATGAATCCGGCGAGTACGACTACGAACGGGTTGACGCGTTAGACCTTGACCTTCTGGGGGATAACCTGATGAGGATACTCGGCGGAGAAGAGGTGGTTACTCCTGTGTACAACTTCATCACGGGCAAGAAGGAGCCGGGCAAGGTGATAAAGCTGAAGCCTTCGGACGTGCTCATCATGGAGGGTATTCACGGCCTGAACGATGCGATACTGTCGATGCTGCCAGAGAACACACGCTACGGAGTTTTTGTGTCGCCGCTGACTGGGATATGCATTGACCCGCACAACAGGACGAGCACGAGCGACAACAGATTACTTCGCCGAATAATCCGGGACTACAGGACGAGAGGGAAGAGTGCGCAGGTAACTCTTGAGGTGTATCCGAAGGTGATTCGTGGAGCGAGGAAGTATATTTTCCCGTACAGGAGCAGGGCTAACGCGATATTCAACTCGTCATTGCCGTATGAGCTGGGTGTCCTGAAGCCCTATGTTGAGCCGCTGCTGCATACTGTTGACGAGAACTCGAGCGTATTTAGCGAGGCGTTGAGGCTGCTGAACATATTACGGTTTGTGCCTGCACTGAACAATGACGGGATACCGAACAACTCAGTGATTAGGGAGTTTATCGGCGGGAGCTGCCTAGACGTGTAAGGTGCATCATGCTTGACAGTTACATAATCAAGAACGGAAACATCTTCAGGGAGGACGGGCATTTTCACAGGGGGAGTCTCTCAGTCTCGCAAGGCATTATCACGGACTCAGCACCAGACGACGCAAAAATTATTGACGCTGATAATCTATACATCATCCCGGGATTGACAGATATACACTTTCACGGCTGCAATGGTCATGATTTCTGTGAAGGCACGCATGAAGCATTCAGGGCAATAGCTGACTATGAAGCACAAAACGGCATTACGACTATTTGTCCCGCAACTATGACTCTCCCTGAAGAAAGACTCTCGCGCATCATGAGAGCCGCAAAGTCCTTCCGTGAAGACTGCCCGAACTTCGCAGGGATATACCTAGAAGGGCCGTTTATCTCGCACGCAAAGATAGGCGCGCAGAATCCAGCATATATTTCCCGGCCAAGTGTGGACATGCTTAGACGGCTTCAGGCAGATTCAGGAGGCATAATCAAGATTGCTGTTGTAGCCCCGGAAGTTGAGGGGGCTATGGCATTCATTGAGGAAGTAGGCCAGACGGTGAGAATATCCCTCGCACACACTGAATGTGATTACGACACTGCAAATGAGGCGTTCAGGAATGGAGCGCGTCAGGTTACTCATCTCTACAACGCAATGAACGGCATAAATCACCGTGCACCCGGGCCAGTTATTGCTGCTGTCGAGAATGAGGCGGTGAGTGTGGAACTTATATGCGATGGCGTACATGTTCACCCTGCTGTTGTGAGAAACACTCTGCGTATGTTTGGTGATGACAGAGTAATATTCATCAGCGACTCAATGGAAGCTACGGGAATGCCAGATGGAGATTATGAGCTTGGAGGCCAGAAAGTCATAAAGCACGGGAACAGAGCAGTACTTGAGGACGGTATCACGATAGCAGGGAGTGTTACTAATCTAATGGACTGCATGAGGTCGGCTGCACTTAAGATGAACGTGCCCTTAGAGTCTGCGGTGAAGTGTGCTGCTGTGAACAGTGCGAGGGCTATCGGGCTTGACGGGAGCATTCATGCAGGAGGAAGAGCTAATCTTGTTGCGCTGGACGAAGCTCTAAATCTAGTGTGGGTGATGAACTGCGGAGAGATATTATCATGAGCTGCAGAAACTTCACGCTGGCTTGCAAACTTAGAGGGCTGTGATACATTGTCAGCATTACAACATTAACTTACAGGAGAAATTATGCATGTATGATTATCTTGTTGTCGGTGCAGGACTGACAGGAGCAATCTTTGCCCATGAGGCACACAGACGCGGAAAATCCGTCCTCGTCATCGACAAGCGCACTCACATAGCCGGAAACATTTACACAGAGGACATTTCAGGGATTCAGGTTCACACATACGGCCCTCATATCTTCCACACGAACAATAAACGTGTCTGGGACTACATGAATCAGTTCACGGGCTTCAACAGGTTCACGAATACGCCCATAGCTAATTATCACGGAGAAATATATTCTCTGCCGTTCAGCATGTTCACGTTCAACAAGATGTGGGGAGTAATTACGCCTGAAGAAGCAAGAGAGAAGATAGAGTCTCAGAGACAGGAAGCAGGCATTACAGAGCCGCGAAATCTCGAGGAGCAAGCAGTCAGCCTTGTGGGCCGGGACATCTACGAACGCCTAATCAAGGGCTACACGGAGAAGCAGTGGGGGAGGCCGTGCAATGAGCTTCCTGCGTTCATCATTAAGAGGCTGCCTGTCAGATTCACCTATGACAACAATTACTTCAACGCACTCTATCAGGGAATACCCATAGACGGCTACACTGCCTTAATTGCAAAGATGCTTGAAGGTATTGATGTGAGGTTAGGCTGTGATTTCTTCGCCGGCAGGGCAGAACTTGAAGCTGCTGCAGAAAACATTGTGTTCACTGGGCAGATTGATGCATTCTTCGGCCATGAGCTAGGGACTCTCGAGTACAGGACTCTGCGGTTCGAGACCGAGACTCTCTCAGGCACGGGCAACTTTCAGGGAAACGCTATCGTCAACTACACGGACAGGGAGACTCCGTTCACGAGGTGCATTGAGCATAAGCACTTTTACCCCGGCCTCGAGACAGCGGACACAGTAATTACCCACGAATACCCTTCAGAGTGGAAGGCAGGAGACGAGCCGTATTATCCCGTGAACAACAGCAGGAACAATTCACTCTATGAGGCATATAAAGAATTGGCGCGCTCGAAATGTCCGAACGTGATATTTGCCGGACGGCTCGGAGAGTACAAATATTACGACATGGATATTGCGGTGAAGAGGGCACTTGACATTGTGCTTGAGAACTTGGGGAGTATCTAGATTCTGTAGTCCCTGAACGCGTCGGGAGCTATTGATTTCACTTCAACGACTTCCTTAACGTTCACGCAGAAATTATTCACTATCATCAATCTTGCAAGAATATGCCCGTCTATCAGGATTATGTGCTTCTGCTTCGCGTAATCCTGTGCGGGCTTTGAGTAGTTCGCATTTGTTACTAGGAGGCCTCTTCCTGCCTTGCGTTCAACGGCATCACCGAAGGCCTGCATACTCCAGCTCGTGATTATGCTACCCGGCTCGAGCTTGCGGGTCTGTATGTATATAGGCATGAACCCAGGCCTGTCCTCTACTATTATTCCCTGAATCGCTGAAGTACTCGTCCGGCGTTTGGCGTTCCTGTACACTTCATAGCCCATGCGGATTAACAGGTCTGTAACCATAAGCTCAAATCCTGCGGGTGATAAGTCATTCACTCCGGCCAATATCTGAGTTACCAGGCCTTCATAATCTGAGGTATTCTTCATGTTGAGATTTAATCCTGAACGCTCATTCATAATTGCGTATTATAGAATAACGCACAGCAATTCCAGAAATAATTTCGTACACTTCATCCGCAAGAGCAGCAAGCCTAACATAAAGCCCTCCCAGCGTCCGCAGAATAACGCACAGCAATTCCAGAAACAATTTCATACACCTCATCAGCAACAGCAGCAAGCCTCACATGAAGACCTCCCAATGTCCGCACATACTCTTTTGTCAGCTCGTCATAGCCTCCTCCGTCAGAAAACACGTCATCACTGACAAGCACAACATGCTTTACTCTTCTGCGCAGCCTCATGAAGTCCTGATACACCTTTTCACCAGCATCATTATTCACTCCAGAACCTGTGAACATCTCGTTAGCCAGCCACACACTCAGGCTCTCAATCAGCACGCAGGCATCTTCCGGCAGCATGAGTTCTCCCAAGTCATGAGTCCGCTCTATGGTCATAAAGCCCATTCCTGCACGCCGTGCCCTGTGAAGTTCTACGCGCCTCATCATCTCCGCATCATAGACTTCTGAGGCAGCAATGTAGACTAACGACGACGCATCACGGCCAAGCTCTACGGCTCTCTTTTCTGCGTATTCACTCTTTCCGCTTCTGGTCATTCCTGCAATGAATATATACATGTCTGCTATAATAACCTAAAATTTTTTCCTCAGGACATGATTCATGAAACTCAAGACATTATTTATTCTCGCAGTGTCATTCACACTCACTACATCACAGGCATATGCAGGACTAAAAATTTCCTGCTCATTGTTTCCGGTGTACGACTTCACAAGGGCTATCACTCAGAACTTGGCCGAAGTCAGCATGATTCTCCGCCCCGGCACTGAACCTCACGAGTTCGAGCCTTCACCGCGCGACATCATGACGCTCAACGACTCCGACGTGTTCGTCTTCACGGGCAGACAGATGGAGCATTGGGCAGACAGAATCTCAGGGACTCTCTCACGCACACGCATTATTGACGCATCAGAAGGTATAGCTCTCGTGAACAATGACCCCCACATCTGGCTCGATTTGTCGCTCGCTCAGAAAATGATTCGCAATATCTGTGAAGGACTCTGCTCCGCCGCCCCAGACAACGCACAGACATTCACTCATAACGCGGAAGAGTATTGCTCGAGACTCGCTGAACTAGACTCGCAGTTCATGACCCTTCCGAAGGATAAGGCCTTAGTGTTTGCCGGAGAATTTTCATGCGGATACTTCGTGAGGCGTTACGGGCTAAAGTATGTCAGTGCCTATGACGGAGAGAACGAGCCGGGCATTAAGCGCATGGCCGAAATCATGAAGCATATTCGCGGCAATCACACTAGATACATTCTCTCGGACGTTCCAGTAACACGAATAACGCAGTCCATCAGCGGCCAGACAGGAGCGGAGATTCTCACGTTCTCAACAGCTCATAATGTGCAGGACACTTCACGGACATTCCTAGAGATTATGGCTGAGAATTTAGCTGACACAGCAAGGGCACTTCATGACTGAAAGATTAAGACTTATTAACGCTGTCATCAAGTACGGAGACGTTAAGGCCGTTGATGATGTTTCCCTGACTGTGAGGGACGGAGAGTTCGTCTTTATCACCGGAGCGAATGGTTCAGGAAAAAGCACATTGACGCGGGGAATAGCTGGACTTCTCCCTCTGAGTTCAGGGACAATCACACGCACTGAGAGATTGGGATATGTGCCTCAGGTTGAGGAGGCGGACAGGAATTTTCCTGCGAGTGTGTGGGAGATAGTGATAACGGGTACGCAGGGGAGGGGCGGATTGTTCTACTCAATGGGCAGCAGACGCAGAGCACTTCAGGCAATGGACGAGCTGGGCATTCGGGACTTGGCCAAGCGCGGGATAAATTCTCTCTCAGGAGGACAGCTAAGGCGGGTACTTCTTGCGAGGGCATTATGCGGAGAGCCGGAACTCTTACTGCTTGATGAGCCGTGTGCAGGCCTCGATGCAGAGAGCCACGCGTTATTATTCTCTGTGCTGAGAAAGAATGTAGCTTCTGGCTGTGCGGTAATCATGGTTACTCATGATGCCTCTGACCTTGAAGGGATACATGCTGACAGAGTAATTACCCTCTCTCATGGAAGGATTGTTAATGATGAGTGAGCTGCTGGAAATTCTGACTTACCCGTTCGTCTACAGGGCACTCATTGCAGGAGCGTTAATCTCAGTCTGCGCTTCTGTGCTCGGCGTTATTCTGGTGCTAAAGCATTATTCGCTTATAGGGCACGGACTCTCCGAAGTAGGCTTTGCGTCCCTCTCCATTGCGTCAGCTTTGGGATTGCCCGTGATGCTCGTCTCAGCTCCGGCGGTGATTATTGCCTCGTTCGTGATTATGTTCGTCAGCCAGAGATTCAGGGCGGCAGGGGATATTGCTATTGCCATTGCCTCGAGTGCGGCTCTTGCGCTGGGAGTGCTCGTGTCGTCATTGACCGGCCAAGTCTCGGCAGTGAGCAATTACCTGTTCGGGAGCGTCCTTGCCTTGAGTGATGGAGATATGATCCTTGCTGTGATGCTCTCGCTTATCGTGATGGGAGTGTTCATCGTGTTCTACAACAGATTATTTCTGCTGGCATACAATGAGGATTATGCTCGCTCTCTGGGCATTAACACAACGCTTTACCAGTTCGTCATCTCTGCCCTTACGGCTCTGGTCGTCGTGATGGGAATGCGCATTACAGGAACGCTCTTAATCTCTGGGATAATCATTCTCCCTGCTGTTACGGCTAGGAGGCTCGCGTCGGGCTTCAGGTCTCTCGTCGTGATGTCGGGGATTGTGTCGCTCGTCTCGTTCGTGCTGGGGCTGGCGGTGTCGTTCATGATAAACATTCCGGCGGGGGCAGGAGTAATACTTGCTAACACAGTAATCTTGATTCTAGTGAGGGTGATATTTTGACGGGCAAAGGACACAGATTATCTACAACGGCTTTTGTCTTGGGGACTACAGGCTCAGTTTTGGCTGCAGTGATGAGCTATATGGGCAGCACTTTTCCAGATTCATCAGAGTATATGTTCTTCGGGAAGAGGCGTAATCGCTATCACAGACGCTATACGCACTGGTTTGTGCCGTGGGCATTGCTGGCCTATGTGTGCTTCAAGCGGGCGGGATGGATTGTCCCTAATCTAGCTAATCTCATTGACGGGAGAGAGGCTCACAGGGATGTGTGGGCATGTGCGGGGTTCTGGTTTGCGGGCTGCCTGCTGCATATCCTTGAAGATGCCTGGTGCGGGACTGTTCCCTTCCTGCGTCCGTGGAAACGCGATGTTGGGCTTCATGTCTTCCACATGTCTAACAAGATTGGCGTGATGAGCCGCGGCGAGATAAATTTTGTGCTGTGCAGTGTGGGTATATCTCTCTTCGCTTTCATGATGAGGTACTTCACTCTTGATTCATTTATGGCTTTCTGTGTGAACTTATGGCGGAGCATTTAGCTTTTCAGGGCGGGCGTGATGCTCTCTTCGCTTTCATGATGAGGAGGTAGGTATTTATGGCCGTCTGCGGGAACTTATGGCTCAGTGTTCAGCTTTCAAGATTGGCGTGATGCTCTCTTCGCTTTCATGATGAGGCGGTATTTATGGCCGTCTGCGGGAACTTATGGCTCAGTGTTCAGCTTTCAAGATTAGCGTGATACCTCCCTTCGCTTTCATGATGAGGCGGCATTTATGGCTGTCTGCGGGAACTTTCTGCTGCACGCGAAAACTGCATATGCCTTACTGTCCGGCTCTTTTCTGAACAGCTTTTTTGTGTGCGTTGACTGCTTTCTGCCTCAGCTCGCACCATTGAGGACTTAAGGGCTCAAAAGGTATTCTTTCGGCATCATGCGGAAGTATCAGCTTGTAGGAAGTGTAGCAGAAGCCGTCTGAAAATTTGAAGGTTATCTTGCGTTTGTAATAATTCCTGCCCTGCATATCATGGTAGCGTCTGCTCATAAACGTATTCAGTTTCCCTATCGTCTCCTCTGTTATCAGGGCATCCTCTGAAGGGTTGCTGTGCTCGTCCCAGCCTGAATGGTCAAACTTTATGTATAACTGACACAAAATCACTAACAGGCCGAATGCCATTACTATAAACTGCGCTGCTGCCATAAAATTCACCTCATTATTCAGAATAACCGCCATAATAACACACAACTTCCCCGCAAGCTATTTAACTCACGGGGAAAATATCTGCACTCTGCTGCTTCAGGTACTCAGTGAAGAATGACACTATTTTTGCAAATGGTATAGCCTCTATTCTGTCTGCTCTCTGCTACTTCAGGTACTCAGTGAAGAATGACACTATTTTTGCAAACGGGATAGCCTCCATATTGTCATACAAATCACAGTGCGACGCTCCAGGCACAATCAATAACTCCTTGTTGTCTCCCTTCAGACGCTTGAACGTCTCCTCACCCATGTAGCGGGAATGCGCCTTCTCTCCGTGAACTATCAGCACTGCACTCCGTATCTCCTCAGCAAACGTAAGCATCGGCATGTTGAACATTGTTATCATCGCCGTTAAGTTCCACCCCTCGTTGGAGTTCACAGAGTTCTTGTGATAACCCCTCGGTGTCTTGTAGTACGCGTAATAATCCTTCACAAACTGCGGAGCATCCTCCGGCAATGGGTCTACTACTCCTCCGGCTCTCGCAAATGTCCCGTTCTTGTAGTCCTTCACTCTCTGCGCATTAATAGCCGTCTTCGTCGAATACCTCACATCTGCACTGTCCGCACTGTCAAAATATCCGCTGCGCGACACCCGGGACAAGTCGTACATAGTTGAGATAACGGAAGCCTTGATGCGCGTATCTGCTGCTGCTGCATTGAGGCCTATTCCTCCCCAGCCGCATACTCCGATTATTCCTACTCTCTCGGGGTCTATAAACTCCTGAACGCTCAGAAAGTCTATCGCTGCAGAAAAGTCCTCCGTGTTTATCTCAGGCGAAGGAAGATTACGCACTGCTCCTCCGCTCTCTCCGTTGAACGACGGGTCGAACGCCATCGCCACGAACCCGGCTTTTGCCATCTCCTGAGCGTACAGTCCAGACACCTGCTCCTTCACTGCTCCGAATGGCCCAGCTACTGCTATCCCTGAATACTTCTTGCTTGCGTCGAAGTCCTTCGGCAGATAGAGATCTCCTGTCAGGTCTATTCCGTACCTGTTGTGAAAGTGTGCCTTCTTCACTGTGATAGACGGGTCAATCCTGAACACCCGCGTATCTTCCGAAAAGTCCTCAAGGTCTCCCGCCATAGCTGCACATACAACTGCAACCACCATCAGCGTACACATAACTGCTCGTAACATGATTATTGCCTCCTGAAATATTATTGGGATAAAGCAAGTGTAGACGTTAAACCATGCTCATAGTCAAGCGCGGATATGTATTATAAAATATTTCCGTCATCATAAAGGAGGAAAATTTATGCAGATTATTCTTTACGGCATATTCGGCGGCATCACTACATTGATTAATATCTTCGCTTACTGGGCCTGCACACGCATTCTCAATATCCCTGTCGTCGCCTCTACCGTCTGCGCTTGGACTATCGCCGTATTATTCGCTTACTGGGCTAACAGAAATTTTGTCTTTCACAGCAATACTAATTCATTGCGGGGCATTCTCACCGAAGCGTCAGAGTTCTTCATGTGCAGAATAGCTACCGGAGTAATGGACGTTATCATCATGTATATATTTGTTGGCGTGCTGGGATTTTACGACGTTATAGTTAAGGCAGTCAGCAACATTCTAGTAATAATTCTGAACTACATAGCCAGCAAAATATTTATCTTTAAGGGGGAGAAATCATGAATAAATTAGCTGCTGCGGCACGGGGAGATATACCCGCCGATTTAGTCATCAGAAACGCAAAAATTGCTAATGTCTGCTCGGGTGAATATGAACTCTCTGATGTCGCAGTGTACTCCGGAAAAATCGCGGGCATAGCTAAAGGCTACGAGGGCAGAATAACTTTTGACGCAGAAGGAAGAGTGCTTATCCCCTCAATGATTGACGGACATGTTCACATTGAGGACACTATGATGACTCCTGACAACTTCGCTGTCTTGGCCGCAAAACACGGCACAGGCACTGTATTAGCCGACCCTCACGAGATAGCTAACACTCTCGGAATGGCCGGACTGGAATACATGTTTCGAGCCTCTCAGGGACTGCCTATCGACATATTCTACGGTGCTCCGTCATGCGTCCCTGCTTCTGACCTCGAAAGCCCTTATCAGGAACTCGACATGTCTAACCTTCATGACATGTTCTCACGCGGCCTCGTCCAGCACTTAGGCGAGATGATGAACTTTCCAGCCGTCATAGCCGGAGACCCTGACGCTTGGGGGAAAATCCTCGCTGCAGGAAACGTCCCTCTCACAGGACACGCTCCCGGTGTCTCGGGAAAACCTCTCAACGCCTACATGTCCAGCGGCATAGACTCCGACCACGAATGCACTACCCTCGCCGAAGCTCAAGAGAAGCTCGCTCGGGGAATGCGGCTCATGATTCGCGAGGGAGCATCCTTCAGGGACTTGCGGACTCTCTTACCCCTCATCAAGGCTAACCCTCTCAACGCTGCCCGGTGTATGGCTGTCAGCGACGACATCACAGCACGCTACCTTCTGGAGACCGGGCACATGGACGAGAAGATGCGTATCATGCTCGGCGAAGGCATTGACCAGTTCGCGGCTCTAAGAATGGTTACGCTGACTCCTGCAGAATACTTCAGGCTCTACGACAGAGGCGCAATCACTCCGGGAAAACTCGCGGACTTCGCACTCCTAGACGCTGATGTTATGGATGAAGGCTTCAGAGTCCGTGAAGTCTGGAAGAAAGGCCGGCTCGTCATGAGTGAAGGCGATGTGTTCACCCGTGATGTTCAGGAACATGCAGCACCATTAATCCGCAGCAAGGTTACACGCATTCCAAGAGAGGCAGATATCCGCGTGAAGGCTGAGGACGGCTTGATGAACGTCATCGGCGTAACTGAGGGAACGGTCATCACCCGGACTCTCAGGCTCAGGCCAAGAGTGATTGACGGCTTCGCTGTTCAGGACGCAGGACAGGACATAGCTAAAATTGTCGTCCTAGAGAGGCACAACGACACGGGACGCTTCGGAGTGGGATTTGTTAAGGGCTTGGGCATTCGGCAGGGAGCAGCCGGCTCAAGCGTTGCGCATGACGCTCATAATTTCGTCGTCGCAGGAATGGATGACATTAGCATAATCACAGCTCTTCATGAACTTGCTGACATGGGAGGAGGCCTGACATGCACTCTTGACGGTGAAGTAAAGGCATCGTTTGCTCTGCCCATAGGCGGACTAATGAGCACTCTCAACGCTGAAGAAGTCTGCGCAAATCTTGCTCACATGGAGGACACTGCGCAGGCTCTCGGCGTGAATATCCCTCATCCGTTTATGGTGCTGTCTTTCCTGTGCCTCAGCGTCATTCCTGAACTCAGAATTACTGATTTGGGCTATGTTGACATCACTAAAGGCGGAAAGCAGAATATTTTTGTGAGATAATAGCAGTTCATTCACATTTCTTAGGAGTGATAACATGTCTTTATTCCGTATTCGTGAAACCGGCAGCTCGTTCTTCACTGAGATTTTGGCCGGCGTAACTACTTTCCTGACAATGAGCTACATTATTGCCGTCAACCCGGATATCCTCAGTTCTACAGGTATGGACAAACAGGCTCTCATCGTCGTTACTTGTCTGGCCTCCGCTCTGGGGACTTTCTTGATGGCTCTGTTCGCAAATTACCCAATAGCTCTCGCGCCGGGAATGGGCCTCAACGCATTTTTCGCCTTCGCTGTCGTCCTCAACATGAAGATTAACGGCGCACCTGTAACTTGGCAGATGGCACTTGCAGCGGTCTTCATTGAGGGAGCTATTTTTGCTGTCCTGACCCTGACGAGCATTCGGGAGGCAATCATGAACTCAATACCTAAGTCCCTAAAGATAGGCATTTCTGCAGGAATAGGCTTGTTTGTGGCATTCATAGGCCTTCAGAGTGCGGGTATCGTCGTCAACAATGATGCTACTCTTCTCGGGCTGGGTAAAGTCTTCAGCGTTGCGCAGGACGGTGCAAAGTCCCTCAACATCAACATGCTGTTATCTCTGCTCGGGCTTCTGATTATGGCTGTGCTGACTGCCCTTAACGTCAAGGGGGCATTGCTTATCGGAATTATTGCGGTTACCGGCATTGCTGCATATCTCGGCCTCGTGGAGATACCGGAAGTCTACATGTCTCAGCCTCCCTCTATCATGCCTCTTGTCGGCAAGCTGGACTTCTCTCTCATTGCACAGCCGGAGTTCTGGGTCATCGTCTTCACCTTCTTCTTCGTCGACTTCTTCGACACGCTCGGGACTCTCGTGGGAGTGTGCAACCGCTCGGGTCTTCTTGACGAGAACGGCAATCTCCCGCGCGCAAAAGGTGCACTGATGGCCGACGCACTGGCCACTATGGCGGGCGCAGCTATGGGCACGTCGACAGTTACGAGCTACGTTGAGAGTTCGAGCGGAGTAGCACAGGGAGGACGCACAGGACTCACGGCGATAGTTACGGCGTTGCTGTTTGTCGGCGCAATATTCTTCACTCCGATTGTGAACATGATTCCGGGTTACGCCACTGCTCCGGCATTAATCATTGTTGGTATTTACATGATGGTTTCTCTGCGCGATCTCAATTATGATGACTTGACGGAGCTTATACCTTCACTGCTTGGGTTCTTCATGATGCCTCTTGCTTACTCAATCGCTATAGGTATTGAGTTCGCAATAGTCTCCTACGTCGTCATCAAGATACTGACCGGCAAATTCAAGGATATATCATTCTTGATGGTGCTGCTGTCGGTGCTGTTCATTGCTAAGGAAATTATGGCATAAACTCTTGCTGTCAGGCGGTCTCTCATTATTGGGAGGCCGTTATTTTTTGCCTGATACACCCGCTCATATTCTGATTGAAAGCGCATAATTTATCTTTCACAAAATAATACTGCGATAAATTTTTCACATATGCTTGACAAAAGATAGAAATGATATATACTATGCACCGTAACACAAATGACATAGAAAGAAGGTGAAGAAAGAATGGCAGCAATAACCGAGAGCAAGAAAGTATCAGTAGCAATGAAGCTCAACAACGGGACGACAGCGACCGGCGCAGTAAAGACAGCGAGCGTAAATCTCGGCAGCCTCAACAAAGCAGCGTTTGATGCGGATAAGGCACTCAACATAGTGAACGCATTAGCCCCGTGCTTTGACCGTATGCTCCATATAGTGGAGAAGACGGAAGTCAGCCAGCTCAGCGAGGAGTAGGCGGAGAGAGTGAATAGTGAGAGGAGGTGAGAAGGAATGTCAGCGAAACTGGTACTAACATTTGCAGATGCAAGCGGCAACGACGTAAAGATGAGCTACAGCCACGCAGACAGCGAAGCGGAAGCAAGCGACGTAAGAACAGCGATACAGGCGATCATCACGAACGGAAGCATATTTACAGCAGTGCCCGTAAGTGCAAAAAGCGCAAAGCTCGTAATCACCACAGAGAGCAATATAGAGCTTAGCGAATAAGGTAAAAAGCAAGTTCTCCTCAGTCTGACACACTGGGGAGATTTTTTGTGCCTCATTATAGCACGCGTACGAAACCGCAGACTTTGACTCATCACTGCATAAATTGACACAGCAATATTGATAAGCTAGAATACTTTGCAGGTTAAGCAGGTTAATACGAGATAAATAATGCTTAACACAGGAAGAAGAGTTGCATAATGAGTGAAAAAATGTATCAGACAGTACAGGAAATATACGGCAGCAAGATATTCGACCGCCGTGCAATGAAGAGCAGACTAAATCCTGAAGTGTACGAGCAGGTAAGTGCAGCAATGGAGGGACGGCAGAAGCTGAGTCCTGAAGTGCTGGACATAGTGGCCGGAGCGATGAAGGATTGGGCAATAAGTCAGGGAGCTACGCACTGGAGTCATTGGTTTCAGCCGATGAGCGAGATGACAGCAGAGAAGCACAGTGCTTTCACGCAGGGGGACAGCGACGGTTTCCCAGTCGAGCAGTTCAGAGGGAAGAACTTAGCGCAGGGAGAGCCTGACGCATCAAGTTTCCCGACCGGAGGGACACGTTCAACGTTCGAGGCTCGGGGTTATTCTGCATGGGACATATCCAGCCCCGCGTTCGTCGTGAAGACTCCCAAAGGCGGAACACTCTTTATTCCGTCAGTCTTCTTGTCGTTCGACGGCACACCGTTAGACCTCAAGACACCCCTTCTGCGATCGCTTGATGCTGTGGAGAGCCGTGCATTGAGGCTTCTGCGGACAATAGGCCAGCGTGGAATCAAGAGCGTGAAAATGACCGTCGGAGCAGAGCAGGAATACTTCTTGCTTGACAGGCCGAGAGCACAATTAAGGCCGGATATACGCTTCTGCGGAAGGACATTGATCGGAGCACAGCCCGCGAAAGATCAGAAGCTGGATCATCACTACATGGGAGCGATACACAGCAGAGTGCTGCGCTACATGGAGGACGTGGAGAGAGACTTAGCCCGTCTCGGAGTTTCTGTGCTCGCGAGGCATAACGAGGTCGCAAGATGCCAGTTCGAGTTTGCCCATCTCTTCAGTGACGCTAACAGGGCATGTGATCAGAACCAGATACTCATGGAGACGATGAGAAAGCTGGCTCGTCAGCATGAACTGAGGCTGTTATTTCATGAGAAGCCTTTTGCCGGGATGAACGGTTCAGGCAAGCACACCAACATATCATTAATGGACAGCGACGGCCGCAATCTCCTCAAAGCCTCGAACTCACACAGGCGCAACGTAGTATTCTTAGCTTTCCTGTCGGGCGCAGTACTCGGGATTTCACGCTATCACAGCCTCCTTCAGGCAAGCATAGCAACTTACGGTAACCTGTTCAGGCTCGGCGGACATGAAGCCCCCCCGTCAATTATGAGCGTCTACCTCGGAAGCGCATTGACAGAGCTTATTCGCGGCCTCGATAACCCCGAAGGAGCGTTCCTGCCGGAAAAGGGCGTTATGGATCTCGGACTCGCAAAACTCC
This sequence comes from Synergistaceae bacterium, assembly GCA_017445405.1. Taxonomy (GTDB): domain Bacteria; phylum Synergistota; class Synergistia; order Synergistales; family Aminobacteriaceae; genus JAFUXM01. Next base: position 16,574 of record JAFSUD010000083.1, read on the forward strand.
CCGAGATAATCCCGTTCGACAGCGACCGGAACAGGACATCCCCCGTAGCGTTCACCGGCGATAAGTTCGAGTTCCGAGCTCCCGGAGCGAGCCAGAGTATCGCCCTTCCCGTAACCATGTTCGCAAGCTTGTGGGCGTGGGGACTGGAGCAGGTAACAGGCAAGATTGAGACCCTCACAGCAGGCGGCAAAGACCCCATAGATGCAGCACTTGAGGCAGCCCGTGAAGCCTTCCGTGAAGGCAGCAGCATACTCTTTGAGGGAGATGCGTACAGCCCCGAGTGGCAGGAGGAAGCCAGACGCAGAGGACTAGTCGATGCCGAGACGATGCCTGGGAGAATAGACCTTCTGCTGAAGCCGGAGAACAAGGCCATGCTCGAGCACGTTGGAGTGTATAAAGCGCATGAGCTTGAGAACTTGAGAGCGGTAAGGCTGGAGAGTTTTGCTACCGGCCTTGAGGTAGAGGCTGCCGTACTCTATGACATGCTGTGGGAGGGAGTACTGCCCGCGCTGTCAAAGCAGCTTACTCTTGAGCGCAATGCAATGCTTTACTGGGAAAATGTGGACTTTGGGGACATGACCCCGTGGAAAGATTATGTGTCAGGTCTTGGCAGGGCTAAGAATGCGCTTATCCGTGATGCAAATGCACTCTCAGAACTGAAAGGCAGGCTTTCTGGAATGGATGTCCGCCTCAGGGCTGATTTCTTGGTGAATGAGATATTGCCTCTGATGGAGAGCATACGTGCAAAGAGTGATGCAGCAGAATTAGTGATTAGTGCGGATATTTGGCCGTACCCGATTTACAGGAATTTGCTCAGTCTGAGCGCGTAAGTTTCTGATAAGATAAAGCCCCCGGATTAGTCCGGGGGTATTTTTGTGTCCTAATACCTGAGTTCAGAAAATGTGATGCTGACTTCAGAAGAGTAATACTTCAGGCCGTCTCCGGAAAAACGAATAGACTTCACTCTGTTAATATTCAAATCACCGTTCATAATTGCCGCAAAAGAAGCATCATCCAGTGCAAGATTGCTTATAAGTGTGTAATTGCTCATCACATCAGGCAGAATACGTTTGCTTATTCGTCTGCCGTCAGAGAACTCAGCATCCATCATGACAGCAGGAACATTCCAGAAGATTTTTGCTAGCTGGCCGGTCAGAGAAAGCGGCATGTTTACCTTCATGAGGCAGTGCTGATCAGTCGCAGGAATGCTTATCACATCATCGCGTGCAAATTTTTGCGTGCCTGTCTCACGGATAACGAAGTCTTTAGGCGTTCGGCGTGATAACAGAAACTCTGTGTGCTCTTCACCGTCTGAGCTGACTATGCAGGACTGTGAAATGCCGTAATTCCTCAGCAGCTCTAGCCATGTATTCGGATACTCTATCAGGGGAAACCTGCCGTCTATTGCACCAATGTTGAAGATGACGTGTGCAGGAGCAGTTTTGCCGTCAGCAAAGAAGCCAGCATTTTGTTTATCGAGCCAAGCAGTGTAGGCACTATATGCCTGAATTACCGGCATAGATAAACAGGTGTCAGGGAAATCATGAAAGAGTGATAATTCCCAAGGATATACTGACAAAGTTTCATTTCCTGCAGCAGATAAGAACTCTGAAGGTGTCTTCACAGCCCGTTCATCAAGTTTAGAGCTGTCATAGTTCACAGCGTCATTGATTTTCCTGCAGAATGAGGACACCGGGTCAGTCAGCATCTCTGAAATCAGGCGTGAACCATTCCTGTTAATCTTCTCAAGAGCAGTAGAGTTTAGGCCTAATGCTTGAAGTGTCCTCACAGGCAGATACATAATTCTCTCTGAAGCAGCCTTTTCTTGGCCAAGTGCAGAAATTCCAAGCGTGATGCAGAAGAATACACATAAACATGCTTTAACAGTGCGCAGAGTACCTGACGTTACGGGCAGTTCATGCTCCATGAAGAGAATATAGACTGATAAATATATGTATACCAGAGGCATTAGTATGTGAAAGTGCCTGACAGCCAGCCCATGTTTGAAGGCCATGAACAAGGCCGCAGAGAAGAGAGCAGCATAACTGAATGAGTGCCTGCATTTTGTGAGAGCAAATACTTTGATGAGAATAATCAAGAGGAATACTGGCAGCAGAAAAGAAAGCGGTGCAAGTCTTGGCAGTTCACAGCTCATTGCAGAATTGTAGCCTGAAGAGATCTCATAGCCTCCCCTGATGCAGCAGACTAATTCACTGACAGACGGGGTATAGGCAAGGAAGCACATACAGAACACTATAGGTACACAGCACAGGACGGCGAGATACTTTCTCCATGATTTGCCACTCATGACGGACACAAGGACGAACAATGATAATGACAAGAAATTTGCTGCTGCAGCACTGAACTTCAGGAACATTGATAGTATTGTTATGAATGCTGCTGCTGTAAAGAACTTTATTTCGTCAGTGTAGCGGCACAATGAAAGAAGGCACAGCACTAAGAATATTAATACATGTTCACCTGTCAGCTCAAACCCTTTCAGCACAACAGTTCCAACGTAAAACATGATGAGCGATGCAATAATATTCTGCGGACGGGAGTTAATGTGCCTCATGGGCTTCGAGAACAATATGTACGCAAATAATAAACACGTGAAGACTTCCAGAATAAGCCAGAATGCCAGAGCTGCAGGAAAGTTATTCCCAATAGGTATAGTTCCGAACACCATACCTAACGGGCCGTAAGTAAATATGGCATTTTTTCCCCAAAGTATGCCTTTGTGAAAGAATAAATTCAGCGCGTATTGCCATGAGTTATCAAGGCCGCTGTGAATACTGAGCGTGTGCAGCTGGAAACATGACAATAAGATTAATGCGAGATAGAGAATTTTTGCTGTAAAACCTGTTCTGTCTGTCTTCATTCAATTATTACCTCCTTGTTTGTGCGCAACTATAAACATCTGCTTTCCCAGCACCTTCCACGCTAACGGGCAATGACAATAGAGCTTAATCATCCATCCGTATTGGGGAAGTCTGCTCTTCGTAGTGTAAGGCAAAAATCTATCAATCACCGTACTTACAGAAAATACGTACCCCCCCCGTGTTATACGTAGTGCTTCACACATGCTCTTTTCTGTGAGCGGGGTATAGTGGTCGAAGAAGTCCCAGTATTCGCCGGGCAGGTACTTAATGTTAGGCTGAAGTATCATCAATTTTCCGTCCACCTTCAGAACCCGAAGGCACTCCCGCAGAATCGCAAGTATCTCGTCCTTCTCCCTCACGTGCTCGAAAAAGTTGCTCACGAACACAGAGTCAATGCTCCCGTCCTCAAGAAAGCTCAAGTCCTGCGCCGGTGAGTTATGCACTTCAACAAAATCTGCTGCATGTCTCTTCACGTCAGGATTCAGGTCGACAGCTATTCTCCTCCCGCGAACTTGGCCAGTCTTCGGAGCGGCTATATTGTTGATGAAGTCGCAGTAACCGGCGGCCAAGTCCAGAACGTCATCACTCGCCTTCACGTACCTGTTGAAGAAATGCCCGCAAAGTATCTTTCACATTGCGTCGCGCTTCTTCCATGATGCACTATCGAAACGGTTAGCGTATAAACTCTCAAGCTCCATGAATATCACTTCTCCTTCTTGATTAACGTCATTTCCCAGCCGTCTGGATTAATGGGTATTACTACGGTGCTTCCTGCTGGGGCGGGATAATATAATTCTCTGATGCTTTGTCTGTATGGTGCAAGTTTGAACGGAGGGAACAGTGAGAATGACACCAGAGCCATAACAAATAGTAGTATTGTGATGTATGTACAACACTTTTCCTTGAGCTGCTCATGACCTGACAGCCAGAAATCCCTCACAAAAAATATCATAAAAGAGAACACTAAAATATTGGCAAGCACAAAATATCTGCTTCCGCCGCCGACAGTGATACCATACGGGACATCAACAGATAGCCACATACGCCATGATGATGACAAGAAGATAGCTGAACCAAATAGAGCACATACCCTGAACCGCCAAGTTCCCCTAAAGAAACCGCGAGCTGTTATGCATGCAAGAGGAGCAAAAACAATGAAGGTTAATATCATACTCTTATCAAGAACATATGCCATAATGCTAGGAAAATTAGGAAGAAAAGTTGAGTATACTACCCTCGTGCAGAATATCCTAATCAGCCAGACGATAAACTCCCAAGCAGTCCTCCCGGTGCCGTAAAAACTGAGATTTTGTACTTCCTGTGCTGTATTCAGAACTGTGTATAACTGGATTAGCCCTAACAGAACAGCAAACATCCTGAACGCAATAGACTTTCCGCGTGAAGGTTTACCTGCAATCATTAAGGGAAAAGCAAAGATGATAAACGGCCCGCTAAGTCCGGCAAGGATCAGCACCAGCCAGTCATGAAGTTTCTGCATCGTAGTCTTTGCAGGTGCGGCAATAATTACCATCAGAAGCCACACTGACAAGTTCCATTGTATATTTGTGATGTTGCCTATAGTCTCCTCTAGTGCTTGGGGCATTATCAGGCAATAAATCCACAGGAAGAACCTGCAGGCCATCCCCATGAAGCTGAAACGTTCAGTAAACAAAAACACCATAGGCAAGGCTCGCAGCACCAAAGACATAAAATTTGAGATTAACGGCGCATTGATTATCCCGAATGGCAGCGTTATGAACATGACCAGACGCGGAACAAGGTGAAGATACCCTGCGTAAGGATAAAGCAGACTTTTTAGGCCTTCATGGTACATCTGCTCAAAGAATATTTTGCCGTCCTCTGCCCAGAAATTGGCATAAACAAGAACGTGAGGCTTTCTCTGAAACATGACCAGCACGCTTATCAGGAACACGCACAAGTAAAAAATCTTTGTTGCAGAAAAACGTTCCATCTTCAGAGTCAGTTGTTCCATGACAGCCTCCTCCTGAACGCCATAAAGTACCACCGCAAATAACTCGGCAGCCATTTCATTATCTTGAAATGCGACTCTCCTGCCGTCCTGTCTGTCCACGTAGTCGGCACTTCACAAATCTTCCTGCCCTGAAGATACGCTTTCACCACAAGTTCTAGGCCAAGCTCGAATCCCCCTGTGCTCTCAATCTTCACGCTGTCAAGATAGCTTTTCCTGTAGAGCTTGAAGCTGTTCGTTGCGTCATGTGTCGGCACTCCGGCGAACCAGCACAGAGTCAGCCCTGCCGTCCTAGACATCAAGCCCTTCACGAACGGCCCGCCTACCTGATGACCGCCCTTCATGTAACGCGAGGCACACACTACATCAGCGTGTTCATGTTCTGCAGCGTCAAGCATGTCATTGATGACCTCCGGAGGGTCAGAGAGATCCGCCATCGTTACGACGACATACTCCCCTGATGCCTCCTCTAATCCCGTCTTTATCGCGTTCAGCACTCCGCGCCCGTACTTGTTCCTCACAAGAGAGATATTCTCCCTCATGCACTCACGGACAGCAGGCAGGGTATTATCCTCGTCGAAGTCATAAACAATCAGGATGTCATACTCACACTTCACGCGTTCATGAATTGCTGTGAGGGCAGTCTTTATGTTGCCGCCCTCGTTGTAGACAGGAATAACTATGCTCACTGAGTGCATCATATTCCCCCGACGCGAATCTGTTCTGCTATCCACGGGATAACTTCGTCGAGTATTTCGTCAAGCGTCGTTTCTGCCTTGAAGCCCAATAACCGCTCGGCCTTCTCCGTTGATGGTACTCTCTTCTGCACGTCATACCTGAACGGCTCGTCGCTCACGTAAGCAAACGGCAGAGAGTCTCCGTGAACTTTGCGCCAGATAGCTTCTGCCAGCTCGAGGACGCTCGTCGATACCGGGGTCGAGAGGTTGAAGTCCTCATTGACGGCGTTATCGCTCTCAATGCACATTCTTATTCCGCGCGCCAAGTCTCCGCCGTAAGTGTAGTGGCGTATCTGATTGCCCGCTCCCAAAATGTGGAGGGGATTCTGACCCTTGAGGACTTTCTGCACGAGGTCAGGGACTACATGACTCATTGCGAGCTTGACGTTTCCGGAGAGTATCTCGGAGTCGCAGAGTGCCCGTTTCTCCCCAGTGCCGACGCAGTTGAACGGCCGGATTATCGTGTATGGGAGGCCGTATTGCTCATTTGCTCCCTGTGCGTAATACTCGCACGCCAACTTCTGGAAGCCGTATGTGCTCTGCGGAGGAGGACATTTTCTCTGTTCACCCTCACGGCTCGGGAAAGTCTCTGTGCTCTCGAACACCATGCTTGAACTGAGAATGTTTATGCGCTTCAGGTGATGATGCTGATGTGCATAGATTGCTGCGTCGAAAGTAGAGGCTGTGATTCTGTCGTTTTCTGCCAAGAGGTCATATGCGTAATGGTGGAAGTATGAGATGCCGCCTATCATTGCTGCAGCTCCGAGTATCTGGTCGCACTCTGAAGCAAGCTCCTTCATGAGGCCGGTATTCTTTGCGTCGCCCTCAATGAACGTGTAGTGCGGGTTGCTGTCGTAGGATTTCTCGACCCTGCCGTATTTCGAGAAGTTGTCTATGCCTATGACTTCATGACCTCGAGAGAGCAGGTCATCAACGAGATAGCCGCAGATGAAACCTGCAGAGCCGGTAACTAATATTTTCATGGTTAATTCTCCTTTCTCCAGACGTTCCAGCAGTCAACGAACGGGACGGTAATTTTGAGGCCTAAGTACTCATCATGAGGCACGCCGAGTATTACGCCTTCAGCCTGAGCGAGGACTTCATCAAGACTCAATGTGTCCAAGTATGGGTCATGTATCAGGACATCGGCCATTCTGAACTCTAAGTTTTTGCGGAGCTTGAAGGAGAGGCTCTCCCTTGTGTCGTCATTATTGGGCTTGAAGGCCATTCCCAGAATAGCAATCTTCTTATCCTTGAGGCTGCCTCCCATTCTTGCCTCGAGCTGGCTGACCACGAAATCAGGCAGTCCCTCATTAACTAACATTCCGGCCTGGCCAAGAAAGAATTTGTTGTTGTAGAACGCGCTCAACTGCATTGTGTCCTTGAAGAGGCACGGCCCGGCAGCAAATCCGGCTTTGGCGAAGTGCTTTGCTCTGGGGTAATCCTCACTGAGTGCAGAAAGTATCTTGTAGAAGTCGTAGCCCTTCTCCTCAACCATCATGTAGAACTGGTTAGCGATTGCAAACTCAAGATAACGCCATGAATTAGTGAGGAGCTTTGCGAGTTCCGCTTCTTCCGGTTCGAGGTGAATAATCTTAGGCGCAATGTGTGAGAATAACTCTTCAGCTTCATGCAGTGCTTCGGGAGAGTTTGCGGAGACAATCTGGGGCAATGTGAAGATTTCCTGAACGCCTTTTCCCTGAACTATGCGCTCAGGGCAGAAAGCAAGTTTAGGTGAAGTTCCGAAAGCCTTAGTCAGCATGTTATCTATTACCCTGAATACTCCGGGATATATTGTGCTCCTGAGAATGATTAGCTGCTCGGGATTCATGTAGGGCAGGTAGAGCTTGATTACATTGATTACGTCCTTGATGCGGGGGTTGAGGTGCTCGTCTACTGGAGTGCCGGTTACGAAAATTACGGCCTGAGCTTGCCTGACGAGGGACATATCATTTGAGGCGTGAAGGGCTTTGCTTGCGAGGGCCTGAGATAATATCTCCTGTGCTCCGTCCTCCTGAAATGGAACTTGGCCGCTGTTGATACTGTTGATGACATCTGCATTGATGTCAACTAAATCAACATGCCCCCCCCCCCCGTAAGTATAATTACCTAATTTTTGGGCAAGAGCCAAACCTAACGGGAAGCCTACATGTCCGCAGCCTCCAACTATAGCAATATGCTTCATGAATATGTGCTCCTTCTTTCTGTTATGATTGGGAAAAATTTAGTGAATTATATCATGAATGGAAATATCCCCCTGTTTGTGAGGCAAGGGGGCAGCCTAAAGATTATTGACCTACACCTGAAAACGCGCCCGGTGAACGTGCTCCGGCAGTTTCTGCTCAATCTCTCCCGCTTTAGTCAGGGCTATGCGTGTCATCATCGGCCCTGCAAGCTCATAGACTAACACGCTGAACAGAATAATATTGCGGATAAGTCCTCCCATCTCCGCACCTAGACTCTGAGCACTAACTACCATTCCTAAAGCTACTCCGGCCTGCGGAAATAACGTTATCCCCAAGTACTTTTTCACATTCTCGCTGCAGTTCATGATTGTGCTTGAGATTAATGCTCCTGAGTATTTCCCTGCGCACCTCACCAGAATATACACTATGCCTATAAGCATTACTGAGCCGTACTTGAACACTCCAAGTTCAAGCCTTGCTCCAGAAAGCACAAAGAACACTGCGTACAGAGGCGCGCTCCACCGTTCAGACCTGTGCATGATGTCCGCAGAGTAATCGCACATGTTGCAGAACACTGTCCCGAGCGTCATGCAGACCAGCAGAGACGAGCACGCGATTCTAACTTGTCCGATATACATTTCGCGTGATGCGAGAGCAATAGTCATCATCACGAAAGCGATAGTCATAGATAAGCGGTTAGTGTTTGAGAGAAATAATCTCTCAAGCCAAGTAAGCACAAATCCCATGAATGAGCCTAGTATTAATGAACATGCTATCTCAATTAACGGGTTAAGTATCACCGACACAAGATTTATTGCGCCGCCTATAAGTGCCTGAGCTATGCCTATTGACACAGCAAAGATTACGAGGCCTGCCGCGTCATCAAGGGCAACTATAGGGAGCAGCAAATCAGTAACCGGGCCTTTAGCCTTGAACTGCCTGACGACCATTAAGGTAGCTGCCGGAGCTGTTGCGCTGGCAATTGCGCCTAGGGTGATAGCAGCAGGAAGAGGGAGGACATTTTGGCCGAGCCTGAAGCTTAGGAAGATTAGTGCGCAGTCAACAAGAATTGTCGCCATCAATGCCTGAACTATGCCGATAAATGTCGCTGTCTTCCCCATGTCCCGCAGCTTGGCCAGCTCAAACTCGCTCCCAATGTCGAACGCGATAAAGCCCAGTGCTACGTTCGAGATGATGCCGACCTCTGCAAGTTCACTTGACGACGCAAATCCGAACGAGCTTATTTTTCCCAGAGCGTACGGCCCGACTAACAGTCCAGCTATCAGGAATGACGTTACATCTGGGAACTTGAAGCCGGTTTTCTTGAAGACACGGGTCATCATTAATCCGGCGGTAAGAGCAAACGCTGTTTTGAGAAGTAATGACATGTAGATATTAATTCTTCTTTCTGTAGTGTATTGTTGAGTGAGTGATTATAGCACTTAGCCCATAGATTGCTGATACACTTTGCACATAGATTTTCCTGATTTTTTGGCCTCATAGAGTGCCCGGTCAGCCTCATGAATTATCTGGTCTATTGTCTTCTCAACATCAGGTACGCTCTGCGATATCCCTGCACTGACTGATAAGGCCTTCATTGTCCGCGTTGTGGCGTAATACTTAAGCAGCCTGCTCATGAAGTCCGTTACTCTGTTGGCTGTGCTGATTATGTCCCTCTTCCCAAGAAGCACTAACATGAACTCGTCGCCTCCCATCCTAGCAGCAAAGCCGTCCGGAAATTCATTCTGCATCATTTCTGCTGTGGCAGCTAATGCCCTGTCCCCTGCCTGATGCCCGAACTCGTCATTTATTTTCTTGAAGTTGTCCAAGTCAAAATATACGCATGTGATGTTGCGTTCATGCCTGTTGCGCTCTATGAAGTCCTGCAAGTACCAGCGCGTCGCAAGGCCGGTTAAATAATCCTGCCGGGCCATCTCAAGAATACGCTTCTGATATTCATTCTGTTCGTCAGGAAGTTCATCTACTACAAAAACGTTAATATTATCCTTCAGGAATTGCGCTATGGTCTCAGATTTAACGTAAATATTCAGGCTCATAATTAATCCTCCATAATGAAGTAACAGCCTAGAATGATAATGCAAGGCCCGAAAAAAGCAAATTAATAATGATGATAGGCATAATAGTAAAGAAGTTAAGGCAGAGTAATTTTTGTGCAGTCTTAGGAGGGAAAAGCCCGAAGTAATATCCTGCATCCTTGCGCAGAATTCTAGTCGCTGTTCCGAGTCCCGAGCCGAGTATCAGGGCGAACACTGCCTGACTCATGTTCAGCTCCCCTCCTGCGAGTGCTCCTCCGGCAAGCGCAAGTGCTGATGATATGTGCCCGAGACTAGCAGCAGCTACTCCCCAACCAGCAAGAGGCAAAATTGCTCCCGTGAACCTTGCCTGAAAATATGCGTTAAGGAAAGGCACGAGCGAGTAAGTAACAGCAAAGCATCCCCACGCGACAGGAAGCGTTTTGATTATGCGCTTGAGGGAGTGAGGCTGAAGGGCTTTAGGACTTCCGGAAATTGTGAGAGAGTTTCCGGCTAGGTGCTTACGTTTCAGGAGGGACAGAGCCAGCGCAAAACGGAGGGCACTTCTCAGCAATAACGACAGCCCGAATATTCCTCCTGCCAGTCCGGCCATGCTTACGCACATAATCATTGTTGACGGCCACCTTCTCAAATATGCAGGGAACGGCAGCATCAAGACTGACCAGACAGCTTCACGTTCTGAGAGTTCATGATTTGCGAAGGCTGAAGAGATTATTGCTGCTCCTGTACGTGATGAACCCAATGACGCGCCTATGGCAAGCCCTGTAACTTTTGGGATATTATGTTTCACAAGAAAGGGCAGAATGTGTTTCAGGAGGTTATCTGCAAGTCTGAAACGTATTATCATTTCGCCGAGCAGTACACCCAGAAGAATATCTATTGTCAGCTTAAGTTCTCCCCTGATTAGTCCCGCCATAGCAATATTATTGATAAGCAGCAGTGTATATCAGACAAGGCCTCTTCACCGTCAGTTACTCTCTCAAGTTCAGGAATGCCCGCGTAATCTATTCGCACTGCCCTGAAGCCTCGTAAGAGTTCCTGAAGATTTGCGGACTTATAGACTGCTGAACAAGTGCAAACGTTAAGTATCAGTTCTTTCATGATTAACCGCGCCACAATAATATTATTGACAGGTAGCCGTGTATATCAGACAAGGCCTCTTCACCGTCAGTTACTCTCTCAAGTTCAGGAATGCCCGCGTAATCTATTCGCACTGCTGAACAAGTGCAAACGTTAAGTATCAGTTCTTTCATGATTAACCGCGCCACAACAATATTATTGACAGATAGCCGTGTATATAAGACAAGGCCTCTTCCCCGTCAATTACTCTCTCAAGTTCAGGAATGCCCGCGTAATCTATTCGCACTGCCCTGAAGCCCCGTAAGAGTTCCTGCGGATTAATTAAGGCTGTGGGCTTATAGATTGCTGCACAGTTGCAGGCCTCAAGTGCCCGGCGTATGTGTTCTGCCTTTGCTGTGCCGGGAATTATTGTCAGTATCTCATCATTCATCACAAGGAAGCGTTTTGCGCATGAGGCAGCTAATGAATGAGCAGATATGCCGGGTATAAATTCTGCCTCAATGTCCGGAACTAGAAGCCTGAATGCATCGAGCAGGTATTTTCCTGTGGAGTAAAGCATAGCATCGCCGATAACAGGGAAAAATATTATGTCTGCGCCCTGCCACTCAGAACGCATAGCTTCAAGCTGTGAGAGTATGAGGCTGTCTCTTTCTTCAGCGTCAAATATCATAGGGAAGGTGATGGACAGATATTTTTTGTCAGGCAGGTGATGAGCGATAACCTTTTCTGCCAAGCCCTGAGTGCTATTTTTTGAGCGCGGAACAATAATTATGTCAGAAACCGAAGCCGCATTAAGAGCCGATAATGTGATGAGTTCTGTGCTGCCCGGCCCTATTCCTGCAATGAATATCTTCATAATTAGTGTACCTGCTTTTTTGTTTAGTCTGGTTTGACGCTATAATATCACATAAAATTTTCCAGCAAGAAAAAAGGTGATTATCATGATGGTGTTGCTTGCATTTATAGGCGTAACTATCTTCCTGTTCGGGCTTTATCAGTGGGCATTGGGAGGGGCGAGCTTATGGAGAATATTCACGCTCCGAAAAATGGAGAAGGATTTACCCGCCGAAGAAAGACGGCAGGCCGAACGAGAAGTGCAGCAGTTGGAGAAATCAGCGGACAGAACTATATCTGCGAGCCTGAGAATTATAGCAGTGCTTGCTGTCTTGGTGTGGGTATTCTTGGGAATGCAGATGATACTCGAACTCTTCGGCATAAACATGATCGGCTCCATCTCAACGACGGCCCGGAGCTACTGGTCTCAGCCCGGAGTTCAGACTACGAATTCCCCGACTCAGATGCGCAATGACATGCTGCGGAACATGGGCAATAATCTTAGGAGGTAAATATTGCTTGGTTAAATTATTCATCTTCGACCACGATATGACCATCGTAGACTCAAGCTACGCAATCATGGCAGGTTTCAATTACGTAGCCCGAAAAGTCGGACTGCCTGAAGTCTCGCATGAACTCACAATGCAGTACATAGCTACTCCTCTGCCGACATTCTGCGAGGGTCTCCTCGGGGATTACCGGCCTGAATGGGTCAAGCTCTACCGCGAACGCATGGCCGAGTACGAGCGCGAACTGATAAAGCCGTTCCCCGACACAGTCAGCACATTGACGGGTCTTCATGACATGGGCATAAAGTTAGCCGTTGTCTCAAACAGGGAACATCCCAGCTCTGCACTCAGGCATTCAGGGCTAGCGAAATACTTTGACGCAATAGTCGGTGCAGAAGAGCCGTGGGGTCATCTTCCCTACAAGCCCAATCCTGCAATGATTAATACTCTGCTTGAGCACATGAATATTCCCGCAGAACAGGCCGTCTATGTAGGTGATGCTGATTTGGACGTTATCACGGCAGAAGCTGCACACGTCCGGGCAATAGGCATTACTGCAGGGAACTTCTCGCACGAGGAATTTGCTCTGCTGGGTGTCTGGAAGAGTATTGATACCTTGAGCGAGTTAATCACGATAGCGGAACAGGATGCCTAGCCCGAGTTCACTGTTAAGCAGCATAGAGCCTCTCTCTGCCTACGGGGAGTATTCCGATGCTCCTGTAATAACTGGAAAGCATGTCTACGCTCCTGCTAATCACTTGGGCGGAGAACTCAGCCCTTACCTTCTCATGCACGCCAATGATCCTGTAGCCTGGCATACGTGGGGGGATAATGCCTTCATGACTGCACGCCGTGAAGATAAGCCCCTGTTCGTGTCGATAGGCTATTACTCTGAGCACTGGTGCAGGGTAATGCAGCGTGAATGTTTCTCTGATAAGGAAGTCGCAGGTTTTCTCAATGAAGTATGCATCCCTGTATGCGTTGACAGAGAAGAGAGACCCGACATCAATGATTTCTTCATGGAGGTGTGCAGGCTGCAGAACGGCTCTGCAGGGTGGCCGCTGAATATTTTTCTCACGCCTGAAGGCAAGCCGTTTTTCTGTACCACGTGGCTGCCCAAGCGGACAATAGGGCAGATGCCTGGCATCACAGAAATTCTCCCTCGCATAAAGTGGCTGTGGCATGTTCAGCGAGATGATGTCGAGCGTGAAGCTGCCAACCTTGTGCTCCTCATGAACGCAAGGCTCGAGGAACTCTCCGGCTCAAAGTTCAGCGGTGGACGCATAGGCAAGATCAAGGCCTATGAAGCAGTGAATGATTTGCGCAAAGTCTTTGATGTCAGGTGGGGAGGCTTCGGAGGCGCGCCAAAGTTTCCGGAGACTCAGAAGCTGCTCTTTCTGCTCAGGATGGCAGGAGGCAATTCCGGCTCGTCGGGACGCGACAAAAGCGATGCACTGACCATGACGGATATTACGTTAAGGCGCATGTGGAGGGGAGGCATTCATGACCACTTAGGGGGCGGAGTATCCCGTTACGCTATTGATGAACGCTGGCTTGTCCCTCACTTCGAAAAGTTATTATATGAACAGGCTATGTTATTGCTGGCGGTCTCAAATGCTCACGAACTGCAGCCGTCTTCACAGTTTCACAGGCTTTTCGCTGAAGATATTATTGCGTGCCTCATCAAGTATTTCTGCGACGATGCGGCATACTCTCAGGGCTTCAGGTCTTCAGTGTGCGGTGATACGCGTGAAGGCGAGGGCAAATATTACCTTTGGAGCGAGGACGAGATAAAGCGCATTCTTCCGGAAGGTGATGCGGGTCTGTTCTGTGCAGCTTACGGAGTGCTCCCTGCAGGGAATTTCGCTCAGGAATTAGGCGGCTCGCAGATGGGGCAGAATATACTCTATGAGGCCTCAACAGTTACGGACTTGGCCAAGCGTTACGGCATCAAGGGAAGTGAAGTAGGAGCGAGGCTTAGTGAATGCAGAAGGCTGATGCTGAATGCCCGCGATAACAGATACCCATTGCTGACGGACAACAAAATTATTCTAGGCTGGAACGGCCTTATGGTCGGTGCGCTGTCAAAGGCAAGCGTAGTTTTCGGCGTGAGTGAATGGCGTGATATTGCGGAGCGGACTGCGCTTTTCCTGCAGAAGAATTTCCGCGATAAGTCCGGAGCATGGCATAGAGTATGGCTCTCAGGGAAGGCGTATACTGCTGCACTAAGTGAGGATTATGCGTATTTTCTGTGGGGAGTTCTGGAACTCTACAAGGCAGTTAAGCACTTCAGCCCTGACAGCGAAAAGCAGCTCAAAGAATGGCTGTCTGGTGCGCAGGAAATTGCAGACGCTATGATTGCCCAATGCTGGGACGAGAAGCAGGGAGGGTTATTCCTGACGTGTGAGGACAAATATATTTTTGCCCGCATGAAGTCATGTGATGACATTAACTCTATGCCTAATGCTAACTCAATTGCTGCAACAGCATTAACGCAACTGGGGATAATCTTAGAGGAAAAGAAGTACACTGATTACTCGCGCAGGATAATAGAGTGCTTTGCTCATTATGCCCGTGAAAATGCTTTAGCCTCACTGACGCTTATAGTCAGCGATATTGACTGGGCAGGAGCAAAGAAGAAGCCAGAACCTAAGCCTGAAGTCAAGCCGGTATTGACGGATGAAGAGCTGAATGCTCCCGAGCCAGTGATTACGGCAGGGAATGAACCGGAAGCCATGCCCGAGAAGAGGCCCGCACGGACAGCGAGACGCACCAGTGAACGGACAGAAAGACGGCGTGCAGGGAGAGCAAGAGCGCGCTGACAACATACATAAATATTCTTAGGAGGTACTTTTATAGATTAGCGAAATGGTATGAATTGTTGATATAAAGTGTGTTATGTTCGGACTTGACAAAAGACTAAAAGGAGGAATAATCTGCTACGTAATGTCAGGTGCTGGACATGTAACACCAACCCGGGGAAACCCGGCTACCTCCGGCTAGGGGGAAAGTAAAAGCCTCTGGACTGCCGTACCAACTCAAGTAGCTTCAGCAAAAGAGGGCAGGAAATGCCTCAGCAATGAGGAAAGAACGAGGAAACCTCGAAAGATTGTACACAGCATAATATTACACTTTTTACGTAGCAGGTAATATCTCTTGTATCACAACGTTTTCAGGAAAACCGCAATGCTGTTATTAGTCTTTGCGGTTACGCTTATTTATACTGGGTCAAGTCATGCTGACTACAAGTTTGATGACATGTACGGCACAAGCGGAAAAAGCTATCAGTGGATGATTCTTAACCGCGCAGGCAACACTTTCGGAGACACTCACCAAGTCCCTATTGATGTATCCGGCGACATCATCACATCAGGCACAGGCACTCTCAATGTCCTAAGCGGAAGGTCAGAGTCAGACCTGCCCAGCCGTGAACTTCACACAATGTTCTTAGTAGCTGCAGACGGCCAGTCGGACTTCACAATCAATTTCCGTGCCCTCGCGCTCGCAAATAATTATGATGTGGCTGCTCCCTACCTCGAACTCAGCACTCCGTGGGACAGAAACGCCACAGAACGCGATCTCTACACTGCCACCGTGAGTATGCTCAATCCTCCTTCAGGACAGGACTACTACGACGCGCTGTGGAGAAGCTGGAATTTTCAGGTCGCACGCAGCAACAACACCAAGTACGACTCGACAGCGCAGTACTTCTACTTTCAGCTCAACCCGACAGACGAGCCGTCTCAAGGCCTGCCCCGCCCCTTCATCATCTCAAACGTTTATCCCGGAGCTGCAGACACTCAGGAAAGCGCGCTCAAAGTCCGCACAATACTTAGGGACGCTTCAGGCAACAACGCTAACATTGCTGCGTATGACCAGTTCACATGGGTCATGAATGAGCCTAGAACTTATCCCGTCTACGCTGATGATGCACAGTGGGTTTTCGTCCCCGTCGACGACCTCAACACTGACAACTCCCGCATCAATTACTACCTGTCTACTGAAGTCATCAACAGGTCGGCCATAAGGTACGCTGCCTACAACGGCAACACTAACGCAGTCATGTATCCTGCTTACTGGAGGTTCAACCTTGCGCG
This sequence comes from Synergistaceae bacterium, assembly GCA_017445405.1. Lineage (GTDB taxonomy): Bacteria > Synergistota > Synergistia > Synergistales > Aminobacteriaceae > JAFUXM01. Next base: position 32,943 of record JAFSUD010000083.1, read on the forward strand.
CTATCATGACAGCCCCTACATTCTGCCGAGATTCACGCTTCATCAGGACAGCCACATTGCGCCGGGGCTTGTTACCGTTTACAGGAGAGCTTATGACGTGAACGAATCAGACAAGATCCCGCTCCGTCTCTACGCAATAGACAACCCCTCAACGCCCGGAGTCTATGCCCTGACGCTGAATCACAAGGTGCTGTTCGGCAAGAGATTAGGCGAGACCTACACGCTCAGTGCACAGGAGGGCAGCTTCAACCAGTTAGAGATTACTGCGTTCCAGCCCAGGACAGAGACAGGAAGCGTATTCTATGACAACGTAGCCAGAATCACCGGCTCAACCCGGAGTGTCGCCGTTCCCTCGAGCAACATCTTCACCGGAAGCTCGATCAAGCGTTCAACGATGCCGAGTTCAGCGATTCAGTACTTCACGATAGATCAGGCGATCCCCGGCAACATCAGGACTGCCAGCACTGAGGGATTACTCCCCCTGCACATCACGTTCAACATTCCCGCAACGACTATAGGCTCTTCCGTGTGGGATTCTCTCGTGCAGGAACTTCACCGCGCAGACGAGGGCGCAAACTTGGCTGGAACATTTGCGGATCACTTCCACATCTACCTTCAGGCGACGACAGCAACAGGCCAGCCTAACCCTTGGGACTTGACTCAGGAACTCGAGGGAAGCTCAGTCAGCAATGCCTACGTGAAGCAGGTGAAGGTGTTCGTAGACGACCAGAGAGGCAAGCGCACGAGCGACACTTACGAGGGAGTAGTTACCGTGAGCTTCATAGTAATGCTCATGGACGGCAGCAGAGACGGACTGAGGCCCGAGCTGTCCTTAGTGTCCGACACTTCCAGCGCGACCAACGGCGAGAGGCACTATGTCGTTGTACGCGACGGAGTCTATGACAACAAGTGGAACATGACATTTTTCATTGCGCCGAGGACATACTTTGACAATCAGGCAAACAATGACCCTGTACCTGCGAACAACAATAATTCCGGTTCATCAAGCGGAGGCGGGGGCTGCAATTCAGGAATTGCCGGCGTAATGATGGGAATATTAGTGCTTTCGTTAAGCAAAAGAGGAGACAGATAATCATGAAGAGAATAATACTGCTGTTACTTGGGGTAATGCTTGCGCTCGGGCTTTCGGCCACAGCATGGGGAGCGACGAGTGCAGCGACGTTTACGCTTACCCCGGAAGACTACGAGCCTCCGGAGGATGAAGAGGACGTAACTTACTACTACACGATAGGCGAAATACTCGACACTGCAGAGGCCGGAGATGACGACGGCAACGCATACAGCGAGATCATTATCAACATTCCGCAGGACTATGACATGACTGGCGAGGGAGACGGCGATGAATGCGTAGTAATCGACGAGGACGAATACGAGAGCTTGAAGACGATCACAATAACGGGCGGTCATAAGCTCATATCCGGTTCAGGCGAACGCCACTTCATCATCAATGACCCCAGCACCACGCTTAGATTCGAGAACATCACGCTCGAGGGCAAGTCCGGAGGCGGTGTCGAGGTCAACGCAGGAATCTTTGAGGCAGTCAGCACCACCTTCACAGACTGCGGAACATCCCGTTCATCAGGAGGCGCATTGTTCGTAGCAGAGGGAGCGACATCGACACTCACAGGGTGCACGTTCAGCGGGAGCACAGGCCTCAACGGAGGAGCAGTGAATAACGCAGGGACTCTGACTCTTGCAGGTACGACGAGCTTCTCGGGCAACAAGGCATCCGGCAGCGGAGGAGCTATCACCAGTTCCGGGACTCTGAACGTCGCGGCAGGGACGAGCTTTGTCGGCAACAGCGCATCAGCCAGCGGAGGAGCAATCAGCCTCACAGCAGGCAATGTTACTCTCTCAGGCGTGAGCTTAGGCGACGGCACCCGGGCAGGACGCAACAGCGCAGTTTACGGCGGAGCAGTCAGTGTAGGCGAGGACGCATCCCTCACTCTCACCGGAAGCAGCATCAACATGAACAGTGCAGATTTGGGCGGCGGCATCTATGCAGAAGGGACAGTAACTCTCACCGGCGACACAATAACCGCCAACAATGCATCAAGCGGAGGAGCAGTTTACCTGACTTCAGCGGCGACACTGAACGTTACGGGCACAGAGACTCAGGCCTTCAACGGAAACACTGCATCAGACGAGGGCGGAGCAATCTACGCAGGACGGGACGGTTCTGACGAAGCAATGCTGAACTTCTCAGCTCCCGTGAGTTTCTCTGACAACAAGGCAGCGAGAGGCGGAGCAGTCTGGGTACGTGCAGGCAGCCAGTTATCCGGAATAATCAACGCAGTAACCTTCACAAGCAACACTGCAGATTACGGCGGAGCGTTATACGTGGCTATCGAGAACACATCGACAGTTACGCTCGACACATCGGCGACGTGGACTTTCTCAGGCAACAAGGCAGCTTACGACGGCGGAGCGATATACACGGTACAGGCAGACGTTGCAGTGAACGGCCAGGAGATAACCGGCGAGAATACTGCAGAGCGTGCAGGAGGTTTTGTGTACTCCGGCGGTGAAGTTACAGTTACGAACTCTACGATCTCGAACCAGCGGGCAGAATACGCGGGAGCAATTTACGCAAGCAGCGGAGCAGAGATTACCGGCTCAACGTTTGAGGGCAACAGAGCGACGATAAACACCCGCGGTGAGGGCTTAGGCGGAGGAGTAATTTACGTTATCGGCGAACTTTCCGTGAACGACTCGCACTTCGAGAGCAACAGGGTAACGACGAGCTACCCGGATCACGGAGGCGGAGCAATCTTTGTGTCAGGAGATCTCGAGGTAGCAGGGTCAACGTTTGAGGGCAACAGCTACACCAACACCAACGCTAACACTGAAGGCGGAGGCGGAGCTATTTACGCACTTGGCCGGATGAGCTTCACCAACAGCCAGTTCAGGAAGAATGAGGTGAAAGGCCCGACCGGAGGAGGACAGGGCTGCGGAGGAGCAATTTACGCCAACAACTCAACCGTGAATATTCTGAACTGCTACTTTGAGGACAACTTGTCGGACTTCAACGGAGGCGCGGTTTACCTCTCAGGAAACAGCGAGACGACTCTGCGCTACTCAACGTTCTACCTGAACACCACGACGAACGGCAACGGAGGAGCAGTCTATGGTCAGGGCATTCTGGACATGGGAACATATGACGACCGGCACAACATGTCCAACGTCGGAGCGAACTACTTCATCAGCAACAACGCCAGACGCAACGGAGGAGCAGTCTGCTTCAACCACAGATTCAACGGCCAGAGTCAGCTCAGGGCCAGCTACTCGATGTTCACCAGCAACTCGACGACGAACGGACAGGGCGGAGCAATCTACATCTACAACGACACCTCAGCAATTGAGAGCTGCACATTCACCGGGAACTCTGCATCTGCGTCTTCAGAGTCGGCAGCTTACGGCGGAGCTATCTACATGAACACGACCGAGACGAACGCAAGCACGGTTACCAACTCGACGTTCACGGACAACAAGGCCTACGGTACAGGAGCATGGGGAGGAGCACTCTACACCTACGGGACTATCACTCTAATCTGCAACACGTTCACGCATAACGAGGCGACGGACAGGGGCGGAGCAGTCTATGTAGGCTCCGGGACAGTGTCATTCACGGCAAATATAGTAGTCGGCAATACGTCCCTCATCGGCAACGACATCTGCAACGAGGCGCAGATAACTACGTCCGGCTATAACCGCATCGGAGTCTACGGCACTGGCAACGCGTCGAATGCGCAGAACGCTATGTGGTCATTGGCCTTCAACAATGAGACGGACAGAGAGAACGCGAACTGGACGAGCGAGACATTCTTCGGACAGAACGCCGAGCTGGCAATCAACCCGACCGGCAACGACAACGAGCCTCCTGCAATCGGCACAACGTTAGATACAGGAATGGAGCAGGCATGGTTACTCACCCTCAAGCTCAGTGAAGATGTGAATCTCGCACTCGTCGACAGAGCTACGAACCTGATACCTTTTGCTAGAAGGTTATCGCTGGGTATTCCGCGTTACGACGCACAGAGAGTTGACAGGTTTGCATCAGGATCAGACATCACTATCGGAGCGAGCTATGCATACAAGGACTGGGACAACAACCAGATCGGCGACAGAGATTATTTCCCGATAGGCAGCGTAACGATGAGCGGAGTAGCTAACCTGAAGTATCCCGGCCAGTCAGCGAGCTTAGTGGCAATTATTCACTACACCAACGGCAGGACAGCCTACGGAGTGCCCGTAACACGCACAAGCTACACGCGCAACGCAGAAGAGCCTGTGAGATGGACAAGCTCAATGCGCAATGCAGTGAGTGTAGACATTTACGGGAACGTTACGGCCCTCAGCGGAACAGGGAACACCGGAGCAGTGATCACAGTAGAGACGGTGCGTATGATGAGCAACAACAGGCCTGCGACAGCTTCGAGGCGCATAATCATCAATGCAGACGATTTCTCAGGGACGTACAACTACCTGAACGTTTCATCAGGCTACATGAATCAGCTCATGGGGTATTACGAGAGTCTGCAGCAGTTCGACTATGACCTGTCGTTCTACCTTGCGGATGTGAGCAGTGCAGCAGTTACAGCCTCAGCATTCCAGAGTGCATTTTCCTCATCATGGAACGTTAAGGCGACGCAGATTACTGACCTTCGGACATCAGCCCCGACCTTCAGCACAGCAACTAGCTATGCGAACTCCGGAAGCCTTGTATCGTCAAAGAAGGGAGCAGTAAACATCAGCTTCCAGAACAGGAATGCAGGAGATTTACTGCCTGTGGTGTACTCGTGGAATTTCTCAGCAGAGGAATTGAAGGCGGTGTTAGGCTCTGAGATGTCAGCTAATCAGGCACTTAACGGGACATTTGCGGATAAGCTGTTTGCGTCATTGCGGATAGACTATCAGGGAGCTAGCGGAACTTGGCCTGTAATCGGCGGCTCTGGAGTGAAGGCGAGTGATGCTCTGAGTTCCGGGGCGTTGGCTCTCACGAAGTCTGACGGCAACAAGGGGCTTCATATTGAGCTTACGGCGTATCTTGCGAATGTTTCAGCGTCCAGCACTGGTGCGCAGTTAGTGAGGAGTTCAGGAAACACGAGTCTTCTTGTTGTGCCTGATGGCTCGGACGACGGAGCAATTATCGGCTCGATGTGGATGCTACAGCCCGCAGGAACGACGGGCAACAATTCAGGCGGGAACACCTCCCCGAACACTGATACGCAGCCTAATTCCGGAGGCGACAGCTCAGGCAGCAATGGAGGAGGCAGCGGAGGCGGAGGCTGTGAGACGTTAGGTCTTGGCCTGTTCGCAGCAGCAATCCTAATCCTGAAGCGTAAGTAGCTTAATAATTACTGTCAGGCCTCAGAGTTATTCTCTGGGGTCTGTTATTTTGTTGAGGGGTGTGCTAGACTAGCCGTCATCAACAGGTTAAAGATAGTTAATATTTTGGGAGTGATTATCATGAAGTATAAAGACTACTACGCAATATTAGGAGTATCACGTGATGCCAAGCCCGACGAGATAAGGAAGGCCTACCGCAAATTAGCTAAACAGTATCACCCTGACGTGAATAAAGAGGCCGGAGCAGAGGCCAAGTATCAGGAGATAAATGAAGCCTATGAAGTGCTGAAGGACAGTGCGAAACGTGAGCGGTATGACACGCTGGGGCAGAACTGGCAGGGAGGACAGGACTTTACCCCTCCTTCAGGATGGCAGCATGTTGACTTCGGCGGAGCAGGAGGTTTCAGCGGAGAAGGATTCAGTGATTTCTTCCAGACGTTATTCGGCGGAGCAGGAGGGAGATTCGGAGGATTTCAGGACATATTCTCGGGAGCAGGATACACGCAGAACATGAAGCGGGATGTGCAGGCAGAATTAACGCTTACGCTCGAGCAGGTGATGAAGGGCGGTGAATTTGCGCTCGGACTGAATAACCGCACTCTGAACGTGAGGCTTCCTAAGGGAATAACGGACGGCTCGCAGATAAAGCTGCCCGGCAAAGCAGACAACGGAGGAGATATTCTCGTGAATATACACATAGCTCCGCACAAAGTCTTCACCGTAGAGGGTACGGATCTTACGCGCGATGTTCATGTTCCTGTGTGGGACGCAGTTCTCGGCAGGGAGATTCACGTCGAGACACTTGACGGAGGAGTAAGCGTGAAGATGCCTGCAGGGATTCAGGACGGGCAGAAGCTCAGGCTCAGGGGCAAGGGCTTACCCGGACGCAACGGCACGAGCGGAGATTTATACGTGAGGGTGAGAATAGATATTCCGCGAAACCTGAACAGTAAGCAGAATGAATTATGGCAGGAATTGGCGCGGTTGGGTTAAAATTTGCACATAAACCTTTTTGGGGGTGAACTATATGAAGTCTAAAATCTTTAACGTTCCCAACACTTTAAGCCTCATACGCGTTTTCCTTGCGCCGTTAGTGCTTCTGTTCCTGTCATTGAGGATAAACAGGCCGGTAATCTCCAGCCTGCCGGAAGTAAGCTGGGGTGATGTCTTGGCCGCTGCAGTATTTATCATTGCCTCAATCACTGATGCGTTCGACGGCTACATTGCGCGCAAATACAAGCTGGTTACTACTCTGGGGAAATTTATTGACCCGCTGGCTGATAAGGTCTTGGTTATTGCGGCTATGCTGGCATTGATTGAGCTTCAGAGACTTCCTGCATGGATTGTGATGGTGATAATTACGCGTGAATTTATAGTTACAGGTTTGCGTCTGGTTGCTGCTGCAGAAGGCGTAGTGATAGCTGCCTCCAAAGGCGGAAAGCTCAAGACCTGCTGTCAGATTGCTGCGCTGATAATGCTCATCCTGAATATTCCGTACGGCATGGCTGTAATGTGGGTGGCAATGATATTAACTGTGTGGTCAGGAATGGATTACCTGATAAAGGGAAGCACGATAATCACCGGCTGACATTATAGAGAAAACAAGTCCCCTTCTCTGAAAAATGAGAGGGGGATATATTTATATCTGCTGATATTCCGGGACTAATGCTTTCAGGATAGAGAGTGCCTCATCAGGATTACTCAGTGCCTGAGTGAGCAGAGTATCAAGTTCTGGGTTGGGGGTATTCTCTCCGGCCTTGATGTTGCTCACGTAAATTTTAGGATGCAATGTTCCGTGCACAGCGTTTTCGTCGTAAAAGAGCTCCTCGTAGAGCTTCTCTCCCGGCCTTATGCCCGAATACACAATGTCAATATCCTTGTAAGGTTCATAACCGCATAACTTGATGAGCAGTTCCGCCATCTCACGAATCACTACCGGCTCTCCCATGTCCAGCACAAAGAGTTCTCCTCCGTGCCCCAAAGCTCCCGCCTGAATCACAAGACTTACAGCTTCGGGAATAAGCATGAAGTACCTCTTCATGTCAGGGTGCGTAACTGTTACAGGCCCTCCGTTAGCTATCTGTTCCTCAAACTTGGGAATCACGCTCCCCCTGCTGCCTAAGACATTTCCGAAGCGTACAGCCATAAACTTAGTCTCGGGATATGTCCTCTGCTCGCGCTCGAGAATCTTCTCAGCAAGTCTCTTAGTCGCTCCCATAACGCTCGAAGGATTGACGGCCTTATCTGTGGAGATCATGACCATCCTCTCAGCTCCGGACTCTCCGGCATAATGAGCAATAGTTCTAGTGCCCAAGTCATTAACGCGCATTGCCTCACGCGGGCATGTCTCCATCAGGGGAACATGTTTGTGTGCGGCTGCATGAAAGATAACCTGAGGCTGATACCTGCTGAACAGGTCATGAATAGCTGTGTCATCTGCCACATCAGCAATCACGGGATACACAGGAATATCCGCCTTCACCTTCTCCATCAGGAGATAGATTGACTGTTCGCCGTGTCCTAGAGCGTAAATCTCTGCCGGATTGTTGCTGAGTACCTGCCTGACTATTTCGCTCCCGATTGAACCTCCTGCGCCTGTGATAAGCACGCGTTTTCCCTGAATGTAATTCATAGACTGGTCAAGGTTAATGCGTATTGGCTCGCGTCCCAGCAAGTCCTCGAGCTTCACTCTGCGTAAACGTGATACTGAGACCGTACCTCCTGCAAGCTCCCTCAGGCTCGGAAGGATTCTCACCTGAACATTGAGCGATGAGAGAGTGTTATAGATTTCGCGTATCTTGCTGCCGTTCGCGCTGGGAATAGCTATCAGCACAACGTCAATCTTCTGCGTTCTGACAATCTCGCGCAGTTCCGAGCTGCTCCCCATCACCCGCAGGCCTGAAACATAGCGTCCGATTTTGCTTACGTCGTCATCAATGAAGCCTGCAGGACGTAACTCGCTCCCGCTGCGCATCAAGTCTCTCGCAAGAAATGCTCCGGCCTCTCCGGCACCGAAGATTAATGCTCTGAGACGCTGAGAATTACTGCGTGCATGGATAGACTTTGCCATCAGCCACGAGAAACGCAGTCCTCCGCACAGGAACAATCCCGCAAAGAAGGATATTGCGAATGACGTTCTGGGAAACACAGCTAACTTGAAGAGGCTGTTGATGAGCAGGAAAGCCAGTATTGCGACAATGTAGAGCCACAAGAATTTGTTGTAGTCCTCAGTCCCTGCGTGCTGCCAGATGGTGCGGTACTGTCCGAAGAGTGCGAAGACAATAACGCAGACAAGCGGCATGATGCACATAATTGTGAGCCAGTCAGCAATGTATTCTGGAATGACGATGCCGAGCCTGACAGCATAGCCCAAGTAGACAGCCAGAGCGAGGAGCAGGAAATCTAAAGCAGCGATGATGAGGCCGTTGCTGGCGAGTCTGCGCCAAGAGTCTTTAAGGGAGAGCATGATTTACAGGATGAGTTTCTTGCTGTTATTGCCCCCGAGACGGTCTAACTCGTTCAGCACTCCCGCCGGAGCAGTCTCAATCTTTGGAGCGCGCTGTTTCTCTGCTTCTGCCTGTAATCTCTTCTGCAGTTCCTCCATAGACTTGCGAATCTCCTTTGCGTCCCCGCGAATCCAGAGCATGAGGTTATCTGCTGCTGCCTTGAGCGTCGCATCATCGGGCATTGCCTTGATCATTCCGAGTTCAAGAAGTATCTTGTTCTCCTCGCGTATTGCCTCCAGAGCGTCTTTCTCGTCAAACAGCCCTTTCTTGTAGAGCATCCTGAACATGATGTTGAAGCGGCTCTTCTGGTTCTCAGAGTCAAGCCCCATTTCTTCAACGCGTGAGACAAGCATAGTTAATAGTTCGTCAAGACCAATTTGCATGGGCATAATAATTACTCCTTTGTGTTAATGTTAGTGATGGCACAAATTCTAACATATTATGATAAAGTTACCTGTAATATCCCAACTTTTCGAAACAGGAGAGTAAATGAGTGTATCACTATACCGGAAATACCGGCCTCAAGACTTCAAGTCAGTAGTCGGGCAGAAAGCAGCAGTAGAAGTTCTCACGCAGTCAATCATCAAGGGACGCGTCGGACATGCCTACCTTTTCTCAGGTTCGCGGGGATGCGGCAAGACCTCAATAGCGCGAATATTCGCCAAAGCCCTTAACTGCCTTGACCCTCAAGGGTATGAGCCTTGCGGTAAATGTGCGAACTGCGAGGCCATCACTGCAGGAGAGAGCTTAGACGTTATCGAGATCGACGGAGCAAGCAACAACGGAGTCGAGAACATTCGCGGCCTCCGTGAAAACATCGCCCTCGCACCGTTCAGCTCTGCGCACAAGATATACATCATTGATGAAGTCCACATGCTGTCTCAGGGAGCATTTAACGCACTCCTCAAAACTCTCGAGGAACCTCCCGAGCACGCAATCTTCATCATGGCAACGACCGAGCCTCACAAAGTCCCTGTAACTATACGGTCACGATGCCAGCATATCCCGTTCCACAGCATAAGCCCCGAGGACATTCATGCAAGATTGAGCTACGTGTGCGAGTCTGAAGGCGTTAGTGCAGAGAGTGAAGCACTGTGGGAGATAGCGCGTCAGGCAGAAGGTGCATTGCGTGATGCTCTGTCATTGCTGGAACAGGTAATAGCGTCGGGAGAGGTCAGCCTCGCTAACATCGAGGCTATTCTTGGTGCGGGAAGCCGTCCAGCGTTCGAGCGTTGGGTCAAGACTCTCCGAACAGGCACTCAGGAAGCCTACACAGCGTTGAAGGCTATGATTGATGCCGGAGCGTCGGGAGTAAGAGTGTTCGAGGAGATGTTCTCCCTCGTGCGAAACATGTGGCTTGTGGCTAAGTGGAAGGGCATTGCTGAGAGTCTCGGGCTGTCTGAGGCGGAGAAGAGATTTCTGCTTGACGAAGTGAGCAACTGGACGGCGGATAACCTTCACATTTTGCTGAACAATATACTTCAGGCGTTGACGAAAGCGCGTCAGGGAGTGAGGCCTGATATTCTGCTGGGAATGTTTATGCTCAGTCTCGAGTCGCCGGCTTCGGCATCACAGCCCCAGATTCAGCAGGTGTTCACGAGTCCGCAGACGTTCACGAGTCCGCGAGAGTCATCGCCGAGTCCTGCACCAGCCCCCGAGATAGTGAGAGCACCCGCAAACTATGACCCTGCCCTCAAAGAAGACATGCTCAAGATTGCTCATGACATAAATTTTGTTCTCTACTGCGCACTCTTCAGCACAAACGCTTTCCTTGACAACGGCAGCCTCGTTATTGATGTTATGCATCCGTACTGTTACGACAGACTCCGACTCGAGACTCACAAAACACAGCTTCAGAGAATGTTCAAGAAGTACGGCCGTGTAATTCTGCGTCACGGAGGCGAGGAAACAGAGTGTGCTGCATCTGCCGACCTGCTCGCGGAATTCAAGGCCTCTCCAGTGCCTCAAGCCCGCACCGCAAAGCCTTCACCTGTTCAGGAAGTCCCGGACGAGCCGGAGCTTACAGACGAGCCGACTCCGCAGACACCGGTAACATTTGTGCGCGAGGTGTCAGCGTTCGACGAGTACAGGCGGGAACTGTCAGCACTCGGAGCGAAGCCTGAAGTCATACTCCGGAAGCGCAGAGAAGAACAGGAAGAGTCAGAGAGCAGCGACGATTTGCAGCAGGAAGGAGACAGCGAAGAATGACGAGAGATTTTGTGCATCTGCATGTTCACACAGAATATAGTTTGCTTGGACGGATCGGAGCTTACAGACGGCTCATCACTGCCAGCCCCATCACCATTTGTGCGCGAGGTGTCAGCGTTCGACGAGTACAGGCGGGAACTGTCAGCACTCGGAGCGAAACCTGAAGTCATACTCCGTAAGCGAAGGGAAGAACAGGAAGAGTCAGAGAGCAGCAACGATTTACAGCAGGAAGGAGACAGTGAAGAATGACGAGAGATTTTGTGCATCTGCATGTTCACACAGAATACAGTTTGCTTGACGGAGCAATCAGGACTAAGGACTTGGCCAAGACCGTATCAGGCTGGGACACTAAGGCCGTAGCTATGACAGATCACGGCGTAATGTACGGAGCGATAGAGTTTTACGAGAACTGCACAGCGCAGGGAGTGAAGCCTATTATGGGGTGCGAGACATACATAGCACCTTCGGGGATAAATTCGCGTGAGGACAAGAGGAGCAATCATCTTATTCTGCTTGCGGAGAACGACACGGGCTGGCACAACTTGATGAAGCTCATATCCACCGCCAACACTAACGGCTTCTACTACAAGCCGAGAATAGATCATGGCCTTCTTGCTGAACATCACGAGGGAATAATCGCGTCGAGTGCGTGTCTTGCAGGAGAGATAGCACAGCTCATACTTCATGATGACATGGACGGAGCAATAGCATTAGCGAATTTGTATCAGGACACGATGGGCAAAGGTAATTACTATCTTGAAGTCATGCCTAACAGCCTTCCGGAACAGAAGCAGGTAAACACCGCAATAGTTGAGATTTCAAAGCGCACTGGCATACCAATAATAGCTACATGTGATTCGCATTACCTCCGGCCTGAAGATTACGACTGGCACAAAATACTTCTGCGCATAAACACTCACGCTGATGCAAAAGATGATGCCTTCGGGTTTGACCGCAACGAGTTCTACCTGATGTCCCCTGAAGAGATGTACTCACACTTTGAGGCCGAGATTCCTGAAGCCCTCACCAACACCGTAGAGATTGCCGAACGCTGCAACGTTACCCTCAACCTTAAGCATGAACATTACCTGCTGCCGGATATACAGCTCGACGAAGGAATGACTCAGGACGACGAACTAAGACGGCGTGCACATGAAGGCCTGAAGGCACGTTTTGAGGCACGTGGCAGCGATATTCCAGAAGACTACGCAAAACGCTTAGAGTACGAACTCGGAGTGATTACGCAGATGGGATTCAGTGCGTATTTCCTGATAGTGTCAGGGATAATTCAGGCAGCCAAGAGCAGGAGTATACCCATCGGGCCGGGAAGAGGAAGTGCAGCAGGAAGCGTTGTAGCGTGGAGCCTGAAAATTACGGAGCTTGACCCCCTGAAGTATAACCTCCTGTTCGAGCGATTCCTGAACCCTGAGAGAATATCCATGCCCGATATTGACACCGACGTAAGCGACAAGGGACGTGATGAACTCCTTAAGTACATTTCTGACACATACGGTTCTGACCACGTAGCGCAGATTCTTGCAGTGGGACGCATGAAGGGCAGGCAGTCAATCAAGGATGTAGGGCGCGCGCGAGGCGAGGATTATTCACTGATGGACAAGACAGCAAAATTAGTTCCTGCAATGGCGAAGAGCATAGCATCAGCACTCAATGACACTCCCGAACTCAAGGAAGCCTACGAGACCGACCAGACAGTTCACGACGTGATAGACACCGCACAGCACATAGAGGGACTCGCCCGGCACACTTCCCAGCACGCAGCAGGAGTCGTGATCGCACCATGTCCGATAACTGACGTTGTGCCCGTGAAGAGACTCAGCACCGACAAGACGGACGCTCCGGCAACAGATCAGGTAGTTACGCAGTTCACGATGGAGGGAGTCGAGAAGCTCGGACTCGTCAAGATGGACTTTCTCGGCCTGAGCACACTCAGCATCATTGAGGAAGCTCTAGACAACATCAAGCACAACGGCAAAGAGAAACCAGACCTTACCGCAATAAATGACGCAATGGATGACGCGAAGACGTTTGCACTTCTGCAGGAGGCTGACACAATGGGAGTGTTCCAGCTTGAAAGCGACGGACTGCGGGCAATGTTACGCAAGCTGAGAGTCGACAGGTTCGAGGATCTGGTTGCTGCACTGGCGATGTACCGTCCCGGCCCTCTCGAGTCCGGAATGGTCGATCAGTACATTGACTGCAAGCACGGAAGGGCAGAACCGCATTATCCTCATCCTTCGCTCGAGCCAGTGCTTAAGGAGACATACGGAGTGATTCTCTATCAGGAACAGGTCATGCAGGCAGCTTCAGTTCTAGCCGGGTACACTCTCGGAGAGGCGGACATGCTGAGGCGTGCAATGGGCAAGAAGAAGGTAGAGGTCATGCAGGCACAGCGGGCAAAATTTCTTGAGGGAGCGGAGAAGAAGGGCATCAAACCCGAGACGGCCGGAGCGATATTTGACAACATAGAGAAGTTTGCGGGCTACGGCTTCAACAAGTCTCACTCTGCAGCATACGCACTCATCTCTTACGACACAGCTTATCTCAAGGCAAATTACCGTCCCGAGTTCATGGCAGCGTATCTCTCCAGCCAGATGAAGGCCAAGAAAGAAGTGTTAGGTCATTACGTGCTAGAGGTCAGGCGTTCGGGAATAGATGTACTGCCTCCGGACATTAACTCGTCGCAGGAAAACTTTGCTGCTGTGGGTAATGTTATCAGGTTCGGACTCGGAGCAGTCTCACGTGTCGGGCATAACACAGTGGAGATGATTTTGCGGGAACGTGAGAAAGGCCCGTATAAATCATTGTGGGAGTTCATACAGCGTGTAGATATGAGCCTGATGAACAAGAGCGTGTTTGAGAACTTGATAAAAGCCGGAGCGTTTGACACAGTGAACCCTAACCGCAGACAGTTGCTTGAAGCGTTGCCTGTTTATCTTGACGCAATGCAGAAGGCAGCCAAAGCAAAGAAGTCCAAGAATGCGGATCAATTATCCCTGTTCGACATAGACGGAGAGGACGACACAGGAGCATATGAAGTTCACGAGCCGGCGATGCCTGAAGTGAAGGACTTTGACGAGGGCGAGAAGCTGAACTATGAGAAGGAAGTAACGGGGCTTTACATGTCCGGGCATCCTTACGAGTCTTATCAGGAAAAGATAACTCAGTACACGAACTGCACAATAGCTGATTTGCCGGACTGGAAGGGCGACAGCGTAAATCCATGCGTCGGAGGAATAATAGCCTCAATGAAGGAGAGGCAGACCAAGAAGGGCGATACTATGTGCACGCTTCAGCTTGAGGACGCAGAGAACAGTGTAGACGTAGTAGCATTCCCGGCCAAGTGGCAGGAAGTGAAAGGCGTAGTGAGCAAGGGTATGGCGTGCGTAGTTACAGGCAGGTTTGACGACAGAGGGCAGATAGTGCTTGAGAGAATTATTCCTGTCGGCGGACTTGAGCTTAGTGCGCAGAGGTATGTGAAGATAAAGATAGACACTTCCGGCCATGAAAAGGTGAACATGAAGAGATTCCTGCAGGCACTCTTAGGCGCGAAGGGCAAGGCGAAAGTTATTCTGGAGTTCCAGAACGACGGCGAGAGCATGAGCATATGTCTTAACGGCTACACTGTAGACCCCGAGAAAGTGAAGCAGGTGATTCCTGAAGGAATGTGTGAAGTCTTTGCAGCGTGAATTTTGCCGTACACCAAATATTATCGCGCCTGTATAATTCAGGCATGTATTTCGCGAGGGAGGTATAGCGCAAATGTCGACAGTATCACCGCAGAGGAAAATGTTAATCGGTCTGGTGAATGATATTCCGGAGGAGAAACTTCCGCACATAATAGACTGCGTAATGCGTGAAGTGATAGGTTATGATGAGGACGAGCCGCCGCTCACAGAAGAAGAATTGCGTGAAATTGCAATTTCTGAACAGGAAATAGCGGAAGGCAAGGGTATTCCGCTTTCTGAACTGTTAAAGGAGTTTGCTAATGAGCTGGAAAGTAATAACAGCACCTGCAGCCAAGAAACGTATTGCGAAAATTCCGCAGCCTGAACAAGGACGTATTCTTGCAGCAACAGCTAAAGCCGTACAACAAAGTTTATCCCGCCTGTATAATTCAAGCATATATATCACGAGGGAGGAAAATACAGAATGTCTACAGTATCACCGCAGAGAAAAACGCTAATCAGTCTGGTGTGTGATATACCAGAAGAGAAACTTCCGCAGATGATGAACTATGTGATGCGTGAAGTAATAGGCTATGATGAGGACGAACCGCCATTAACAGAGGACGAAATAGAAGGCCTTAAACTGGCTGAACAGGACATAGCAGAGGGAAGAATCATCCCGTTTGAGGAAGCATTGAAGGAGTTATGGTGATGGAATGGCAGGTTGCTTTAACTGACACTGCAAAAAAACGCATTGCCAAGATTCCGCAGCCTGAAAAAGGGCGCATTCTTAAGGCAATAGACAAGCTGCATGGTGGACTTGATGGAGATATTCGCCCTATGAAGGGATGCGATGATTTCCGTCTGCGTATAGGAGGCTGGCGTATCATCCTGTCTGTAGATATTCCAAGCCGCTCTATTCTAGTGAAGTATGTTGACACCAGAGGGGATGTCTATAAACATTAACGATAAACGAGGAGGAAGATAACATGTTCGTAAAAATAGTGTGTACCATAGGCCCGGCCAGCGATAACTACGAGACTCTAAAGTCAATGGCCGAAGCAGGAATGAATGTAGCCCGTCTCAACTTCTCACACGGAGATTATGACGGCCACGAAAAGAAGCTCAAGCTCATCCGCCGGGTCGAACGCTCAGTGAAGAAGCCCATAGCTGCATTACTTGACACCAAAGGCCCGGAGATCCGCACCGGCCACATGCAGAACGGAGAAATCACGCTCACACAGGGCGCAAAAATAGTTCTTGTCTCAGACGATAACCCCTTCGACGGAACGCCCGAGCGCATTTGGGTAAACTACAGGCTTCTCGCTCAGGAAGTAGTACCCGGGCAGAGCATCTTCATTGACGACGGAGCACTGAATCTTGAGGTCGAGAAAGTAGACGGCGATGAAGTAACCTGCAAAATCATAGTGGGCGGCCCTCTGCGCAACACGAAGGGCATCAACCTTCCCGGAGCAGATATAACCATGCCCGCACTCTCTGACAAGGACAAGCAGGACATAGCGTGGGGCATTCAGCACGGTATGGAATACTTGGCCGTGTCGTTCGTGAAGACAGCAAAAGATATTCTTGAAGTCCGCAAGCTGATTCAGGAGTACGGCTCGGGAATGAAGGTGCTCGCCAAAATCGAGACCAAACAGGCCGTAGATAACATTGCAGAGATCGTTGACGTTGTAGATGGCGTAATGGTCGCTCGCGGAGATTTGGGCGTGGAGATAGCAACAGAAGATGTCCCGCTCGTCCAGAAGAAGATAATCGAGATGTGCCGTGTCAGGGGTAAGGTCGTTATCGTCGCCACACAGATGCTCGACTCCATGATCCGCAACCCCAGACCTACCCGTGCTGAAGCCTCCGACGTGTCTAACGCCGTACTCGACGGAACGGACGCAGTGATGCTCTCGGGCGAGACAGCGAGCGGAAATTATCCCGTCCAGGCAGTCGCGACAATGCGCAGAATCGTTGACCGTGCAGAACGTGAACTCGGACTCTGGGGCAACCACAAGAACAACGAGCAGAATCCTCTCGACCTCGAGGGAATCCCCGTCCCCGATGCAGTCTCGGGAGCAGCGGTGTTAATCGCAAAGCAGGTGAAAGCTCCCGCGATTCTATGCCTCTCACGTTCAGGACTCACAGCCAGAATGATCAGCAAGCACCGCCCTGAATGCCCGATACTTGGCCTCACTCCCAGCCAGCAGACATGGAGAGAGTTAGCCCTATGCTGGGGAGTTACTCCGGTCAGGCTCTCCGAGATGAGCGACATCAACGTTGCAGCCCGTGAAGCCGTGAACATCTGCGTCAGGGAAAAGCTCCTCCCTGAAGGCGAACTCGTCGTGATTACAGCCGGCGTGCCTGTCGGAAGGCCGGGAAGCACTAACGTCGTCGAAGTCCTCACGACCGGGCAGATATTGCTCTCCGGGACTCCGTTATCTCACAAAAACGCAGTCGGCAAAGTCTGCATTGCCCGCACTCCTCAGGAAGCAATCGACAAAGTTACTCCGGGCTGCATTCTCGTAGTCCGTCAGCTCAATGAAGCCTACAGGCCGGTGCTCGACAAAGTGGGCGCGGTGCTCTTCGAGAGCGGGCTTCTCTTCAGCGAGGGTAACGCTCTGGCTATGGATTACGGCCTCCCGTGCATTGTCGGCGTTGCTGATGCGTTCTCCACATTGATGGATGACGACACAGTGAGCATTGACGGCACAAGAGGCTTGGTCTATCGCGGTGTAGTAAGGTTAGTTGTGTAATGTGGTCTGACGTAAGAAGTGTAATCGATATTGCTATAGTCTCGTTCATCATCTACAGAATACTCGTCCTCCTCGTCGGGACTCGGGCAATCCAGCTCATGAAGGGCGTGTTAATCCTCATGGGCTTATCTGCCCTTGCGTCATTGCTGAGAATGAGGCTGTTATCCTACTTCATCGGCAATGCGTTATTGGCGTTGAGCTTCGCGATCCCGATAGTGTTTCAGCCGGAACTCAGAAAGATGCTCGAGGAACTCGGCAAGGGACAGTTCTACCTCCTGAAGCGTCATATGTCCGACGACGAGGCAGAAGTCCGTGTGAAGCAGATAGCCGGAGCGTTGAACTACCTGAAGGCTCACAAGATAGGCGCGCTGTTAGTGTTCCAGAAAGAGGTGGGGCTGGGTGATTACTACAACACTGCTATACACCTGAACTCAAGCATCACGCAGGAACTCATCATCTCCATCTTCTGGAAGGATAACCCACTTCATGACGGTGCAGTGATTCTCGACAAATACCGCCTGATTGCCGGAGGGTGCTACTTGCCGCTTGCTGATGCTCCGGAGATTTCGCGCTGGTACGGCACACGCCACAGGGCAGCACTCGGGATCACGGAGGTTAGTGATGCGCTGGTGTTCATTGTGAGCGAGGAGAGAGGAGATGTCTCGCTGGCAGCGAAGGGCCGACTCTCTAAGAATCTGAAAGACTTTCAGGTCGAAGGGATATTGCGGAATTACTTTGCGGGAGAGCAGGTAGTCTCGGGCTGGAAGGCAAGGCTAAAGACGCTTGGGAGTCTTTTCTGGGTAACGCGCAAGGAGTCAGACCAGACAGGAGGGCTTGTGAAATGACGAAGAACAAACCGCATTTCAGCATCTGGAATCTGGACTTTGACACGTTCATAACCTCACCGCTCGTTCTGTGGATAATCTCTATCGCTATCTCCGTAACTATGTGGGTGTACGTAACCGGCACAGAAGAAGCCTCATACATAACGCGCAAGTTCACCGCTCCCTTAGAGTACAGAGGCCTTGATGCTCAGGCAATCTTGCGGGGGAGAGTCTCCGAAGTTGACGTAGAAGTCAGAGGCCCGGAGGAAGCTATGATGCGCCTTGACTACAACTCAGTGATTCCCTATGTCGATGCCCGCAACCTCGCTTCAGGCACTCGCTACACCGTCAACGTAAACGTCAGCACTCCCGGCAGCATCAGCCTCGTATCATGCACTCCCTCACAGATTACGTTAGACCTCGTGCGTCAGGTTACGCGATTGATGACTGTAGAGACCGTTTTACCTCAGAACATCCCGGAAGGGCACTACATCGAGGGAGTCGAGATAATACCGAAAGAGGTCGGCATCAAGGGCGCAGAGGATGACGTTGCGAAAGTCGGGAGCGTCAGAATCACCCCGACGATCGAGCAGCTTCAGGAGGGAGGCGAGCAGCTTATGGCGGTGAGGTTCTCGCAGTCCGAGCCGTTCGACGGAGCGGTCGCTATCGAGCCTGCACAGGTGAGGTTCAAGGGTAATTTGGTGCGGGGGCTTCCGAGAAAGCGCGTCCCCGTGAACGTGAGACTCTCCGGCAAGCTCGACTCAGACTACGAAGTCAGATCGATCATCACTGACCCGTCGGAGATTCAGATAGAGGGAGACACTCAGGACTTGGCCAAAGTTGAGGCGATAGACACAGAGATTATTGATGTTACCGGCCTGAACGAGGACAGAGTAATTGTCGTACCGCTGAGACAGCCTGAAGCTGAAGGAGTATCGCTGACGAGCGGAGCAAGCGTGCGCGTAACAATCCAGTTGAGCGAGGCCAGAGCAGAGAGAATGATTGCGAACATTCCCGTAGAGTTCAGGAACACAGACTCGCCGAAAGAATGGCTGAGTTCTCCTCAGCATGTGAGCGTAACTATTGAGGGGAAACCGTCATTAATCGAGAGCTTTGACCCTGCGCAGACTGTCATTAAGGCTTACATTGACATGAGCAATATCTTCATGGCACCTGTAACCTTGCCTGTGAGAGCAGAAACCGTGTCGGGCGATGCTTTCAGGGTGATACGCATTGACCCTCAGAACGTAACAGTAAACGCATTCAGCACAGCCGGAAACTGAGCGCATATTATCAGCCCCCCTTGACGCGACAAGAAGGGGGGTATATTTCTATCTAGGAGGAGGTAAATCTATGAAGCGGGTATGCATAATCCTTTGCGTGATTGCTGCACTGACGAGTCCTATTTATGCTGCAGGCTATGATCCTCTGCACACTATGCTTGCTCTCAACACTGCTATTGTCTCAGTGAACAGGATAGTTACCACGGAGAGCCGCTTAGTTCTCGAGCAGGAATACAGCCGGATAATTAACCGTTTTGCGCTTGCGAATATAGAGAGCGACCCGGAAATCACGGAACTGTATCAGGAATTGATGGACTTCATAACGGAGAAGAAGCTGCGTCAGGATGATGCAGGCAGACTCAGCGAGAAGGTCAGGAACATTGAGCAGGAGGCATACTACAAATCGTTGTCGAAGGCGTTCGAGTCTCTGCAGTCAGGCACGCCGGAGTCATCAGGAAGTATTCTGCAATGGTTCGGCAATCTCGCAGTTACAGCAATAGGCTCTGGAACGTCGGGCTACTATGATTACAAGCTGGCCAAGACAGAGATGACCAGAACGTACAGTGAGGACATCTGGGACTTGACGAGACAGGAAATAATCTCATGCAATGCCCTTCAGAAGAAGCTGCTCAATGCCTCATGGAACATTCAGCGCAAATATAATTTGTCTGAAGAGTACAGGCTGACTCAGGAGAATTTGGGGACGTACTTCCGTGCACTTGAGGAGAAAGATGCAGAAATGAAGCTGCGGATGCTTAAGGCACTGGAGCGGAGATTCAGAGTGTATCCTCCATATTGGTACAACCGGGCAATGTCGGCTCTCGGAGCTGATGATGAAGACGAGGCAGGGAAGTGCTTTGACAAGTTCGATGAAGTATGGAGGCCTGTAGTGAATTATGACCCCTGCAGGATCGGAGCACTCAAATACAGGATAAGCCTTCTCGTGAACAAACACGAACTCTCCCAGAAAGCTGATGATGAGATATTGCGTCTGCTTGAGGCTTTGAGGGAATACACACCTGTTGATGACTGGCAGAATAATATCTTTGCGGGGATGACATATTTCTATCTTGGCGACAAGGATAACGCCGTGAGATGCATTCAGCCTAATATTGATTTCAGGTATGAGACAGAGATAAGCCGGGTACTAATAGCACAGATAGAGGCTGATGAAATAGACCTTGAGGAACTTTCAGGCATCAGGCAGAAAATTTCGCGTCTTCAGAGTGTCCGCATGTCAGCACAGAAAGGTGATGCGTTTGCTCAGGACGAAATGGGTAGAGTGTATTACGAGGGGAAATACATAGACAAGAACTACAAAATTGCGGCCTATTGGTTCAAGAAGGCATCAGAGCATGATAATCCTCATGCACAGTACATGTTAGGGATGATGTACCGAAATGGTGAAGGAGTGTCTCAGAGCGACAAGTGGGCGGCTTACTGGCTGTACAGGTCAGCAAAGCAGGGATATGCTAAAGCTCAGTGCTTGTTAGCTCTCTGTTATGTGAAGGGAATCGGAGTCGAGCAGAGCGACAAGAACGCGTTTTACTGGATGACATTTTCGGCCAACAACAAAGATAACTGTGCAGAGGCACATGCATTGATAGGCAAAATGTATTATGAAGGCTTTGCGACGAAACAGGATTACTCAGAAGCTGTGAAGTGGTACAGAAAATCAGCAGAAGAAGGTTTTTCCGTAGGCCAGCTGCTTTTAGGGATAGCTTACGCTGAAGGCAAAGGAGTTCCCAAAGATTACGAGCGTGCACTGTACTGGTTAAGGAAGTCGGCAGACCAGAATTTTCCTGATGGTCTTTACCACTTAGGGAAAGCATATATTTACGGTGAAGGAACGACTGCGGATATTCCTGCAGGAATTTACTTGCTGAAGAAGGCCGGCAATAGAGGCTGCAGGGAAGCTCAGGTATCATTAGGTCTTATTTATTACCTCGGGGATTTTGAAGAGCGTGATTACTCTGAAGCTGCCCGCTGGTACACGAAAGCCGCAGAAAATGGTGATGCTCACTCTCAATACATGATAGCCTTAATGTATGAATACGGAGACGGTGTAGTGAAGGACTATGAACGCGCTGTGTATTGGATGCTGAAATCAGAAGAGCAGGAATATTCAGGAGCAAGCGAGGATCTCGGCAGAATGTATTTCCTGCTGGGGAAGGAATACTACGACGAGACGAGCCGGAAATATGACCCAAGCAAAGGCCTTGAGTGCATGAACGAGTCAGCGGAACGGAATTATCTTGACGCATTGAAGTGGCTTGCTAAGGCTTACCGCAAAGGAGATTACCTGAATTATGACGCAGAGAAGGCGAGAGAGCTGCTCACCAGATTAGCGGACTTGGGGGACGCAGAAGCACAGTACACGCTCGGGAAAATGTACTATGACGGCGAGGAGGTCAGAATAGATCTCAAGAAGTCAGCAGAGTACTTCAAGCTCTCTGCAGAACAGGGATACACCGAAGCTCAATACATGATGGGCGACGCATACTATTATGGTTTGGGCGTTGACGTTGACAAGAAAGAAGGAATGAGGCTTCTGACACTTGCAGCAGAGAAAGGCCATGCAGGAGCGCAGTTCAGTCTTGGCGTGCACTACGATGATGAAGACATCCAGGATTACAGTAAGGTGATTTACTGGATGGAGAAGGCAGCAGAACAAGGGCATGACGGAGCGCAGGTGCATCTTGGCCGAATGTACTATTACGGTGAAGGAGTTGACAGGGACTACAAGAAAGCTGCTGACCTGTTCATTGCGTCAGCTCAGAAGCATAACGAAATTGCGCAGTACATGCTTGGGCTTGCGTATCATCATGGAAGAGGAGTATCTCAGGATGACGAAAAGGCGTTCTATTGGTGGACGGAGTCAGCTAAATTAGGCTGGGCTGGCTCAGAAAACATGTTAGGCTTTGTGTACTACAACGGCAAAGGTACAGAGAAGGATTACACGAAAGCGTTTGAGCACTGGAAGAAAGCTGCTGAGAAAGAGTATCCTGATGCGCAATATCATCTTGCATGCTTATATTACGACGGAGAGGGTACAGAGAAAGATTACAAGCAGTCGTTTTACTGGTATCTCAAGTCCGCCGAACAGGGATATGCTAAGGCAGAAAATGCAGCAGCTAACATGTATTACAGCGGACAAGGCACAGCAGAAGATGACAGTCAAGCATTTTACTGGTACAAGAAATCCGCAGAACACGGCTATCACTGGGGACAGTGCAATTTAGGCGATATGTACTATTACGGGATAGGGACTGATAAGGACTATTCACAGGCCTATAGCTGGTACAAGAAGGCAGCAGAACATGGGTTATCAGAAGCACAGTACAAGTTAGGGCAGATGTACGAGAAAGGAGATTACGTGAAGCGCAGTCCGAAGCAGGCGTTTTCGTGGTACTACAAGGCAGCTATGCAGGAACATGAAGATGCAGAATACAGTGTAGGGTATGCTTATGAGTACGGCTCGGGGGTCAAGAGGAATCTGCGTGAAGCCCGACGCTGGTACGCCAAAGCAGCGGAACATGGCAATGAATACGCCGAGAAGGCATTAATACGCTTAAAATAAGGAGAGATGTATACATTGAGAGAACGTAAATTATTCGGCACTGACGGAGTGAGGGACTTAGCCAATACCGGCAACATGACTCCGGAAATTGCTCTTGCACTAGGCCGGGCATTCATCAGGCACACACGGGGACGAAAAGTTGTTGTGGGCACAGATACGCGCATAAGCTGCCCCATGCTTCAGGGAGCATTGATTTCCGGCATGAGTTCAGAAGGTGCAGAAGTCTATCTTGCAGGAATAATCCCGACTCCTGGAGTTAGCTATGCGGTGAAGGCATTGCAGGCTGACGGAGGAGCAGTGATAAGCGCGTCGCATAACCCTGCAGAGTACAACGGCATAAAGTTTCTCGGCTCGGACGGCTGCAAATTGAGTGATGCTGAAGAACTCGCCATCGAGGACTCGCTCGGCCAAGCTCCCAACACCTCACCCGGCATCGGCAGAGTCCACGACTCCCCTGAACTCGTGAAGTCCTACGCAGAGCACATTGCCTCACTTCTGAATCATGATGCAGCTCTGGACAGCACAGCCTTTGACTGCGCTAACGGTGCTTCTGCCCTGAGCGTCCCTGTCCTAGTCTCACACACTCCGTTTTCCGGAATGAACACGCACATAATTTCACGGGACTATGACGGCCTGAACATCAACAAGGACTGCGGAGTGATGCACATGCAGACTCTCACAGACTACGTGAAGGCTAACGGGCTGTCTGTCGGCTTTGCGTTCGACGGCGACGCGGACCGTGTGCTCATCTCTGACTGCAAGGGCAGAATCATAGACGGAGATATTATCCTGTGGGTGCTTGGCCGCTGGCTCAAGAAGCGCGGAACTCCCGGCAGCGGTAAGGTCGTCGTTACCGTGATGAGCAACATGGCACTCGAGACGCATTTAGCTCATGAGGGGATCGAGACTCTGCGCTGTCCTGTGGGCGACAGGTACGTCCTCGAGACGATGCGCGAATCCGGAGCTGGACTCGGGGGCGAGCAGTCGGGACACATAATAGCGAGCGAGTTCACAGGTACGGGAGACGGACTCTGTACGGCGATGCTCTTCCTGAACGCGATACATGACCTGCAGGAGGACATCTTGGGGCTGATTGAGAGGTTCGGACGTTACCCCCAGAAGCTCACTAACTTAACGCTGACGAAGCCGCGTGAACAGGTAAACATGAAGTCAGTAGACGCAATAGTGAATGAATATCAGGGCAAAGTTAAGAACGGCAGAATATTTGTCAGGACATCGGGGACGGAGCCGTTATTGCGTATATTAGTGGAAGCACCCGAGAGAGAGACAGTAGACGGACTCTCTGAAGAATTAGCATCAAGGTTAGAGAAATTCTGTTAATGGAGGGTAAGCTATGACAGTGAAGAAGTGTTTGTTTCCTGTTGCAGGACTCGGGACTCGTTTTCTGCCCGTAACTAAGGAGATCGCTAAAGAGATGCTCCCGCTCGTCAACCGCCCCATAATCTCATACGGTGTTGAGGAAGCCCTCGCGTCAGGCTGTGAAGAGATCATCATGATAACCGGACGCGCAAAAAGGTCAATCGAGAATTACTTTGACCGGTCGTTTGAGCTTGAGGACCTGCTGCTGAAACGAGGCAAGAAAGAACTCTACGACATGATGATAAAGATCTCCAACCTTGCGGAGATTCTCTACATACGGCAGCGTGAGCCTTTAGGTCTCGGTCATGCGGTGCTCTGCGGAGAGCCTGTCTGCAGCAGCGGATATTTCGGGGTAATTCTGCCCGATGACGTGTTCATCAACAATGACGAGCCGATACTCTCTCAGCTCATCAAGACTCATGAGAGACTGGGAGGGAGCGTTATAGCCCTCGAGCAGGTGGAGCTGGAGAACGTCTCACGTTACGGAATAGTGGCGAGCGAGGAGGTCGAGCCGGGCATTCACAGAATAAGCGACATGGTGGAGAAGCCGAGCTTGAGTGATGCGCCGAGCAATTACGCGATAATGGGACGCTATGTGTTGTCGCCGTCAATCTTCCCGATTCTGAGGGAACAGCAGGCAGGCACAGGAGGAGAGATTCAGCTCACGGATGCATTGAGGACGCTGGCTAAGAGCGAGCCTGTGTGGGGAGTGGTCTACAAGGGACGGCGTTTTGACTGCGGGACTCAGAAAGGCTGGCTTAGTGCGAACGTTCAGCTTGCATTAGACGATCCGGAACTGCGCAATGTTGTACTTGAAGTAGTGAACGGCAGGTAGATTAGTGATGCTCCTCTGGATAATGGGGGGCATATTGTTATCAAGGAGGCTGAATTATGGATGAAGTTAGACTCGGAACGGTAGGCTCGGGCGAGATAGTCCATCATGTGTTCGACGACCCGGAACTGCGCAATGTTGTGCTTGAAGTAGTGAACGGCAGGTAGATTAGTGATGCTCCTCTGGATAATGGGGGGCATATTGTTATCAAGGAGGCTGAAATTATGGATGAAGTAAGAATCGGCACGATAGGCTCGGGCGAGATAGTGCATCATGTACTTGACGGCGTGATGAAGACGGAAGGCGTAAAGCTCGAAGCTGTGTATTCCCGTACACAGGAAAAGGCCGAAGCTCTGGCCAAGACCTACGGAGCAGACAAGGCCTACACGGACATGAACGCTCTGTTAGCTGACGAGTCGGTGAACACTGTGTACATAGCGACTCCGAATCTCCTGCATTACTCACAGGCGAAAGCTGCACTCTTGGCCGGAAAGAACGTCATCTGCGAGAAGCCCATAGTTACGCGTTATGCTCATGCTCAGGAACTGCGGGAGATTGCGGAGAAAAGAGGGCTGTTTCTCGTAGAGGCAGCTCCAACGATGTTTCTTCCGAACTTCAGAGTCCTGCGTGAGAGACTCGCAGACATCGGACGCGTGAGACTCGTCATGTCGAACTACAGCCAGTACTCAAGCCGTTATGATGCTGTGCTGAGGGGAGAGAGGCCGAACATCTTTAACCCCGAGTTTGCGGGAGGTGCTCTGATGGACATTAACTACTACAACGTTCTGCTTAATGTTGCGCTATTCGGAGCACCTGAGTCCGCAAAGTACTACCCTAACATTTACCCGGGGCTTGCTGACACGTCGGGAGTGTTCATGATGAAGTATGCAGACTTCGTGTCAACTAACTCCGGCGCAAAAGACACGTGGGGGATAAATCACTTTACGATTGAGGGAGAGAAGGGCTACATCTATGCTGACGAGTCAAACGCGCTGAAGAGCATACGAGTAGTAACACGTTCAGGAGATGAGACGATAGACCTTCAGGGAGATGCTGACAGGTGGTACTACGAGATTCAGGAGCTTACACGCTTGATGCTGAATGATAATTATGATGCTGTAAGTGAAATGCTTGCTGTGAGTCTCGGGACAGTTAGGATAATCGAGTCGTCCCGCAAAGAGGCAGGAATAATCTTTCCCGGAGATGATTAGTTGAAAGAAAAACGAAGCCTCATACTCTTAATCATTGGCTGTGATAGAATATGAGGCAGTTCGTGATACAGTATCTCACGAATTAGGGAGACCCCCGTCAACTCTAGCGGGGGGTTGTCGCTGAAACAGTTTGTCTATCATCCCCCGCCAGAAAGGGGTGAGAGTCGTGAAAACCCTCGTGGAAATCCTGAAAGCCATTGCGCTGGTGGAGAAACACCTTGCAGAGGTAATCAGGGCACTTGCGGAATATAAACGCTCGATAAAAGACTAATGGTGTAAACTTCAACTTGGTTTCGTCGGTTGAGGTTCGCAGCCTCAGCTGACATTCCATTCTTTGTCCGCCGTTTCCCCGGACACCTTTATTATAGCATAGCCAAACCGAAGGGATTCACTCTGCACAATGGATAATACATACACAGACATATTCACGTATAAAGTTCAGGAAGCATATTCCGGAGATGCCCTCAAGGGATTAGCCCGCATTCATCCCGACGACATGTCAGCTCTCGAACTCTCAGAAGGCGACCTCGTCGGCATAACAGGCCGAAGAATCACTACCGCCCGCATACGCACAGGCGACCGTGAAGTCGGACGAGGCATAATCCAGATTGACGGCCTCATCAGGGAAAACGCCGGAGCATCTCTCGACGACACTATAACTATTGAGCCTAAGATTACTCACCACTTCGCAGGAAGCGTTACTCTCCAGCCTCTGGGTGATGTCAAGCTCTCCACCAAAGAGAAGGACGAGACATACATTCTCTCGCTCCTTGAGGGTCATGCTGTCGTCTCAGGAGACAGAGTCCGCCTCAACCTCTTCGGCACAAGAGTCTGCGATTTTCAGGTAACAGCCACCACACCGGAGGGAATAGTCATCATCAACAGGTCAACGTACCTTAATCTGCTCAAGCCCAGCGAGGCCAAGCATACCCATAAAGTTACGTATGAAGACATCGGAGGATTAGGCAGTCAGATCCGCAAGGTCAGAGAGATGATCGAGCTGCCTTTACGTTTCCCGCAGGTGTTCGAGAGACTGGGCATTCAGCCGCCAAAGGGTGTATTGCTTTACGGCCCTCCAGGAACAGGCAAGACAGTAATAGCCCGAGCTGTAGCTAACGAGACCGATGCATGGTTCACGCACATATCAGGCCCGGAAATCATCGGCAAGTTCTACGGAGAGAGCGAAGAGAGATTACGCAACATCTTTGAGGAAGCGCAGGACAGAGCACCGTCAATCATCTTCATTGATGAGATTGACGCAATAGCTCCGAAGCGTGAGGACATGGGCGGAGAAAAACAGGTAGAGAGACGAGTCGTCGCGCAGCTCCTCGCACTGATGGACGGCCTCAAATCACGGGGGCAGTTAATCGTGATAGGTGCTACGAACATTCCCAACTCGTTAGACCCTGCACTCAGGAGACCGGGACGCTTCGACCGCGAAATCTCTATCCCCGTCCCCGACAGAGCAGGACGACTTGAGATCCTCAAGATACACACCCGCGGAATGCCCTTAGCGCATGATGTTGACCTTCAGAGAGTCGCGGACATGTCTCACGGATTCGTCGGAGCAGACCTCGAAGCCCTCGCCAAAGAAGCCGCAATGTCATGCGTCAGAGATATTCTGCCTCACGTGAACCTGCATTCGGGAGAGATTCCGTATGAGCGGGTCGCCAGCCTCGAGGTAAGCATGAGGCACTTCATGAACGCGCTGCTCGAGACCGAGCCGTCTGCTACACGCGAGGTGTTCGTCGAGATTCCTGATGTGTCGTGGCAGGACATCGGGGGGCTAGATGACATCAAGGCAGAACTTCATCACGCTGTTACTTGGCCGCTGAAGCACAGTGAATTGTTCGAGCGTTACGGCATACAGCCCACACGGGGAATACTCCTTCACGGCAGATCCGGCACAGGCAAGACGTTACTGGCTAAGGCTCTCGCTCACGAAAGCGGAGTCAACTTCATCAGCGTTCAGGCAGCTAACGTGTTATCGCGCTACTTGGGAGAGTCCGAGCGTGCACTCAAGGACATTTTCCGTGTCGCTAAACAGGCTGCACCGTCAATCATCTACTTTGACGAGATAGAGGCTCTCTTCCCTGACAGGAGCGGAGGGACTGGCTCAATGTTCGCATCAACGGAGAGCAGACTCACGGGGCAGTTCTTGGCCGAGATGAGGGGCATTGAGGAGCTTAACGGCGTAACTGTCCTTGCGACAACAAACAGGCTCGAGCTTCTGGATAAATCGCTGCTCGTGCCGGGAATCTTTGACCTCAGAATCGAGCTGCCCATGCCCGACGTGAAAGCCCGTGATGAAATCTTCAGGATACTTCTGCGGAAAAAGCCCCTCGCTGACGATGTGAGTCTCTCTGAGCTTGCAGGAATGACGGATAACATGACCGGAGGAGATATTGCGCTTATCTGCAGACGTGCCGCAATGAACGCCCTCAAGAATGACCCCGAACACTTCATGCTGACACGGCAGGACTTCATGAAGGTGATTGCTCATGATTGATGTTGCTGCAACTCACGACTACGAAAGGCTGGATACTTTTCTGGCGGAGATGCTAGACATAACCAGAACGAAAGCTCAGAAGTACATCAAGTTCTACAAGGCCGTTAAGAGAGTCCCGGCCTCGAAGGAGAAGCTGAAGCCGTCAACGAGTGTTCAGGCAGGGCAGAGATTCATTGTTGACCCGCCGGAGTCGCCGAACTTGAAGGCACTCAAGGCAGAGGACATTGCGTTTGATGTAGTCTATGAGGACGAGCACCTCATTGTGATTAACAAGCCTTCGGGACTCGTGGTTCATCCTGCGCCGGGCAACTGGGAGCACACGCTCGTGAACGGCCTCGTCTACCGTTATCCTGAGATGCGGAAGATGGAGAACTTCATGCGCCCGGGAATAGTTCACCGTCTTGATTCGCCGACATCAGGGTTAATGATGGTCGCTCGGACTCAGGAAATGTATATTGCGCTGCAAAAATTGTTCAGTGAGCGCAAGGTCAGCAAGACATATTTAGCCCTCATGCACGGAGCACCGGAGAAACGTGAAGGGATACTCTCCGGCCCGCTTGACAGAGACCCCGATAACTTTATGCGCATGGTCGTGATCGAGGGAGGCAAGCCCTCGTTGACTGGCTATCGTGTGCTGTGGAGCATGAACGGGCATTCACTCACCGAGTGCAGGCTCTACACCGGAAGGATGCATCAGATCAGAGTGCACATGTCGGCGTTAGGGTGTCCGCTTATCGGGGATACGATGTACGGAGCGCAGAATTTCGGGGACGAGTTCACGGGGAGGATATATCTTCATTCATGGAGGTTGGAGTTCGAGCATCCGGCAACAGGAGAGATGATGAAGTTCCGGCAGATTGTGCCTCATGATTTCAGGGGCATGATTGCTCGTATAAAGCTGGGGGCATGACTCCCGGCTTTCTGCTATAATGTGCAAAATTTTACGGAAGGAGCTTGACGTGAAAGTGTTTAGTCTGTATCTACTTAACACACACACACACACAC
>JAFSUD010000084.1 GCA_017445405.1 Synergistaceae bacterium
AGAGCGAGCTGCTTTCTTGTAGTGTCGTCGAACGGCAGGGACGCGATGATCTCCGCACAGGCATTATCAACTTCAGGCCGTCTCAGGTAGCCGGCGAGAGCTTTGCGGAACTCTGCCCTGTTCACGAGGTGAGCGGAGTGTTTCAGGAGTGCACGGACTGCTCCGGCGTTGCGGGAGTTAAGCCTGAGTACTGCTGCCTTCATGTCTAGAGACTGATTCCCGGAACGCACAGTGTAGTAGTCCTTCAGCTCGTGCTCATACTTATCCAGAATCGCATCTATCTTCGCTGCAGATTCTCTTGCGGATTCTCTGGCCTTTTGCTGAGCCTCTTGTGCCTGTCTGGCCTTTTGCTGAACCTCCTGATCCTGCCTCGCCTCCTCCTGACGCTTGCGTCCTGCCTTGATGTGTTCATACGCAGGATTGGCCTCACATAGTGCCTGCAGCTCTTCAGCACTGAGACTCTTCAGGATGTTATATGCTCCGGTTATCTGCTTGAACCGGAAGTCGCTTTTCTGCCCGGTAACGTCTGGGTGAAGTTCTTTAGCTAACTTCCTGAAGGCTGAACGTATATCTTCAGGATTAGCTCCGATGTCGAGGCCGAGAGTCCGAAGGCTTGAGATTATCTCTGAGTGTTCGGTTCGCAGAAGCAATTTGTGTTAGTCCTCCGTGTAAATGGGATGACTAATTATAGCTTACACTTTCCGGCCAAGTATCATATAGTTCTGGAAACATTCTCTGAAGCCGAGCACCTCAAGCCCTAGATACGCAAATATCTTCCTGAGGCTGTCCTCACAGAACACGTGCTGATGAAGGCATCTGTTCTCGTAGTTGTGCTCTGAACGCCTGCGGAAAGACTCGAGGTCTCCTGCCGGAGGATCCATTGCGAGATCATGAAGTTCCAGAATCTCGGGAAGGTGCGTTAAGTCCGTCTCCTGCGTTCCGTTCTCGTAATCCGCCAGCATGTGCTCAAAGCTCGTGTATTCCCTGCGGTGGTCAAATGTATACCGCTTGTCAGGCACAAGAATCACAATTATTCCTCCGGGCTTCAGAACCCGCAGAAACTCAGTGAGAGCCTTTATCGGGTTAGCGAGATGCTCGAGATTATTTGACGACATCACGAAGTCGTACTGTGAACTCTCAATGCACGACATGTCTACAGCGTCAGCAATGTACATCTTGCCGAGCGTTTTTCCTGAATAGGTGTAGGAGCTTGACTCTCCCTTAGTCCACCAGACTGTGTCAGTGCTGAAGTTCACTCCGTCGCAGGAGGCGCATTTGTCATAGATTGGTGTGAATATTCCTGAAGGCCCGCCGATTTCTAGGCCGTGTTTATTGCGGAAAAGATTAATGTGATTTCTCCATAGTCTGCCGTAACGGAGTCTGCGTAGTGTCTTAGAGTGTATAACTTTGCGGGCTAAGTCCTTGCATCTGCGTAAAAGTCCATGAATCGCGGTCTGGTCTGGTCTGGTCTGGTCATTATTATGATTGATTCCTCCGTTTTGTCAATAGTGTGTTGTGATGATTGTTCATCATAACAGCTTTCTAGCAAATTGCAATCTGGCATGATATTATCTCTGATATTATCCCTCATGAAACAGGAGGCGCAGAAATTTTGACAGCAACAATGATATTAGTACTTGCCCTGATAGTCTTGACGGCAGTATGCACGCTCTTAATCTTCAAGAGGAAGCCTACAAAGAATGCCGAGACGGTAAGGTCTGTAATCATGGACGGCATTATGAACGTAAGTGAACTCGCCACAATACGCCGCAACTTCCAGTCAATCGTAACGTTCTCTGACAGCAAGAAGATTCCCGGCCTGAACGTCAACATTCCCGGCACGACGAGAAAATTCATGCTCAAGTACAACGGCACAATAGTATGCGGGTGCGACCTGACGAAGGTGAAAGTCTCTGACGGAGGCACTGACCGCGTGAAAATCACTCTGCCACGAAGCGAGATACTTGATGTCTATGCGGACTTCAATACTCTAGAAGTGTACGACCAGAGCGCAGGAATCTTCACGAGCGTGAAGCTGGAAGACCAGAACAGGGAGATAACCGCCGACCTCGAGCAGGTGAAGACGAACGAGATTCAGAACGGGATACTTGAGCTTGCGGACGGGAACGTTAAGCACATTCTGGAGTCTGTAGTTGTGCCGAAGGGGATGCTCGCGGACATAGTGTTTGCTGACGAGCCGGAGAGACTCTCTGACAGCACAAGCCATCTCACGCTTCCGGCCAAGCTCGAAGACGACTAAACGCACAAAAAATCCCCTGCCTAATCTCTGAGCGGGGGATATATTGTCCTCAATCTGAGAACTGCCCGAACTGACAGATGCGGTATTCAGACTGCAGCCTGTAGTTGTGCCGAAGGGATGCTCGCGGACATAGTGTTTACTGACGAGCCGGAGAGACTCTCTGACAGCACAAGCCATCTCACGCTTCCGGCCAAGCTCGAAGACGAGTAAACGAGCGCACAAAAAATCCCTCTGCCGTAATGACAGGGGGATAATTGATTCTCTGGTGAATGCACTAACGCTTTGAGAACTGCCTCTTGCCTCTTGCACCCTTCTGACCGAACTTCTTGCGCTCGACCATTCTCGGGTCTCTTGTAAGCAGGCCTTCCTTCTTGAGTGCGGGCTTCAAGTCCTCGTTCATCTTCACGAGTGCTCTCGCAATGCCCATTCTCGCAGCTCCTGCCTGACCTGTGAGTCCTCCGCCGGATGCATTCACGAACACATCAACTCTTCCCTCGACTCCTGCAGTCCTGAGCGACTGGTAGACCTGAGACTGCCACATCAAGCGCGGAAAATACTCCTCAACTGTGCGGTCATTAATCTTAACTTCGCCTGTG
Organism: Synergistaceae bacterium; assembly: GCA_017445405.1. Taxonomy (GTDB): domain Bacteria; phylum Synergistota; class Synergistia; order Synergistales; family Aminobacteriaceae; genus JAFUXM01. The sequence goes on from JAFSUD010000084.1 coordinate 2,857, forward strand.
CCCGGGCATATTCTCACGCGGGCTACTGCGTTCTTGCGCCTTCCTGTTCCCCAAATATATTTATCGTCTGCCATGTTCTTATACCTCCTGCTAAATCTCTAACGGCTGCGGGTTCTGTGCCTCATGAGGATGTGCCGGGCCTGCGTAAACCTTGAGCTTGCTCGCGTACTTCAGCCTGTTGCGCGGAAGCATTCCCTTCACTACATGATGGAAGAGTGCTTCGGGCTTCGTCTTCAGGAGCGTTCCCCAGTTAGTTGCTCTGTAGCCGCCGGGGTGTCCGGTGTGATAATGCCATGTTGACTGCGAGGCCTTGTTGCCGGTGAGCTTGACCTTCTCAGCGTTGATAACGATAACGTAGTCGCCGGTGTCAACGTGGGGGGTATAAGTGGGCTTGTTCTTGCCCGTGAGTATGCGTGAAATCGCTGCCGCTAATCTTCCGAGCGATCTGTCTGCGGCATCAATAACGTACCATTTTCGTTCAACCTGGCCGGGTTTTGCCAGATAAGAGCTGCTGCCCGTCATAGTAATTTTTCTCCTTCTGTATATTTATTCATCAGCGAACGGGGGCTTGTTCACATGAATAGCTATTTTAACGCAACAAGGCGCGGATTATCAAGTTTTCCGGGAAGCCTTCCTCTCTTGGCTGCGGGCTTTCCGTCTACTTCCTTCAAATCCATCGTCATATCCATCGGCACAGCATGAGCTATGTAGCTCCCGACACCGAAGATGTCCGCTCCGGCCTCAGCAAGCAGCTTTATGCGTTCAGGGTTGAGTCCTCCGGATACTACTATCTTGACGCGCTCGAAGCCCTCGTGATTGAGACGGTAGCGCATTTCCTGAACAAGTGCAGGAGTAACTCCGCCTCTCTCGCTGGGAGTGTCGAGCCTCACAGCTCCTAACCTGTCGCCCATAGCGTGAGCCAAACGTAATGCTTCCTCGCACTCGTCATGAAACGTGTCAACAAGAAACGTCCTCCCGACTTCCGGGGGCATTGCTGCGTCGTAGGCTTCTGCAAGTTTCAGAGTGTCGCCCATGATGAGGATCGCTGCGTGAGGGACTGTGCCGGAGGGTTCACGTCCGCAGAGTTTCGCTCCGAGAATGCAGCTCGCCGCAGTGCAGCCTCCGAACTTCACGGCCATAGACTCCATCACGGGAGCAATCGCAGGGTGAAGATGCCTCGCTCCGAAGACGAGCACGGGTTTTCCGTTTGCTGCCTCGACGCATTCACGTGCTGCCGTTGCCCATGCGCAGGAACTCGAGAGAATGCCCAGTAAGTTAGTCTCATGATACCCGAACGCTCCGTAAGGCCCGGTGATTCTCATCACTACCTCTTTGGGCGAGAAGTATTCTCCTTCAGGGAGTGCCTCGACTTTGACGGGGGCATCCTTGAGAAGCTCCATGACTTCATCGAGTCCTGCAAACATTCCTGTAGTGCGCGTGAATATCTCTGCGGTTACGGGAGTGTCGAGTCTGCCGACGCTGGCCAAGACATCGCGGGTATTGATGAAGTATATATCTGTGGTAGCTCCGGCTCTGAGTTCTTCATGAGTCGCGCTCCTGAATCTATGGCTGTCAACCTTAAGGGCTGTTACGTCCTTTAGTGAGTTAAGCAATGTTATATTCTCCTTACTAGCTCATGAACACGAGGAAGAATGAGTTTACCATGAAGACGCTTGCTAAAATGATTGTGAGCTTCGTTGCTCCGGTGAATCTCTGCCACTGGCCGGTGTCTGCCTGTGTGCCTCCGCCGAAGACTCCGGAAAAGCCTCCCTGCTTCCTCTGCTGAAGAAGTACGATAGCTATCAAGACAACTGCGACGACTATATGAATGATGGATAATAAGACGCGCATTAAGAATTTCTGCCTCCTGAAAAAATTTTGTGATGAAGGTAAGTATAATACATGTTGCAAATCATAGGCAAGAGAAAAGGCCTCATGAATTAACTCACAAGGCCTCGTGAAGTTCTGAAATTATCTCCTGCGGATCATTCCTGCCAAAGATACAAATGTGCTGTTCTCCGGGACGGTCATCGAGACATAGCCCAGCGTGTCAGATGCCATCGCTATAACTATCTCGGCACCGTCCGCCGTTTTCGCGCTCCACAAGTTACAGCCTATATCCTCAAACGTCATTGTCCCTGTCAGGTTCACAGGCATCGTTGAAGTTCCTGCGGTCAGTGTCCCGGTAATGCTGATTTCCGGAGTGCTGCCCGTCCCGATTGAGAGTACCAAATTCTGAGAACTGACAAACGCATTCCCTGAAGCATTGTGCATAATTCCTGAAGCCGTTACGTCCAATGAAGTACCGTGAAGGCTGCTGAGGGTTACGGTGTCCGCTCCCGTCTTCTTCTGGAGGGCAAACAGCGCGTGAGTGTGAATGCCTGAAGTGTTGTCCATAACCTCAAAGATAGCGTATGCAGTGTTCTCACCCTGTACGACAAATACGCCCTTCATGCCGTCAGAAAATTCAAGCCTGTAGAAGCTGCTGAAGATGTGGGAGATTTCCGCCTCACGGTTGATGAAGGTCATGGGGACTACCGGGCCGTCTGCTCCTGCAACAGTTACCGTGTTCATGAAGGCAGTTGCTGTTGCTGTAGCCGTGCCGTCTGCAAGGCTGGTATTCTTGACGGCTATGCTTGCTTCTGTGTATCTGCCGAAGTACAGAGAGTTATTTATGAGCATGAAGCCGCCTCCTGCTGCCCCTGCGGTCTGCCATGTCCCGTCAAGCATTGAGTCAATGTCCACAGGAGGAAGGGTGGCACTCGCGACTCTCGAGAGCGTTACGTTAAGGCTGAGAGCGAGAGTTGTGCCTGCGACAGGGTAGTTTATCGTCCCGCTGAGGCTTGCCTCGGAGAGAGGAGCTTTATCCTGAACGTCCCGTGCTCGGCGGCTGCTGTCCATTCATCTGCAGATGTGCGGGCTGTGTTAAGCGGAAGCTCGTCGAACACCAGAGGCACAATGAATCTGTCAGTCGACATTGAAGCTACTGCGGAGAATTTCGCTGTGCCGGTTGTGCCGTCAATGTCCACCTCGTCAAGGTATGCCGCAAAGTCCTGAATCGTGAAGGGATACGTTGAACCGTTCTGCGTCGCCGTGATGTCTCCCGAAACGTAACGCCATGCACCTTTCCAGACAGCATTAATATCCGTGTCCGTCCTGGTCAGGAGGGCGATAATGTTTGCTGTGGTGTCAGCGTCATAAAGAGTTCTTGTAGAAATCATAGCCGTATCTTCATCAAGAAGGGTTACCATGAAGGTGCTTCCGTGTTCTGTCTCTGAGAAGTAGGTGTTATAGCCGACGCGCTCAACATCAAGGACGATGCCGTCGTAATTGATGGGTACTTCAACGCCCGCTGCTGTCCTGAAAGTTCCGTTTGCTGAGATAGTTACCTCCTTGTTCTCAACGTCAGCTTCAGGGAATGACACCGTGAAATTCTCCATAAACACAGGAATTGGTGTGTATTGGCGCATCAAAGTACCGCTGCCGGCTGCTGCCTTCCAAGTTGTGCCGACCTGATCCGTGATTCTGACAGTATCCGTGCCAGTCTTCTTTGTGAGCGGAATTAGGCCGTGATCCTCTGCAGCCAGACCGTTAGGAAACTGTATGACACCGCTCATAATGAGATATGCTGTATTTTCGTCATTGAGCATGAATACGCCCTTGTCATTCTCCCCGAATTTCAGCCTGTAAACATTGCCGAATACATGAGTGATTTCAATGGGGTAATCTTCCAGTACGATGGGCATAGTGATTGAAGCGTGGCCGGTATCGTCAAAAGTTGCTGCCAGCAAATTAGCAGTCAGGGTAGTAGTGTCGTCATTAATGCTTGTATCCTCGAAGATCATATTTGCGAACGTTGAAGTAATCGGTATGAGATCTCCGCTGCTTGTGAATATATAGCCGCCTCCGGTTGCTGTGCCTGAAGCGTCATCACTGATATTCATTGCGGTCTGCCATGTGCCGTTAAGGACAGTGTTAATGTCGAGCGTTTCGCTTGGGCTGGTGATTTTGCGGAGCATAACATCGACATCTGCAGTAACGACTTCGCCCTGCCAGTTGACATTTCCGGTGAGCCTTGCTGTTGTGTCTGAGAGAAGCTGAAGCGTGAAAGTTCCGTGCTGTGTGTCAGCAGTCCATTCGTTGAGGTCAGTGCGCTTTGTGGTTATGGCTGACTCGTCGAAGGCTAAGGGGATATTGAGATATTCGCCCTGAAGCGGAGCTACTGCCGCAAAGATTGCCGAGCCGTCCTCGTCCTCAAGGTCGCAGCTGGTGAAGTACACTGCGAAATCCCTGACGGTCATTGTGTGGGGAGTGCCGTTGAGGTTTGCAGTAACTGTTCCTGAAGTGTAACGCCATGCACCGCTGAGTAGTGAGTTGACGTTTGCGGGTGAATAATCTGCAAAGTTATTAGATGAACTTCCGCAGCCTCCTGCGACAAAGCACGAGAAGAGAAAGAAGACCAGCAAAATTACGTGCTGGGGGGGGGGCTTAATTTGAATGCTTTCATTAAAACACTTCCTATGAAAAATTTGTTGGGTCATTATACACTAATGATTGACATAACATAAAGCTGATTAAGTATTGTGAAATGCTGTGAATAATGAATTTATAGAGCGGAGAAGCTGGCTGTAAATGTGATGACGCAATGACATGAAAGCTACGCACGCTTGCAACCGAACCCGCGACCCTCTGGGAATAACAAAAGCCCCCGGCACATTCACCGGGAGCTGTTATCGTCTTTACTGGAGCGGATGACGGGAAAGCTACGCACGCTTGCAACCGAACCCGCGACCCTCTGGGAATAACAAAAGCCCCCGGCACATTCACCGGGAGCTGTTATCGTCTTTACTGGAGCGGATGACGGGATTCGAACCCGCGACCCTCAGCTTGGGAAGCTGATGCTCTACCAACTGAGCTACGTCCGCATTGATGGGTGAAATTCTAGCGCATCATGAATTTTTTGGCAAGACCGCACTACTTCTTCAGCCCTACATGAAGGAATACATTCCAGTTGTAATACGGCTCGGAAAATATCACTCCTTCGGGGGCATCTGCCTGACTCTCTGCTCCCTTGAGGAACTGATACCAGAATACTACGCTGACTCTCCCTGACATAAGTGCTGCCGTCCTCGCAGCCGTCTCGACATAAACAGGCTCAATGTTTATCCCTGCTCTGCGTCCGATCTCTGAAAGTATCGCCGTGTTGAACCCCGCAGGTTCTCCGTCAGCCGCAACGAAATCTACAGGGGGCATGTCTCCGGTTACCGCAACCCTCACCGTCTCAGCGTCAGGCAGCTTCTCCAGCCTCACAGAGTCCAGCTTGTCATGGCCGGGATTCCCGCAGTACTTCAGGATCAAGGCATCGAGCGTCCCGTCAGCTTTCATGCCGGACAATGCATCGTTGAACTTCTTCTGCAGAGCCTCGCCGTCCTCTGCCCGGAAGCCGAACGCAATAGATGCCCCGGTTACACGCTCGGCACAGGTAATCGTGAACTCAGGGTTTACTCCGACTACATACTCTGCAATGGTCTGCGGAAGGTTGAACTCGTCAATCTCCCCCGCATTAAGTGCCATTAACATAGTCGCGAGGTTGTCATAAAAACGCCGTGTCGTGTCGTCAAAGCCGTGCTCTGTCTTGCGGAGACTCCACACAAGCATTCTGTTGATGTCTTCCCTGACCTTGCCCTCAAGGGTTTCACGTGCAGGAGCAAGCAGTCCCAGCTTCACGCCCTCAGCATAAGCCGCGCATGATGACACCAGCATTACAGCAATTGCGAAGAGTGCATATATCTTTTTGCGGTTCATAAATTAACACCTCATTGTGATTAGGATTGTTGAAATTTACCGCGTCATGAATTTTTTTGCAAGCCCGCCCCTCACATTGAATACATTGCGGTTGAAGCTCGTCGTCGTGATGTTCCTGCGTAATCTCAGAATCGTCATCAGCCTTGAGACGAAATAGCTTCGCAGTGAGGTTACTTTCAGTTCCTCGTCCGTAACGTCGAATATCTCCCCGTCATCACGGATGATTATCCTCACACGTCCCTCATCATCAAGCTCGAGCGTGTACTCGGCCATGACATGATTTCGTTTTCCCTCGTTGCGCTCAAGAATCAGCATCCCCGTCTCCTCAATGATGAGCATCACCTGATTCACTGTGCCCTTGGGAATGTTGTGTGCGTTCAGGAATTTTTCTGCAGAGTCCCTAGCTGCGATGACTGCGTCCTGTGAGAGCAGAAGGTCAAAGTCTGCAACAGGCTGCTTCTCTTCAAGGTAGAGCGGGAAAGATTCACGGCCATACTTCACGACGGCGAGGACTCCGCACAGAATCACCGTGAACGCCTGCGCAAGAGCAAATCCCCACCACACGCCCTCAATGCTTCCTGTCAGGCCGAGAGGAATCGAGATGAGGAGAATAGCTATCAGGTTGCGTAAACATGACGAGAGCACAGCCAGCCCGTTCTTGCCAAGAATCATGTAGTACGTCTCGAACAGGTACAGCACCGACGACACAGTCAGAGTCGAGGAGATTATCCGCACCGTACTCACGCAATGCCTCACCGTCTCCGGCTCATCTATCCCGAACATCGCGGGCACGTACTCCGCAAACGCTATCATCACCGCCGAAAAGATGACACCCTCAATCACTGAGACCTTCGCAGCTAGAGTAATCACTTTCCTGACAGCAGGGTAATTCCCCTCAGAGTGATACACGCTCACAAGAGGGAGCATTGCCTGAGCTATGCCGTCAAAGACTACTGACACCTCGATTAAGCTCACGGCCATTGACAGGACGGGCAGATACTCATTGCCGAACTGCGCAATCACAAACTTGTTCATCACGAACAGCATGACTCCAATCATCAGGTACATCCCCGAATCAATGAAGCCCAGCGTAACGAACTCCCGCAAGTCTGACAGGCTGAAATGCATACGCATATGAAGTGAGTTAGTCTTTCTCAGGAAGTGGCAGGACACCACCGCGAGACTGAGCACGTCCTTCATGAGAGTCCCTAAAGCTATTCCGGCTATTCCCATTTTGAGGGTGAACGCGAAGAATAACGACAGCACTATATTTCCTGCAATGTTGGTGAAGTTCGCAATGTTGAAGATTAGCTCGTCGCCGTCGTTGTAGACCATAACGCCCAAGAGCATAGCCAGCGGGTCAATAATCATCACGAACCTGAAGAAGCGGTGATACTCTGCAGCAAAGCCCATCACGTCAGCATCAGGCCGGATGAACGCAAAGTACTCATCACGGAACATGCTCGCCAGCACGAACATCAACAATCCGAACGCAGCGGCAAGAATCACGCTCACTCCGAAGAGTTCATCAGCACGTTTCTTGTTAGCCCTGCCCATAGCGTCGCCGTAAGTGAATGAGACTCCCATAGATATTAAGCCCCCGACAAATGCCATCACAGACACAAACGGAGTCATGATGTTCATTGCGGATAGTCCGGCTTCTCCGGCGGCATGTCCGGCAATCACAGTGTCAGCAAGAAGCGCAATTATCGTGAGCACCATTTCTGTGCTCGAGACGGCCAGCATGGACAGAAATTTTCTTTGCCCCAGAGAGTTACGCATCGGCGTTCATCTCCCTCAAAGCGTCATGAAGAATCCTCACGTACAGCCCCGCGAACCTCTCTATGCTCGTGCGCTTGTACCTGTGGACGGCATAGTCGAACAGCAGATCTATTCCTGCATCAGTCTCCAAGACCTCAACGTTAAAAATGTTTTCTGAGCCTGCGTGCTTGTTCTGCATCTCCAGCAGCCCGGCAAACAGGGGAATCTTCGGCCCGTCAGTAAATATCCTGTCCTGATAGATGAGGCATAAATTCTCGTCCGCAAGCATTCTCGCATCAAGCGACGCATAAGGGTAATCACGGTGAAGCATACAGCCTTTAACCTGCTGCCTGACGGAAGATGCTATCTCAGCAGGCGAGAGGCCTTCCACATTCAAGAATGCGGGCATATCCTGAATCATCATGCCTGTGATTCTGTGATGTTCCTTTTTCCAGCGGCCTTTATTGCACCACGTGATAAGTACGGAAGGATTGAGATTGTATTCTGCTGTGGCGAAGAGTGATACTGCGATGAAGAACTCTGTGCGGGTAAGATGCCAGTGTCTCAGAACGTCGAGGTTGTCATCATTTAGGCCGGAGCTGACTCGCAGAAGCCCTTGTTGATTAGTGCCCACCCCCTCTTGTGTAAAATCCGCAGTCGGGTATCCGCAAAATTCATGATGGCTGTAATTGTCCTCGTACCACTTGCGGGACTCCTCGTAATGCGGCGAGGACTTCATTGCTTCACGTTCCTGAAGGTAAGCGAACCATGAGTCGGGCGTAAGGTCTTGGCCGTCGTAGGCTCTTTGGAGATCTTGCTCAAAAATTACTTTGCCCATTCCGTCGCAGATGATGTGATGGTCGTCCCAGAACAGATATTTTCCCTTCTCTGTGATGAACAGCCTGAACCTGCACAATGCTTCTCCCCAGCGGAAGGGCTGAATCAGATCGTCCTTGAGCGTCATCAATTCATCCTCACTGATTCGCTCTATGGGAATGCCGGTGATGATGTCAGGCACGTAACGCTGAACCGGGACTCCGTCTCGTTCCTCAATTACGGTCAAGTATGCAGGGTGTGCGTGAAGAGTCGTCATGATTGCGTCCGCGAGCCTCTCAGCGTCAACATAGTCCTGCAATTTCACGAG
>JAFSUD010000085.1 GCA_017445405.1 Synergistaceae bacterium
GAGGTGCAGCATGAAGAGATTACTATTAGCTTGCGTGATTGCTGGTCTGCTGGTGAGCTGTGCATATGCTGACGGTATGCGGATGGGCTCACTCACTCAGCAGAACATGAGCGAGGAAGAATTTGCGGCGTTCATAAAGTCTCAGGAGCGTAATTTCTTCGGCTGGAAGATCCTCAACACCAACCACAGGCCGGAGGACACATTCACGTACTACGATTCTTTGACGGCAATGCTGATGGGACTAAGGTCGGGCAAGATTGACGAGGCTGCGCTTCCTGAACCTGTCGCGGAATACGTGGTGAACACCAATGCGGCATTTGAGGCATCATGCGCGCTCCATTCGCGGACAACATATCTTGCGCTGGGCTTCAAGAACGATGATAAGGGTTTGCGGCTTCTGGGAATGTTCAACGAGGCTCTTGCGTCGATGAGGCCTGATAGGAGATTGAGCATACTCACAGCAGAATATCTCAGCACTCCGGGAAAATCGCAGCCAACTGCGGCCAAGTTCGGGCACTTCGACGGAGCAGAGACTCTCAAGGTTGCGGTAACTGGAGACCTTCCGCCGATGGACATGATAGCTGCTGACGGTACACCCGTAGGCTTCAACACTGCAGTACTCTCGGAGATAGGCAGGAGGCTCGGTGTGAACATTCAGCTTGTGAGTATAGAGTCAGGAGCGAGGACGAGTGCGCTGATGTCCGGGAGAGTAGATGTAGTTTTCTGGTATCAGGTCTACGAGGGAGTCGACGAACAGCCCGACGCTCCTGAAGGAGTATTGCTGTCCGACAGATATTACGAGTGGGATAACTTTATGCACTTGAGGCACTTCGTGAGGTAACATGCCGTGCCTTAGCTGCAATAACTCTCAGCCGGAATACAGCTTCAGAGTCCTTGAGGTGCACACTCTGCACATTCGGGACTTCAGCGGTGAGCGGTTGGTTCAGGCTTTGGGAGAAACAAGAACGTTTGAAGTTTGTGCGGCCTGCGTCTCTTCGGAGATGCGGGCTGTGTTTTATCCTGCCGGAAGAATCTTGCGGAAGTGTTCGGGATTCGTGATGCTGCTCTTGGCCGGGCTTGGCCTGACGCTGACAGTGAGCCTCAACCCGGAAATGATGAATGCTCTGCGGCTTATCGGTCCGCTTGCTGTGTTCGTGGGAGTCTCCGGGACAATCGGGAAGGTCAGGGAGATTCTGGCTCAGCGGAAGGTTCTTGCGGGAATGAGTGAGCAGGAAGCACGGAAGTCCTCTGCGTGGCAGTGTGTCCTGAAGGATGCTCCGAAGAAGTACAACGACAACGACATTACCTATCTCCCAATAGATGACGCGCTCAAGTTCACGCCCGAAGAATTAGCTGTAAAATATTGTCTGCTTTCCCCAATTTCCCGCAAAGCCTATGAAGTTATAAGGAGTAATATTTATGAGTGAGAGTTTCTCTGCTGCTGCCCGCGTTGTCCTTCCCATGATGATATTAATGCTGCTCGGCGTTACCGTCCGAAAGCGGGGCTACATTACCCGCCCGGCTATGAAGCAATATGACAAGCTGATATTCATTCTGTTCATGCCCGTCCTGATGTTCAAGAATATATATGATATGGACTTCTCGCAGGGATTTGCTGTGCGTGAAATGGTCTTTGCGGGTATCGGCCTCCTGCTGAATTTCGCCTTCAGTCTCACGTTCCCCAAACTGCTCACGAAGGACGGCAGCAAGTCTTCAGTGATCGGTCAGGCAGTCGTTCGCGGGAACTATATTCTGTTCGGCGTAGCAGTCAGCGAGGCGTTGTACGGTGAGGGCAACATCGGCGCAGTAATCATGTTGAGCGTGCTGGTTATCCCGCTGATAAATATATTCTCTGCGGTGATACTTGAAGTGAA
>JAFSUD010000086.1 GCA_017445405.1 Synergistaceae bacterium
GCGTCCTCCTCATCGTCAAACACAAACAGTTTGCGGGCGTTCTCCCTCCATGCTCCGAAATGGTACTCGTCGAATATCACAATGTCCCAGTTCGTGAGGTGGATAAATTCGTTCTTGGCCTTGATGCCGCCGTTATCGTTCGTGCCGAGCAAGTCCTGAAATGATCCGAACACGACAACGGTTCTTCTCTTGTCTGCGCGGGAAAATTCGTCGTCAATCTTCAGGCCGTGAAGCTGTGCCGTGTGGTTGGAGATGAACTGCCAGCCCTCAAAGTCTACGTGTGTCCTGATGTCGTCGCTCCATGCGGACTCTACTGCGGGCTTGAAGGTGAGGACGAGAATTTTCGTGAACTTCATGCGCCTGCAAAGCTGATAGGCCGCAAAAGTCTTCCCGAATCTCATCTTAGCGTTCCAGAGGAATTTTGGCGGACGCTGTTCTGCGTGAGTGAAGTACTCTGCTGTTCTGCTGACGGCTTCGGCCTGCTCGCCCCTCATGGTGAAGTCATTGATGCGTTCGGTGAGGTCAAGCTCCCTGTTCCTGACGGCTTCAACTGCGCTCTTCACGTCCTCAAGTTTGCACCTGAACCACTCGCGGCCTTGCGGGTGCTGAGGAAATTTGTTGTGCCTGAGGACAGCGTGAACGTCGGAGTCCCGGAAGGTGGAGCCGTCATTGCGGATTGCGGACGCGGTGAAGATGATGCGGTACTTGAGGCCGGAGGTCTTGGTGATTTCGCGGACTCGTTTCCTGACGCTGCGGGTGGTGTAGCCGATCTTGATGTAGTCCTCGTGTGAGGGGACATCGGGATAAATGAAGGCGTAGATTTTGGGCGAGTCGTCCGGGCGTGAAGTTAGGAGTGATTGAGTGTTCATTGAGCGGCCTCCTGAGTCATTGGGCGGATCATGGAGTCGATGAAGGAGATCTCTTGCGGAGTGAGGGAGTATTTCGCGTAGAGGTCGGGGTCAGACCATGAGCGGGAGAAGTCCTGCATCGGCACGAGTGAGTAGACTTTACTTGTCGCGTGCTGTGTATTCTTCATGAGCAGAACGAGGAAGCGGAAAAACTTTGTTGTGATGTAGGAGATTACATTTTGAGCCTGCGATTCATTAGCGAACGGGCCGATAAGTAAATATGTCTCTGAGCAAACGCTGCCCGGCTCTCCGATAAACGGTCTGCCTGTTACCAGATAGGGGAAATCTCCGCGTTCTCCGTAGGAATAAGATATATACACCTTCCATTGATTAATCCATTCTTCATTTTGCCGGATGTCTCTGCGCGATACGTAGCCTTCACCTTTCTGCGCGTTCTTGTTGGAGTAAAGCCTGATGTTGTTTGTATCTGATTTAGGCTCTCCGAGAACGTCTGTTGCAATTCCGAAGGGTTTACGCGGCTGCACGAATGAAAAACGTTCTTCATGAAAGCTCCTGACCTTCCGCAGTATGGGTATTGCCTCGTTGAATCTTATGAATGTATGTGTACCCTTTTCAATCAGCGGCCTCGTCATTGGTTCGCTGATGTTGTCTCTTCTGTGAGTGATAATTTTGCAGTCGCCCTCATAATCTCTGCTTCTCAGGAAATAACAAACCCCGCCGGATAAATCGATTCCCGGAAAGCACTCCTCAGCGTCAAAGAAGTCGTGAAGTTTCCTGATATGCTTATCGCTAAGCATTGACGCACGAAATTCATCGAGTCCCTTTCCTCCTGAATACCATCTCGCCGGAATAATCATCACTATGTGTTCAGGGTTCAGCTTCTTGGCCTGCTCAACAAATAATTGATATATCGGCCTTGCGCTTGCGCCAAATCCCCCGTCGCTCAGCTGATAGGGAGGGTTCGAGATAACTACGTCAAACTTCATCCCCAAAATCTCCTCCGGCCTGACCGTGTGTATAAACTCGTACGCATGACTCTCCTCTCCTTCTCCTGCAGTCTTCTCTGACCCCCCTAAATACCCCCTTGTCAGGGCGGGACTTGCTACCTCCCCTGCTAAGGGGCCGGGGGTATCCTCGCCTTTCCCTGCCGTCCTCTCACTCGCTCCGCAATACCTGCACCGCCCCTTCACCCACTCATGCCCGCACTCCCGAAAACGAATATTGCCCTCGTCGTCGTCGAACCTGCACACGCTGAACTCGCTCCTAACGTTCATCGAGCAGTAGACCGTCCGCCGGGACATCATCGCCGTCAAGTCAGTAACCGCAATTCCGTAGACCTGATTGCGCATTATGTGGTCGACTCTGGCTTGAAGGTCAGGGATTTCCTCAGCTAATCCCTTGATGAGACGCTTCACTATCTCCCGCAGAAAGACTCCCGATTTGCTGGCGGGGTCAAGAAATTTTGTGTGTGGACTGGTGAACAGCTCAGGCGGCAGAAGGTCAAGCATGTCGTTGGCGATTTTCGGCGGAGTGAAGACCTCATCACTTGAGAGGTTCGCGAGGCAGGTCAATATGTCGGGGTTGTTATTACTCGAACGGTATAGCAATTTGCTGTGTGTCCTCCTTCATCAGTGATGCAAGAACGAACTCCTTACCTTCCGGCACAATGTCATCATCCCTGAATGTCCACTCGGTGAAGGTGATTGATGCGGGCTTGAGGGAGTCTCCGCAGACTATGTTGTGCTGAAGGATTCGGGCGGCCTGAATTTTTGCGGGCTGTGAGTGCTCTGCGTGTGAGTCCCAGATGCCGAAGAGTCTTTGTCGGCAGGCGTTGACGTTGTCGTCGAGTATGTCTATTCCGTAGAGTGAACTCAAGGCTATGAGGGAATTGCGCTCGTGGTCGTCAGTGATTGATGAGAGCTTGCGTGTGAGGATTTCGGCGAGAAAATTTCCGTCTCCGCAGGCTGGCTCTAAGAATGTGGCGTGAATGTCCCTGCATTGGGCGGCTACGAGGTTGCACATAGCTTTGACTTCACGTTCGGCGGTGAAGACTTCTCCGTGAGAGGCGACACGTTCGCGGGATTTTACCTGTACACTAATTTTCATCATCTCCTGAAAGTTTGTGTGATTCTGTTGTGAATAATATACTTTAGCACAAGGAGGGGTAACTCATGGAACACAGAGAACAACAGATTATCAGAGTCAGTATCATCGGAATCATCACTAATATCATTCTTGCAGGGTTTAAGTTCGTTGTCGGTATGCTCGCAAATTCTGTAGCTATTATGATTGACGCTCTCAACAACGCGAGCGACGTTCTGTCATCAGTCATTACGGTAATCGGCACAAAGTTAGCAGGCCGTCCCGCAGACAAGACCCACCCTTACGGACACGGAAGAGTCGAGTACATCACTGCAGAGGTCATCTCAGCAATCGTGCTTTACGCGGGGATCACGGCACTCATCGAGTCGGTGAAGAAGCTCATCACTCCAGAAGAGCCGGAATACTCAACAGCGACTCTCGTCGTAGTTGCAGCCGGCGTAATCGTGAAGTTCGTGCTCGGCCGGTACGTCAGCAGCAAGGGCAGCGCATTATCCTCTGACGCGCTCACTGACTCCGGCAAAGATGCACTCATGGACTCGGCGGTCTCGGCGGCGACTCTTCTCGGGGCGTTCGTGTTCTTGGGATTCGGAGTGAACCTCGAGGCATGGCTCGGAGCATTCATCTCAATCATCATCATCAAGGCAGGTATTGACATGTTCAGTGAGACGACGAGCAAGATTCTCGGTGAACGCGTCGAGAGCGAAATATCTACCGCCATCAAGGAGACTATCTGCGAGACAGAAGGAGTCTTCGGAGCGTATGACCTTATCCTCACGAACTACGGCCCGGATAGATTAATGGGGTCTGTTCATGTTGAAGTGCCGGATAACTGGACGGCAGACAAGATCGACGTAATAAGCCGTGAGATTTCGCACAAGGTTTACACGAAGCATCACGTGGCACTTGCGGCAATAGGGATATATTCTCGCAACTTGGGCAATAACGGAGTTATGAGGATGCAGGAACGAATCACTGAAGCCGTAATGTCTCAGAAATATGTGCTGCAGATTCACGGGTTTTACTGCGGCGTGAAGGAGAGGGTTATACGGTTTGATATAGTGATAGATTTTGCAGCTCCGGATGCACAGGAAGTCCAGCGTAACGTTATGGAGGCCGTGAAGAAACTCTATCCTGCATTCAGCGTAACGGTACAGCCTGATTCTGATTTCTCGGACTAGTCGGGTGTATACTTTCCTCATTTCCGCGAAGGAGCATTTATCATGAAAGCTATTATGACTGTTTCAGCAAAGGACAGAGCAGGGATCATTACCGATGTCTGCACTCTGTTATCTGACTTAGGAGCAAATATCCTAGGCCTGAAATAAACCGCTCTTCGGAGCATCCCGTCATGTAGGGAATATTTACGGCCTGAGCAGATGATATACTTTCAGCATTTCCAGTGAAGGAGCA
>JAFSUD010000087.1 GCA_017445405.1 Synergistaceae bacterium
ACAAACGCCCCGGACTCCCGACAGAGATCCCCGGATTTATCAGCTATCAGGTTGACACAATCAACGCACAGAAGGGCAATACTCTTCCGTCAAGCGCATTCGTTGACGGCTTCGAGGACGGCCACTTCCCTGCAGGCACCAGCAAGTACGAGAAGCGCGGAGTCGCGGTCAACGTCCCCGAGTGGAACGGCGCAAAGTGTATCCAGTGCAACCAGTGCTCAATGGTCTGCCCGCACGCAGCTATCCGTCCGTTCCTGCTTAATGCTGAGGAGCAGGCAATTGCACCTGAAGGGTTCGGAGCTGTTGACGTTAAGGCACCGAAGCTCAAGGCAGCAGGCTACAAGTACAAGATGCAGGTTGATGTACTTGACTGCTTAGGATGCGGAAACTGCGCGGACATCTGCCCGGTCAAGGCTCTCGAGATGAAGCCGTCAGCGACTCAGACCAACGAGATCGACCGCTGGACGTTCGCATTCGAGAATGTTGCGGACAAGGCAGACGCAGGAGACAAGTTCACTGTTCAGGGCAGCCAGTTCCAGAGACCGTTATTCGAGTTCTCGGGTGCTTGTGCAGGATGCGGCGAGACTCCTTACGCAAAGCTCATCACACAGCTTTTCGGCTCGAGAATGATCGTTGCCAACGCAACCGGCTGTTCGTCAATCTGGGGCGGCTCTGCTCCGTCAATGCCTTACACCACCGACGCAAACGGACACGGCCCTGCATGGGGCAACTCGTTATTCGAGGATGCGGCAGAGTACGGAATGGGCATGAAGTTATCCCTTAACGTCATGGTCAACTACCTGACGACTGCAGCAGAGAACCTCCTCAAGATGGACGAAGTACCCGCACCGTTCAAGGAAGCTCTTCAGGGCTGGCTCGACGCTCACGAGGACGGCGAGGCATCGGTAGCTGCAGCTGCAAAGGTTGAGGAGTGCCTCGACAAACTGTGCTGCGGATGCTGCGACTGCGGAGAAGTTCCGGACTTCAGCGAAGAGGCCAAGAAGGAACTCTGCACGCTCATTGAGTACAGAGACTACTTCGTGAAGAAGTCAGTGTGGATCATCGGCGGAGACGGCTGGGGCTACGACATCGGCTACGGCGGACTCGACCACGTGCTCGGCTCAGGGCAGGACGTAAACGTTCTCGTTCTCGATACAGAGGTCTACTCCAACACCGGCGGACAGTCCTCGAAGTCAACACCTACAGCGGCGATCGCACAGTTCGCTGCATCAGGCAAGAGGACGCGCAAGAAGGATCTCGGACGCATGGCCATGACCTACGGCACAGTGTATGTAGCTCAGGTAGGCATGGGGGCAGACAAGAACCAGCTCATGAAGGCCCTCAAGGAAGCAGAAGCACACAGAGGCCCGTCATTGGTGATAGCCTACGCACCGTGCATCAATCACGGCATCCGCGCAGGTATGGGCAAGACTCAGGAGCGCACGAAGCTCGCAGTTGAGAAGGGCTATTGGCATCTCTACAGGTACAACCCGGACGTAGAGGCTGGCAAGAACCCGTTCACGCTGGACAGCAAAGCACCGAAGCTGTTTGACGACGAGGCGGAGTTCCTGAAGGCGTACAAGGAGTTCCTGCTCGGCGAAGTCAGGTACAGCTCGCTCAAGAGAGGATTCCCGGCGATAGCAGAGGAGCTTTTCGACCGGAACGCTGCAGAGGCGAGAGAACGCTATTTGACCTACAAGGCACTTGCTGAGATGGGAGCACAGCCCGTAACAGCAAAGTAGTTTAATGAAGATGAAGTGAATATTTTGCCGGGTGTTGCCATGACGGAATGCCCGGCTTTCGTTTACAGACTGGAAGGAGGGAATGTACATGAAGCGCAGAGGATTTACTCTTGTGGAGCTGCTTATCGTGATTGTTGTGATAGGCATCCTTGCAGCTATGATGATGTATTCCAGCACTGAAGCCGTAACTACCGCTAAAGCCACAAAGATAATCAGCGACCTGAATCTACTGAAACGTGCCGTGAATGCATGGTATCTTGATAATTACACCAGGCTCGGCAAAACAAGCAACGGCTTTTACGTTGATGCAAAGTGGGATGCCAAGGACAACATCTATAAAGGCGGCATAAGACTTCATGAATACCTGAACAAGAACAGCTCAGAAATAGGGAAATACTTCAGCAGTACAGGAGTATCATTCAACAGCACAACAGCGAACTGGGAGCACGCAAGCCGGGACGAATACGGAGCGTCTACAGGAAATTACGGTGTCTACTTCGGGTACAGTAACACAATATGCTATGTCCTGTACAAAGTTTCAGACCACAATGACAATGAAGCAGCCTCCCTGAAAGCAAAACTGAAATCACGGGCTAAATCAGCGGGCTTGCTGGTCTATGACTATAAGAGTAACCCTAAGCACAAAGTTTATGACGGCAAAGCAGCTAATGTATTCATGGAAGCCTTCAGATTGGACAATTAATGAGAGAAAGGAGCGTATATCAATGAGAATAATATCAAGACGCAATGGTTTTACGCTGGTGGAACTATTGATTGTTATTGTGGTAATAGGCGTTCTTGCTGCTATGATGATAATGTCAAGCGACGAGAGCGTATCAACAGCGAAGGCGGCTAAGATAATAGCAAACCTCCATACTCTCAAGAGGGCAACTATGACGTGGTATATGGATAACCGCGAAAAGGTTCAATTAGACGGCAGAGTAAAGATTGGCAACACAATAAAGCCTGTCCAAGAATGGGGAGACAAAATCCAGCTGAGCAAATATATCAGCTCAATGAATGACTCCGGAATTAAGTTTTATCCATCCTACCAAGACCCAAACACTAATAATCAGAATACTGACCTCATGGAAGGCTATTACGGTCTCTGCGACGGAGGAACATTCAAGGAGAAGGTAACTAAAGGCGAAACAACTACAATCGTAACGACGGAATTTCATCGTAATGCATGGTATGTAGGATACCGTTTTAAGGCCAGCGAAAAAAAGGTACGGGAGAAGATAAGAGGCCGAATGGAGTCATCAGGAGTATTCTTAGGTACAGCCGATGCCCATAAAGATACGTATAACGATGACAGTGCGGCAGTATGGATGAGGGTGCTGTGATGAGAATGCGCAAAGGCTTCACTCTCTTGGAGATGCTGGTAGTGATTGTTACGCTGGGTGTTCTGTCGGCGGTGATGATGTTCTCAATGCTAGGAACAGTTACGACAGCGGATGTTAACAACATAATCAACAATATGCAGATGCTCAGGACAGCTACTCAGATCTGGTACAAGAATAATGCTTCCAGAGTAGTCATGATTGGTTCAGAGTACAAGATCAGGACAGACGGAGTTGACCAGACATTCAGCGATTTTATGAAGGATCACCAGGACGAAATTCGTAAGTACCTCAGCAATACAGATTTACTTGTTCTGCGTCCCGATAAAGAAGGCAAAAATAACACGGGAGATTATTCACTAATAGCAGTGAGCAAGGGCAAGAAATGGTATGTCTGCTACAATTCCGGGACGACAGGTACTATTATCAATGATCACGGAGCAGAATCCCCCGAGCTGAAGGTGAAGGAAAAATTAGCAGGCCAAGCGAAAACATACAAATTATCAGGCAGCACTGACATCACAAAAGATAAGTTTCAGAGCGTTTACACAGATCAAAAGTGGGTTTGTATGTCCATTCTTGAATTACCATGACAGTTTAAATATATATGGAGGAATAATCATGCATTATCGCAAGTTCGGCAACAAATATTACGTCAGGATGGACAGAGGAGAAGAGATACTCTCACAGCTCAAAGTGTTATGTGAGCACGAACACATCACCCTAGCAGAAGTTAAAGCACTCGGAGCAATAGATGACTTCTCCGTCGGACTGTTTGACGTGGCAGAGAAGAAGTATCACGTGAACCGCTTCACCTTCCCAGCCGAAATAGTCAGCCTCTGGGGAACGGTTACCACGAAGGACGGAGAATTTTACGCCCACGTTCATATGAGTGCCGGCGACAAAGAAGGACGTGTGTTCGGAGGACACCTGAACAGTGCCGTAGTCAGCGCAACATGCGAGATGATTATTGATGTCAGTGAAGGCCGTATCGAACGCAGACTTGATGATGATGTAGGGCTGAACCTGTTCGATTTCACGGATTGATGCCTCCCGAGACAGACTCTCTCACCGGATTACTTACCCGCTCATCCTTTCACGACAAGGCCGGGCAATTCCTGCACTCCAACTCTGAAGGCACAGCGATAATCTGGTTCAACCTCGACAACTTCAAGATGTACAACAAACGCTTCGGATTTTCACGGGGC
>JAFSUD010000088.1 GCA_017445405.1 Synergistaceae bacterium
CGCAAACGAGGTAGTCATCAAAGAGGCCATAGCTCAGGCCAAGAAGATAGCAGGCCCGGAAGGCATCATAGCCGTGAACTGCATGGTGGCATTGACGGATTACGACCGGCAGGTTCGCTCGTCAGCAGAGGGCGGAGCAAATATCATCATCTCGGGAGCAGGATTACCCTTGAGGCTTCCTGACTACACGAAGGATTTTCCGGATGTCGCGCTTGTGCCGATAGTGAGTTCTGCGAAGGCTGCGAGCCTGATAACGCGGCACTGGGAGAAGAAGTATTCACGCCAGCCCGATGCGTTCGTTGTTGAGGAGCCGGCGACTGCAGGAGGACACTTGGGGGCGATGACGATCGAGCAGGTGTACGATCCTGCGCTGAGGCTCGAGAACGCATTACCCGATGTAGTGAGGTATGTGCACGACGAGATGAAGAGCGATATACCCGTAATAGCTGCCGGAGGAATCTGGGACAGGTCGGATTTGGAGCGGGTGTTTGCGCTGGGAGCTTCAGGCGTGCAGATGGGGACGCGTTTTGCGTGCACAGTTGAGGGCGATGCGTCGGACAGGTTCAAGCAGGCGTATATTGACGCAAAGGAAGAGGACGTTGTGCTGATTCACAGTCCTGCAGGATTGCCGGGAAGGGCGATAAAGAATCCGTTTGTGGCGAAGTACCTTGAGGGAGAGGTTGAGAGCAAGCCGTGTTTTGCGAACTGCCTGACTCACTGCCGGTACAGGAAGACGAGGGAGACGTTCTGCATTGCGGCGGCGTTAGTTGATGCGCAGGTGGGTAACTGGGAGACGGGATTATTCTTCTGCGGCTCTAACGTTGTGAAGGTGAACAAGGTCGAGCGGGTTGCGGACATAGTGTCGGAGCTGTTCGAGTAAGAGAGAAAAGAATCCCCCTTAGCCGTGAAGACTGAGGGGGAATTTTTGTGCGCTAGTGCCTGCGGAACTTGAAGGCCAAGACTGCGGACAGCATGAATGACGCTATGCCGGAGCTGCAGCCTCCTCCGCTTCCTCCTGATGAACTGCCGCCGGAGTCAGACGGGGTATTGTCGGAGCTTGCCGGAGTCTCGGGAGTAACGGGCTGTTGCGTAGAAGAGGTGTCGGGACTCTGTGCTGATGGTGTTTCCGGGACTTCTTGGTTAGTCTGCGGTGATGGGGGTACATCTTCGCTTTGAGTACTTGGTGTATCAGGAACAGACGGCGTAGTAGTGGTAGTGCCGCTGACAACTCTCAGCCCGCTTATAGTCATCACTATTACTTGAGAACCGCTATACATCTGCTGAGCTTTTCCCCTGAAGAAGTATCCGTACTTAATACTTACAGGCTTCCAATATGTGCTGATTATGCCTTCGCTTGAGAAGCCGGAATGCGGGACTTCATTCCCTGCTGAGTTGTAAAGCTCAGCGTTGCCTAGACGCGACAAATCAGAAACATACGGTTTGATGTCAAACTTGTACAGATTACCTTCCTTCACTACTTCAGCTCCCTTGCGTTCCTGCCCGTTATAATTGCTCAAGAAGTATTCTCTCGTGAAGTCTGTGTTCTCAAAAAGTTTTGCGTTCGTGCTTAGGTCAAGCTCTGTGATCTGATTGTTGCTGCAAGTCAATGATTTGAGATTAGCTAACCCTTTCACGTTCAAGGTTTGTATCTCACCGCTTTCACAGCCTATTTGCTCAAGCAGTGCACACTTTGTAAGATCTAGGTTCTTGACCTTGCTGTTCTTGCAGTAAAACTCCTTCAGTTTCGTCAGCTTGCTTACATCAAGTTCACTAAACTGATTCCCTCCGCATTCCAGCAATGTAAGTTCAGGTAAAATGCCAACATTTAGTGAAGATAATCTATTGTTGCTGCATCGCAAGACCGTCAGATGAACAAGAGCATCCTCGTTCAGAGAAGCAATGAGGTTATTATTGCAGTTCAGTATCTCTAGCGCAGGACAGCCCGTAAAATCCAGAGAGACGAGCTGATTTCCGCTGCATATGACGCTGGGTCAACGCCGGGCAGTTCCGAAAGTCCAAATTCACCAAGTCTACGCCTGAACATGAAAGTGTTTTAAGGCTGCTCAGACCGTTAACGTTGATTGATGACATTTTCTTATACTGCCTGACGGTGAAGGACTCCAAATTGTCCAATCCTCGCAGGTCAATTTCGCTTATATATTCATCGCCGGGATAATGTGTCGTGAACACCTCAAGAGTCTTCATTCCCTTCAGGTATTCTATGCCGCGCAAAGAAGTAAATTCTTTATTCCGTATGGTTACTTTGTCGCTCTTATACCGCAAGTTCATCTCGTCCTCATCAAGTACTCCGTCCCTGTTGCGGTCATACTCACTTGTGATATAAGCACGGAACAGCTCATCAGGAAAATTCTCCGCATTAATTGCCACATCAGCCCATGCACACGAACTGACTACCGCAAGCGCAAACACGCCCGCCAACACCGCAAAACCTTTCTTCATCAATGATTACCTCCTTATAATTACAATAAATGCACCAAGCCCCCAGCATCTCGAACGCCCCAGAACTCAGCGCAAAACTTAAATTAGCACACAACTAACAATCATCTTCACTTGCACTGTGTTATAATTTACTCAGGACAAGATAAGACTCGAACGGCACACAACCGCGATAGTCATGTGCAAAACAACATGATTGATGAAAGTAATTATAGCATAAAAACTTGTCCGATTTTTTTATGCCAGCATATTATCTTCTCTAGTTAATCTCTATCTCGTAATTGAACGTACAGACCGGTTAGTAAAACCTCTGGAAAGCAATCGTGATATTATCTTCTTCTCCTCAAGTCCTGATTTCCTCCACGACTCCGCAAGCTCCTGTGCCCTCTCCGGCTCCTCCTCCGCATCATCAAGCGCATTCTCTATCTCCTCCATCTGCACTCCCCTCATCCCAAGCTCATACGCTATCTTCAGATTCCCCCACTGCAGATGACCATCAACAAACAATCTCGCAAACGCCTCGTCGTCAATCAGCCCCGCATCTTCCGCCTCCAGCATCAATGCCTCTCTCTCCTCAGCACTCAGCTTCTCCCTCTTCAGCATTTCCCTAGCCTGCTTGCGTGTACCCGGCCGTCTCAGCAATGCACTGAAGAACTTTTCCCTCACGTTCTCGTTCATGATGTCGCCGCCAATTCCAGCACTCTGCCAAGACGATGAAGTATCTCCTTCTTCATCTCAGGCTCATTCTTCAGTTCGGGGTCGTCCGTCATTAACTCCCTCGCCTCATCCCGCGCAAGTGTCAATATCTTCTCGTCCCTCACCAAGTCCGCAACACGAAAATCTGTTACTCCGTGCTGCCTCGTCCCGCAGATCTCTCCTGCTCCTCTCTGCTGCAAATCCTGTTCCGCAAGCTCGAACCCGTCCGATGTCCTCACCATCGCCTCGAGCCTCGCCTTCCCGTCCGGCGTAATGTCCTGATTCTCAAGCAGCACGCACGTACTCTGAGCCTTCCCTCGACCTACACGCCCTCTGAGCTGGTGAAGCTGCGCAAGCCCGAACTGCCCCGCATCCTCTATCACTATCAGCGACGCATTCGGCACATCTACTCCGACCTCAATAACTACTGTCGCAACAAGTATATCTATGTTCCCTGCAGAAAACTCATTCATGACTGCTGACTTCTCATTGACGGGCATTCTTCCGTGAAGCACAGCTATCTTCAGCTCCGGCAGAATATCTCTCAGCTTTGCGCATGTGTCATTCACTGAGGCCAAGTCCCGCTCTCCCTCATCAATCAGCGGGCACACCCAGTAAACCTGCTCATGACGCGCGGCATGTTCACGAATCATCTTGGGAATCTTCCTGAACTGCTGAGGCCTCAGAGATATTGTCTGTATCCTCTTTCGTCCGGCGGGCAGCTCGTTAAGCACCGATACTTCCAGATCTCCGTACACCGACATTATCAGCGTTCGGGGAATCGGCGTTGCTGTCATGGCCAGAACGTGGGGGTATTTCCCCTTCGAGATTAATGCTCCCCGCTGAAGGACTCCGAATCTGTGCTGCTCGTCAACAATCACTAGCGCGAGGTTCATGAAGTCAACATCCTGCGAGAATATTGCGTGAGTGCCGATAACTATGTCAACATTCCCGCAGAATATATCCATCAGGAGCTTCTTGCGTTCACGTGCTTTGAGGCTTCCGGTGAGTAATGCTACACGGAGTCCGAGCGGCTCGAGGTACTTCACGAGCTTGATGTAGTGCTGCTGCGCGAGAATCTCCGTCGGTGCCATGAATGCGGCCTGCGCTCCGGAGTCTGCTGCTGCGAGCATGGCGATAACTGCGACGAGAGTCTTTCCCGAGCCTACGTCTCCCTGAAGGAGTCTGTTCATGGGGTCGGGCTTCTCGAGGTCAGCAAGTATCTCATAGCCTGCTACTCTCTGGGCTTCCGTAAGCTCGAACGGCAGGCTTCCCATGAATGCATCGAACTTTCCGCCGGGCTTCAGGATTTGCGCGTGAGTGTCTCCGACGTGGGAGTTCCTGCGCATGATTATTCCTGACTGCAGAAGGTAGAACTCATCAAACGCTAACCGGTTGCGCGCCTTAATGAATGTCAGTTCATCTTTGGGGCGGTGAATCTGGAGCACAGCATCATGAAGGCTCATCATCCCGTATTTCTTGAGGACACGCTGAGGCAGAAACTCCTTCAGGCATTGCACGGAGTATTTGTCGAGCGCGAGGTCAACAAACTTCTTGATGACTCTCTGCGACAGGTCAGCAGTTCCCGGGTAAACAGGAAATATCCTGCCGATAAGTGATGTCCCGCGTGATGGAGAAATTATCTCGAACTCCGGATGCATGAAGACAGCATCTATTCTCTTATCATTGAGCTGGCCGTAAACAGCTAACTTCATGCCCTTGCGGACAAAACGGGCTATCTTGTCCGTGTACCAGATTATGTGAGCCGAGCCGGAGTCATCAGCTATTTCTGCTTCAGTACGGCCGGGATATGAGTCTATGTCGCTCACCCGTGCAATTGTGCAGGCTGTTTCTCCTGGTACTAGGTCAGATAAGGGCTTGGGGTATCTTCTGTCCTCGTAGCGTCTCGGCAGCAGGAAGAATATATCTTCAAGCAGAAAGACCCCCAGCTTCATAAACGACCGGGCAGTCTTCGGGCCTAATCCGTCAAGTATCGTTATCGGTGAAGTCAGTGAGGCTTCAGGCTTCGGTTCGGGGTTCTTCTTTGGGGCTGGCATTCGGTGAAGTATCAGGCTCTGCGTGAGCTTCCGGAGCAGATTCCGTTTCATGAGAAAGAAACTCCGAGTCTACGTCCTCCTGTGCTTTGTCAATGATGCGTCCGAAGTCGAGAAGCAACGACACAGTATCTTTCAAGAATTGCTGCTTGCGGAGATTCAGGAACTGGAGCTGCTCGTGGCACTGGGTCGCTTCGTTCTGCGCATCGATTAGCACTCTGCGTGATTCAGCTTTTGCGTTGGCGATTATCTCCTGAGCTTCTTTCTCGGCCTCTGCACGGCGTTCGGCGAGTTCCTGCTCGATCCCGGCTATTGATGTCTCGGCCTGAGCTTTCCTGTCGCGGGAAGTCTGGACTATTTCCGCTGCGGAGAGTCTGGCTTCCGAGAGCATCTCTGTAGATTTCCTCTCTGCGTCGTCAACAACTGCCTGAACTTTCGCTCCGGCATCTGAGATTATCTTTGCTGCTTCGGCCTGTGCGTCGGCTATTATCTTATCCTTCTCACTCTGTGCCTGATCCTCCATGTCCTTAGCTGCTTTGCGGGCCTGAATCAATGCGTCCTTGATTGCGTCCGTCATGGCCTCCTGCTTCTTCACGTACGCCTCGAGTTCCTGAATGCGTGCGTCCTTCTCGTCGAGCTGGATTGCGTATGCCTCGAGGTCATCAGCTACCTGATTCAGGAAGTCCTCAACTTCAGGCACAGAATACCCACCGAAACGAGACTTCTTGAACACTTTCACCTCTACGTCTTTCGCTGTGAGGAGTTCGTTCATTCCAGTTCTCCCCCTTCAGGCCATATCTCGAACATTCCGGCCCTCGGCGTAACAATATACTGTGCAGGCTCGATAAACTTTATCTCTCCTCCGCGCGCAAATGATACTCCGCCCATGAACGTGATAAACTCTTTCCCCTCTTCTTCAAACTCGCGCTGATTCAGAAGGTGAAGGTCTATCAATATCATTGCTCCGTCATTGAAGGCCTCGCGGAGTCTGCGTTTGTCGGCATCGTTGGCTATTCCGTTGTAGATTATGAGACGGCCTGCTGCGTTAGTGCTGCCTGACGGGGTGCGGGCTTGGCCTTCCCGTTTGCCTGAGGGCTGCTTGCGGGGTGCACGTTTCTCTTCCGGGGTATCGTCGTAATCGTCGTAATCGTCTTCATCGGTCTCAAAGCCGAAGAACTTCATGATGTTCAAGGTAAATTATCCTCCCTGTGAAAAAATTTCTGTGTGATTACGGATAAATATATCACGAAAATAGCTATGCCACAAAAAATTTATCTGTATTCCCTAGCCCCGAATAACAGCGTCCCTATTCGCACCATTGTGCTGCCCTCAAGAATTGCTGCCTCAAAATCTCCGCTCATTCCCATTGACAGAACAGGAAGTGATAAGCCAGTTCGTGTTCTGGCACTCTCTGCAAGCTCCCTCAATGACGCAAACGCTCTCCGGATTTCTGCTTCGCTCTCAGTTATCGGGCCTACAGTCATTAAGCCGTCAAGCCTGAGATTCTGCAATTGCATCACTGCATCGGCAAGCTGCGGGAGATTTTCGGGGGCTGTGCCTGACTTGCTAGCCTCTCCTGATGTGTTGACCTCAAGGAGCACAGGAATCACCTTGCCAGTCTCTCCGGCTATGCGGTCTATGCGCTGCGCTAACTCTATGCTGTCTACGCTGTCTATTGCGTCAAAAAGTTCAACAGCTTTGCGGGCCTTGTTTGCCTGAAGATGCCCGATTAACCGCCACGTGATTCTGGATGTGCCGTAAATTCTGCGCTTGGCCTCTGCCTCCTGGACTCTGTTCTCTCCGAAGCTGCCGATGTACGGGAAATTTTCTGCCTCGTGCATCTCGTCAACTGTCCGCGTCTTGCTCACCGCTACAAACTCTGCTTTGTCTTTACGTCCTGCAAGTGTCAGGGCGTTCTGTATCCTGTCATAGATTGCCTGTGCACGGCTGATTATTTCTGACATGTATTCATCTCCTGTTTTCACCATATTCTGATGTTCTCGTCCCCTAATGTCTGGCTCAATGTGTCAGC
>JAFSUD010000010.1 GCA_017445405.1 Synergistaceae bacterium
GAGCGTGAACTCGAGCAGAAATTATCAATGGAAGGCACTGCTGCAGAAAGAATGATGCAGATTGCTGACAGCGGGATCGTGTCCTATGACATGTACGTTGATTTTCTCTCTGCGGACTCCGGCAAGAAGGCATACAGCGAATTTTTCAGGGAGCTTCTGAATCTTCCTGATGGCCGTTCTCTTCTGTTCCACTGCACTCAGGGCAAGGACAGGACAGGATGCGCGGCTATGCTCATACTCTCAGCTTTAGGCGTTGGCGAGGCGACAATCCTAGATGACTACATGCTGACTAACACGTTCAATGCAGACCTGATAGCCCGGCAGCGCAAAATGTTATCTGATTACGGCATAGCTGAGTCAGACATGGAGAAGTACATGCTCGTCCTTGATGAAGTCAGCCCCAAGACCATGAACACAGTGCTTGAGTGGCTGAAGGAGAATTACGGCTCTCCGGTCGGCTACATCACTAGCGAGCTGGGCATCACAGATGACGAGATCGAGTCCCTGAAGACGAAATTTCTTGAGAGGTAAGTAATGAAGACAGATTATCATGACGGCACGCTGACAATTTATCTTGAGGGGCGCATAGACTCCAACAACGCAAACGAGACAGAGTCTCAGATTACTGATGCGCTCTCCCAGAATCCGGAGGCCTCAAATATTCAGTTCGACGCAGACAAGCTGGATTACATATCATCGGCGGGATTGCGTGTACTCCTGAAGGTTCGCAAAATAATCAGCAAGCCCCTTCCTGTGCTGAATGCATCAAGCGAGATCTACGGCATTTTCGACGTTACGGGCTTCACTGAACTGCTCGACGTTCACAAGAAACTGCGCGAGGTCTCTGTTGACGGGTGCGAACTTCTCGGCGAGGGAGCTAACGGCAAGGTCTACCGCCTGACGAAGGACGAGATGATAAAGATATTCCGGCCGGAGATTACGCTTGACATCATAGAGTCCGAACGCGAGTCGAGCCGCAAAGCCTTTCTGCTGGGGATTCCGTGTGCGATTGCGTTCGACACTGTGAAGTGCGGAGAGAGCTGCGGGACAATCTACGAGATGCTGAATGCCGGGACTCTCACCGAGCGCATAAGGGCTAATCCTGATAGACTCCCTGAACTCGCGGAAGGAGCGGGGGTGCTCCTGAGACAGCTTCACGCTATCGATGTCCCGGAGGAGCAGATGCCGAGAGTCTCGCCCAAACTTCACGGCCTCGTAGACAAAATCGCGGACGACTTCACGCCGGACGAGGTCATGAAGATGCACGCACTCTATAACGCAATCCCTGAACAGAATCACTTTGTGCACGGCGACTATCACACCAAAAACATCATGGAGTCGAACGGTGAACTGATGCTTATAGATCTCGGGGACTCAGGGCGCGGAAATCCATTGCTAGACCTCATGCACACGTATTTTGTCATGAATCTTACCGGCGGGAGTTCAAAGCATTCTGATGATGATATGGGCTTCGTAGGCCTAACGTACCGTGAAATGCGCACGTTCTGGGAAATAATGTTTGAGGCTTATTGCGGCGGCGACACTGCGAAGGCTGAGATGCTGCAGGCAAAGATAGCTGGTTACGCAATGATGATGTATCTCAATGTGTCGATGGCACACCCGCTTCTGCCGAAAGAGTATCACAGTGTTTACGCCGATAAAGTCCGAAGTGAAGTGTTGTCGCACTATGACGAGCTTATGAGTATTAAGTGGGAATAAATCAGTGAGGTGAAATAAATCATGTCAACACCAACAGTAACAAGTATGAAGGTCGTTCCCGTCGCAGGGTATGACTCTATGTTAATGACGCTCTCAGGAGCACACGCACCGTTCTTCACGCGAAACATCGTGATTCTTGAGGACAGCGCAGGACATCAGGGCATCGGCGAGATTCACGGCGGAGATTACACCTGCGAGGCACTCCGGGCCTGCGAAGGATTAGTTGTAGGGCAGCAGGTCGGCAAGTACAGAGGGATTCTGGACTCAATCCACAAGCACACCAAACGCGCAAAGGAAGACGACGGCGAGGGGATTCAGAGTCTCGACATCTCGAAGCTGAAATTTGTAGTCAAAGCAGAGTGGGCTATCGAGTGCGCACTGCTTGACCTGCTCGGCCAGTTCATGGGCTTGCAGATGTGCGACCTTCTCGGCGACGGCAAACAGCGCGACAAAGTAGAGACGTTAGGCTACCTCTTCTACGTCAGCGACAAGGGCAAAGCTCCCTCGCTCCCCTACCTCGACGAGTCTTCAAGCTCCGATGCGTGGTACAGGATGCGCAGGACGGAGATGCTCACTCCAGACGCGATAGTCTCACAGGCGCAGTGTCTTCACGAGAAATACGGCTTCAGGAACTTCAAGCTCAAGGGCGGAGTTCTGGCCGGTGCTGAAGAGATGAAGGCAGTGTGTGCGTTGAAGAAAGCGTTTCCGAACGGACGAATCAACATTGACCCGAACGGTGCATGGAGTCTCGCTGAGGCGATAGAGCTTTGCAGGCCTCTAGAGGATGTGCTCACGTACATTGAGGATCCCTGCGGGCCGGAGTCAGGGTATTCAAGCAGGGAGATCATGGCGGAGTTCAAGAACGCTGTGCATCTTCCTGTAGCTACTAACATGATCGCGACTGACTGGAGGCAGTTCTACCACTCAGCAGCATTGAAGGCAGTAGATATTGTTCTTGCAGATCCGCATTTCTGGGGCTTCGGAGGCTCAATCAGAATCGCCCAGCTCCTCAACGACTGGGGACTCACTTGGGGAAGCCACAGCAATAATCACTTCGACATCACGCTTGCGGCATTTGCGCAGGTAGGTGCTGCTGCTCCGGGAAAGCCTACAGCTCTTGACACTCACTGGATCTGGCAGGACGGGCAGAACTTGTTAGAGGATGCTCCGAGAATAGTTGACGGTTATCTCGAAGTCCCGGAGAAGCCCGGACTCGGAGTTACGCTCAACATGAAGCGTCTCGAGGAGGCTAACGCACTCTACAACAAGCTGCCATCACACGACAGGAACGACGCTGAAGCAATGCAGTTCTTGATTCCGAACTGGAAATTTGATAGCAAGAAGCCGTGTCTGGTGAGGTAGTACGTTCAACAAGCGGCTTTCATGGACTGCTTGAGCCTAAACGTGCAGCAATAGCGTTTTGCGGCTGGGCAGACTACAGGGAGCGCAACGGCATGATGTTTCAGGGCGTTGGCTTCAGGATAGACAGAGATAGTTTCTCAGGATACACACCCGAACTCTATTACACTGATGATGACATGCTCGGAAACATAGGAGACTACGACAGCAGACGGCTTAACGAAATGCTCAGTCTCATAGACACATACTCAAGCGGAATAAGCAGCGTAAGCCTTCATCAGGAATGCACAGACGGCTTCATTAAGTTTCGCGGAGGAGTTAAGAATGTCAGCAGCCTTTGGAGCTTCAGGTTCACTCTTGACGCTTCAAGAGTTAGGGAAAGCGTGTCATTCAGCGGTCATGATGTCCCGTCGTCAAAGTCAGGCGGATATATCTTTGTCCTGCCGAAATGCGGAGAGTTCTTCTGTGAGCTTGGAGAAATTGTTGACGGTGAAAGAGTCCCATTATTGATTGATGACTATTGCATGAAGTAACAGTTTATGCCCTCTGGTCTCTTGGCCGGAGGGTTATTGCTTCTCAGGGAGTATCTTTGCGATAAGTTTATAGTAGCGTCCGTTGAAAGGCTTGACTGGCATACTCATAACAAGATATGCATCACCAATCTTCACGTTCGCGCGCTCTGTCTTCAGTTCGTACTCGGGATCGGTTACGCGTATGTGCGTGTACTCCCTGCCGTGATGGGTGAATGCCGCCCTTGTCTTCAGCTCTCCTTTCCTGTTGCGCTCGGTGTGAAGAGTCAGCCCTTCAGCCTTCACCAGAATCAGGGAGTACCTGTGCCGGAGGTGCATCATCTCTTCCTCGCTGAGGTACTCTCTGGCGTTTCCGAAAATGTATCTGTACTCTTCATCCTCATGAATCCTCAAGACATCTTGAATGCTCATACGGCCAAGACGAAGCCAAGCATCACGCTCGATCATGCAGTCCTCCATGTGGTTATGGCGGGGGAGACGTTTTGCGACTCGGATTCGGGCAACGTCGAGAGGCACGCAACTCCCGGAGTCGTTGATGAACATCATCTGTGAGTCGTCGAGAGGATCGCCGTCTCCGTAGCTCACGAAGCGCACCCACATTCCCGAGTGTATATCTATTCCGGCGACGCAGTAATTCCCCCACATGCTGGACTTGGCAAGAATTACAGCGTCAATCTTCATAGGTGAATTATCTCTGTGTCAGATAAATTTTCCGCAATCATTTCAGCGAATAGTCTTCTATGGCAGTGAGTAGGCTTCGGCTCTGCGCACAAGAGGCACACAGACGCGTATCGTCCGTAGCAATTGATGAAGTCCTTCACAGCTTTTCTCTCCGACATCAAAGCTCTGTATCTTGCCTCATATTCCGGCCAAATGATTCGCTCATTCCTCCAATCTGTCAGTATCTCTTCAGTAGGAGCGTAATTGATACAGTGTTCATACTTGCAGCTGCATACATCCCTTAGGATAGACGGCAAATCTCTCTTCCTTGTAAATCCTAAAAGCTGTGAATCATTATGGAGGCGAATATCAAGCAGTATCGGAATCCTGTAACGATTGATGAGATTCTTGAACTGGTCATATGACTTTTTCCCTGAACCTAGAGTGAAGATGTCCATAGTTTATTGTTACCCCCTCACCTCAGCAAGGGGGCTTGTCTGTCTACTTCAGGAGGCCGATATTCTTCAGCACTACTTCTAACTTCGCGTGCTGTTCAGGAGTAAGAGGCTGGATAGGCTCCGCACACTTCCCTACGTTGTAGCCGATCATGTTCAACGCTTCCTTGATGACTACAGGGAAACTCCCCATGTTCGTCGCAATGCGCAGCTCGCTTAACTTGAACTGTGCCTCGAGTGCTGCATCATAGTTCTTGTTCACGAAGTTCTCGTAAATGTCTACTGCAATTCTCGGCGCAATGTTCCCGCATGACGTTATCGCTCCTGCAGAACCGTACCACAGTCCCGCATAAATCAGCGTATCCCTGCCCATCAGAACGCAGAACTCCGGATTGTCGCGCGTCAGCCTGATGTACTCCTCGCTGTTCGTCATGTCTCCGGTCGAGTCCTTCACGGCTATGATGTTCTTGACCTGCGCAAGTTTCTGAATCGTCTCGGGAGCGACTCCGACGTTAGTTTTTGGCTTGTTGTTGTAGATGACGATCGGAAGGCTCGTCGCGTCGGCAATCTTCCGGTAGTAGATTTCCAGCTCGGCCTGAGTCTGGCTCACGAACATAGGCGTTAACACACTCAGCGCATCGACCTTTACCTCTTCGGCTATCTTGGCAAGCTCAATTGCTCCTTTGGGCGTGATGTGGTTTGCTCCGGCGTAAATGTCCATCTTTCCGCGCGCATACTCACACGTTACTTCCAGAACATGGCGGTAAAATCCGTTGTCGAACGCGTAGAACTCTCCGGACGTGCCGAACGGAAATACTCCGTGAATGCCGTTGTCGATGAAGTACTGCAATAACTTCTTGTACTCATCCTCCATGAAGCGGCCGCTGTCATCAAAAGGGGTAACTACGGGAATGACTATACCATGAGGCTTGAACATGATGTAATGTTGTCTCCTCTCACTAAATTTTTGCTGGTTTGGGATTGTGAATATTATACACGCTAAGTGCCCGCATTGTTTGTGAAAAACTAGTGATTATTATAGAATTACGCTACACGAAAATTACTCATAGTACAGGGAGGATATTTGCAGATGGTAAAGAAGACAGCACTATTATTGATGCTGGTAATGTTATTATGTCCGCTCTCATGGGCAGATGAGCCTGAAGCCGTGCCCGCAGAAGGTGAACCCGCCGCAGAAGCAGAAGCCCCCGCCGGGTCTGAAGCACCCGCAGAGACTGAAGCTCCGGCCGAAGCAGAAGCTCCAGATCCGCTGGCCGAACGTGAAGCAGAACTCGCCAAACGTGCCGAAGAACTCGACGCACTCGCAGCATCTCTCGCCGAACGTGAAGCCGCTTTAGCTGACGGAGAGCAGAATTTCGCCCCCAGAGCTAACGCACTCGCAAAGAGAATCCGTGAGACCGACGGCAAGAACACAATCCTTGTAGGCCGTGAAACCAGACTCGCCCAGCGTGAGACTGAATTAATGGAGCGCGAGAGAGCATTAGCTTTCCGGGAGACGACGTTCGCTCAGGAGAGCCTGAAGTTTGCGGAAGCCTCATCAAAATTTGCCTCACGTGATGCAGAACTGGCACAGCGTGAAGCGGATCTTGCAGCCCGTGAAGCTGAACTCAACGCGAAAATAGCTGCAAAGGAAGCCGCAGATGCTCTCACCTCCAGAGAGTCCGACCTCGTCAAGCGCGAGGCAGCACTCACCGAACGTGAGGCCACAGGAAACAGGCTCGCCGAACTCGAG
Organism: Synergistaceae bacterium; assembly: GCA_017445405.1. Lineage (GTDB taxonomy): Bacteria > Synergistota > Synergistia > Synergistales > Aminobacteriaceae > JAFUXM01. The sequence continues at coordinate 6,477 of JAFSUD010000010.1, forward strand.
GAGACTCTCACTGCCAAGCAGTCAGAACTCGCCGGACGTGAAGAGGCAGTAGCCGCCCGAGAGTCAGCCGCAGAAGAGCAGGAGAAGAAATTGCTCGAGGCCGAGAAGACTATCAAGGAGCATGAGGCAAAAATGACCGAGCGGGAGTCAGCGATGACCGCCAGAGAGTCCGAGCTTGAACGCAAAGATCAGGAACTCGAGGCCAGCACATCAGCCCTGACTACGAGAGAGGCTGCCCTCGTCAACAAGGAAGCTGAAGCATCACGCAAAGCAGCAGATGCCGCCGAGATGGAGACTCTCATTAAGGAACTTCCTGCTTTCGACCCCAACAACTCAACCGAAGCTGCAATGATTCTCACTTACCCCATCCCTGCAGCAAGAAGGCGCGAGTTAATCGCAATGCAGAGGGAAGCCTACACGCGCTACAGCTCCAACAGGGTAACTCAGGCACTCGAGGCATACACAGCAGCTTATGAGGCCGAACCTCAGGCTAACTATCTGGCGGCATACTGGGCAGGACTCAGCGCAGAGAGACTCCGCAACAGGCGCGACGAGGCTCTCACTTGGGCAAACAGGGCACTCGAGATTAACCCTGACTACAAGCCCGCACAGGACTTGAAGCGCAGACTCGAGACTCCTGCAAGGAACACCCAGCAGAGAAGACGCACAACTCGTTAATCATCATCGCAAGACGTATGCAGTTATGCCCCTCTCAAAGCGGGAGGGGTATTTATTTAGGGAGGTGTTGTAGAGTTTGGAAGACTTGTATGAGATTTTAGGCGTTCCCAGAAATGCATCACAGGCTGACATCAAGAAGGCATATCGTCAGCTTGTCAAGCAGTATCACCCAGATGCTCACCCCGGCGATAAGGACATAGAGGAGAAGTTCAAGAAAATCAACGCTGCTTACACAGTCCTGAATGACCCGGATAAACGAGCGCGCTATGATCAGTTCGGCACGACAGGCCCGGGCGGAGCTGGAGGAAATCCCTTCGGAGGAATGGGCGGAGTAGATTTAGGCGACATATTCGGAGACTTAGGCGACATATTCGGGAGCTTCGGAGGATTCGGAGGCTTCGGTTCATCACGCAGCAACCCCAACGCTCCGAGACGGGGACGCGACATAGAGACGATAATTCACATTACTCTGCTTGAGGCCATGAAGGGAGTAACCCGTGATGTAGAGTTCACGAAGGCTGAGAACTGTTCGCACTGCGGAGGAACTGGAGCGAAGCCCGGCACTAAGCCCGAGACATGCCCGAACTGCAAAGGACAGGGCCAAGTCAGGCAGAGGCAGCAGATAATGTTCGGAGTGTTCGAGAGCATCACGACATGCCCGAATTGTCATGGCACGGGAAAAGTCATCAAGGACAAGTGCGGAGAGTGCTCGGGAACGGGCAGAGTCAGGAAGAAGCAGACTCGCGGAGTGAAGATTCCTCCCGGTGTCGCGAACAACATGCGCCTCGTGATTCACGGTGCAGGAGAGGACGGCATCAACGGAGGAGACTCCGGAGACCTCTACCTCGTTATCGACGTTGAGGTTGACAGAAATTTTGAGCGCGACGGTGCAGACCTTCACACGACGTTGTTAATCACGTATCCGCAGGCTGTGCTCGGGACTGACACGGAGATTGCGACGCTTGACGGCACAAAGGAGAAGCTCACGATCCCTGCAGGGACTCAGCACGGCGAAGTTCTGAAGCTCAAGGGTAAGGGAATGCCAAAGCTCAACAGCCCGATGAATGCATCAGGGGACTTGTACGTTCATGTGTACATAGACATTCCCAAGACGCTCACCGACAAGCAGAGAGAACTCATCAAGTCTCTTGCTGACGAGATGCAGGCTCCGGTGCATGACGGCGATTCCGGGCTGTTCGGAAAAGTGAAGGGATGGTTCAAGTGATTGCAGGAATAGGAGTAGATCTGTGCAAGCTCTCAAGGATAGAGGATGCCCTGAAGTCCGAACACTTCAAGAGTAATGTATTCAGCCTTGAGGAGATAGCTTACTGCGAATCGCGCGGAGTCCGGAAGCTCGACAGTTACGCATCATGCTTTGCTGCCCGTGAGGCGTTCGTGAAAGCGTCAGGCGCATCACTGGGAGCGGTAATGCTCGGCCGGAACTTTGCGCTTCTCAGGAATGAGGACGGTGCACCGGAAATCAGGCTCTCCGGAGAGCTTGCAGAATACGCGGATAACGCTAATATACATATTTCGCTCACACACGAGGGAGATTATGCGTGTGCAATGGTAGTAATAGAGAAACTTAATAATGAGGTGGTTAGTAATGATGATACGTACAATCGATTTTGATTTAGGCTCGCTCATCTCGGGGCTGGGCACTGCTGTAGTGGTGTTCTTCTTCTTGATGATAGTGCTGTCTATGGCTGTGCGTGTAGTGCCAGAATACAGAAGGCTCGTGCTCTTCCGTCTCGGCCGTCTCGTCGGGAGCAGAGGCCCGGGAATCGTGTTCATAATGCCGTTCATAGACAGGGCAGTAACTGTTGACCTGCGAATCCTTACGCTTGATGTTCCCGTTCAGGAAGTCATCACGAAGGACAACGTAGCCATCAAGGTAAACGCTGTCGTCTATTTCCGTGTGCTTGATCCCGCAAAGTCAGTAGTTGAGGTTGAGAACTACATAGTTGCGACGAGTCAGTTAGCCCAGACAACATTACGTTCCGTTGTGGGAAGCGTTGAGCTTGATGAAGTGCTGTCATCACGCGAGAAGATAAATCAGGAACTCCAGAAGATTATTGATGAACGCACTGACCCGTGGGGAATCAAGGTAAGCGCAGTTGAAGTGAAGGAGTTAGAGCTTCCTGAAGGGATGAAGCGTGCGATGGCTCGTCAGGCAGAGGCAGAGCGTGAGCGTCGTGCGAAGATTATTGCTGCAGAAGGAGAACTGCAGGCGGCGGCCAAGCTCTCAGAGGCAGCCCGTCAAATGGAGGTATCACCGGTAACACTGCAGCTCCGTTATCTGCAGACGATCCGGGAAATTTCAGGCGAGCGCAACACTACAACTTTCTTCCCTATTCCTGTAGATCTGATTCAGCCGTTCATCGACAAGCTGACACTAAAGAAGGAGGGCTAATTCATGCAGCACAGGACAGCCTACGAACTCCGCGATATGTTCCTGAAGTTCTGGGAGGAGAAAGGCAGCAAACACCTTCCCAGTTTCTCGCTGGTGCCTGAAGACCCGTCGCTGCTCTTCACGATTGCGGGAATGGTTCCACTGAAGCCCTACTACTTGGGCATCAAGACTCCGGAATATCCTAGAGTAGCCACGAGCCAGAAATGCGTCCGCACGAACGACATCGAGAACGTCGGCCGTACAGCGAGGCATCACACGTTCTTTGAGATGCTCGGCAACTTCACGTGGGGGAGCTACTTCAAGAACGAGGCCATCTCTTGGGCGTGGGAGTTCCTGACTGAGCGAGTCGGACTCGACCCCGAGAGACTCTACGCGACGATATATCTCGATGATGAAGAGGCATTTGACGTGTGGCGCAAGTTCCTTCCTGAGAGCAAGATATACCGGTGCGGTCAGGACGAAAATTACTGGTTCATGGGGGAAACAGGGCCGTGCGGGCCGTGCAGCGAGATCTACTACGACAGAGGCGAGAAGTACTCCTGCGGAAAGCCAACATGCGGAGTCGGGTGCGACTGCGACAGGTACATGGAAATCTGGAATCTCGTGTTTACGCAGTTCGACAGACAGAAGGACGGAAGCCTCCCGTTATTGCCTCACAAGAATATTGATACAGGAATGGGACTCGAGAGACTCGCCTCAGTAGTTCAGGAAGTTGATACGGACTACGAGACTGATTTATTCACGCCCCTCATTGAGCACACCTGCAGGAAGGCCGGGATAACTTACGGCAAGAATGCCCGTGATGACATGGCGGTAAGAGTCATTGCTGACCACGTGAGGAGCGTTGCGTTCATGCTTGCCGACGGAGTATTGCCCAGCAACGACGGCCCGGGCTATGTATTACGCAGACTCTTGCGTAGAGCTGTGCGGTTCGGAAAGCTGCTCGGCTTTGAGGGCTTGTTCCTGAATGAGTACATGCCGATTCTGATTGACATTATGGGAGACCCTTACAGAGAGTTAATCACGCAGAGGCCAGTGATTGAGCAGATAATCAGCCTCGAGGAGGAGAAGTTCAACAAGACGTTGCGTCAGGGCACAGAGTTATTTGATGCTGAGATAGCGAGCCTGAGATCTCATAACCTCACCGAAATTCCCGGAGACGTGATATTTACGCTCTATGACACATACGGCTTCCCCCCTGAACTCACGCGGGAGATGGCCGGAGAAGAGGGCTTCACTCTTGACGAAGAGGGCTTCACCCGAGCAATGACTGAGCAGAGAGAGAGAGCAAGAGCCTCCAGCAAGCAGAAGAAGAGCGCACTCGCAGGAGATGTCTACCTCGAGATCGAGAACGAGTCAGGAGCTACTAAGTTCACCGGCTACGAGACTGACAAGGGCACAGGGAAAATTATTGCGCTCATCACGTCAGAGGGAAGAGTCGACAGCGTAGAGACTGACTCGGAGTTTGAGGCAATCCTCGACGTTACGCCCTTCTACGCAGAACGCGGAGGAGAAGTCGGCGACACAGGGACTCTCACAGTGAACGGCCAGGTGTTACGCGTCATTAACACCGTCCCGCACGGCAAGGTGATAGTTCACACCGTCAAGCCTGAAAATGTGTGCGGTGTACATGTAGGCGATGAAGTATCTTGTGCTGTGGATGACGACCGCAGATCAGCAATCCGCCGCAACCACACAGCGACTCACCTTCTGCATGAGGCACTCGGGCGCGTGCTTGGCCGGCACGTCAGGCAGGCGGGATCTCTGGTTACGGACGAGTTCCTGCGGTTCGACTTCACGCATCATTCACAGGTAACTGATGAGGAGATTGCGGAGGCAGAACGCTTAGTGAATGCGGAGATTCTCGCGAACATCGAGGTGAACATCTCCGAGCACAGCAAGGACGAGGCCCAGAGTTTGGGAGCAAAGGCACTCTTTGATGAGAAGTACGGCGACGTTGTGAGGGTGGTAGACGTTCCGGGCTTCTCGATGGAGTTATGCGGAGGCCTTCATGTCAAGCGCACCGGAGATATAGGCTGCTTCAAGATACTTCGTGAGGAGAGCATCGGTTCAGGCACACGGAGAATACTAGCTGCTACAGGAATGAATGTGCTGTTATTGCTGCAGAAGCTGTTCTCTCTCAGGAAGACATTAACGGGCTTATTGTCAGTTGATGAGGAAGGACTCAGCGATAAGGCGAAGGCTCTCGTTGACGAACTCAAGACAGTGCGCAGTGAGATTCAGGCTGTGAAATTACGCGAACTCACGGAAAACGCAGAACGTTTCTTTGAGCGCGAGGAGATTAACGGACTGCTTGTTCAGACCGGGAGATTCCCGAACATTCCGGCAAACATTCTCCGGGACATAGGCGACAAGGTGAAGGCCAAGAGTGAAGGCTGTGTAGTGATTCTTGCGTCGCTCGGTGATGATGAGTCGTGTCAGCTCGTAGTGATGGCAGATGATAAGGCCGTGAATATGGGCGTGAATGCGGGAGCACTTGTGAAGGAAGCGTGCGTGATTCTCGGCGGAAAAGGCGGCGGCAGGAAGAACACTGCACAGGGCGGAGGAAAAGACGGCTCGCGTCTTGATGAGGCATTGGCCAAGATTCGCGGGCTTCTGGCGAAATAGACGAAGGAGAATTTTTGTGAAACATAACGCATTAATGAAGACTGTTTCAGGCCGGGAGGTCTGGAGCAGATAAGATGACTCTATGGCCTCCCAAGAGTACACACAAAAACTTGAGGAGGTTATAGCATGAACAGAGAGAACAAGCGCAGGCAGTATGATAAAGGCTATTTCAGGACTCACGGCTGCAGGGACGGCTTTACGTGCAAGGTATGCGGGTGGAAGGTTAATCCTCCGCTTTACGGCGAGACACACAGGAATCATTGCCCGAACTGTTTATCGAGTCTCCATCTTGACAATGAACCCGGAGACCGTGAGGCAGAGTGCGGGGGCGTGATGGAGCCTATAGGAGTATGGGTGAGGAAGAACGGAGAGTGGGCAGTAATTCACAGGTGCAAGGTTTGCGGACACTTAAGCTCGAATCACATTGCCCCTGACGACAACCCCGCAAAGTTAATCAGCATTGCGATGAAGCCGATAGCCTGCCCTCCGTTTCCTCTTGAACACATGGAGGATGCGGAAAAAATTAAGTTCTGAACTGATTACATATTCCCTGTTTCTTGATGAGGCAGGGACTTTTTGTGTTAATATATACCAATCTCAAACAACATCAGGAGTGTATACATGATGGGCTTTCAAGCTCCCATAACAATCAAGACTGCTATAGACAACATTCAGAGCAATACATATCTTCTCCCGGCTATCCAGAGAAAATTTGTGTGGTCAAGCGAACAGATAGAGATGCTCTTCGACAGCATACTCAGAGACTATCCCATCAACTCGTTCATGTTCTGGAGAGTCAGCGACAAGAATATCAAGAGCGGTTACAAGTTCTACAGTTTTCTCACGAGCTACAGGGAGTTTTTCCATGATGACAACGAATACATCAACACGGCAGGAGCTCCGGATTTCTACACTGTAATAGACGGCCAGCAGAGATTGACGAGCCTCTATATAGGTATGCGCGGAACATATGCCTACAAGCTGCCCAGAAAATGGTGGAAGGATGACGAGGAAAGCATCCCGACAAGAAAACTTTACCTGAAACTTTCCGGGCCTGTGCCTCCGCAGTATGACAGCCAGAAATATTACGACTTCAGATTTCTTACTAAGAATGAAGTTAAGCCTGACTGCTTCGAAGTGGGAGAGATACTGAATTTCGGGGGCATATCTGACGTTCTCAGTACCTTAAACAAAATGGGGCTTTCTGGAAATCAATACGCTGTTGATACCCTGTCAAAACTCTATGAGGTAGTTCACCTCAGGCCTACGATAAACTACTACCTTCAGACGGAGCAGGATTCTGATAAAGTGCTTGAGATATTCATACGCACAAACAGCGGCGGAACTCCGTTATCATTCTCTGACCTTCTTATGTCTATATCATCCGCAAACTGGAAAACTATTGACGCACGCAAAGAGTTTGACCAGCTCATTAGTGAGGTCTATAGCATAGGCAAGCCTGGCTTCATCATCGACAAGGATTTTATTCTGAAAACGTGCCTTGTTCTGTTTGTCGGGGACATAAAATTTAAGCTCGCTAACTTCACCGCTGCAAACGTGAGCATGTTCGAGAATAACTGGCAAAACGTCAGGAAAGCTATAGTGTCAGTCTTCAGCCTTCTTGATGCGCTAGGCTACAACAACGTAACATTCAGGGCAAAGAATGCGGCTATCCCTCTCATCTATCACGCATACAACAGCAAACTCACTGACGGCAAAGCTAAGAATTATTCTCAGCAGGAGAAGCAGGATATTTCTAGGTGGCTTGCGCTTACGTTCATCAAGTCAATTTTCAGCGGACACACTGACAGCGTATTAACGGCCATGAGGAACGTTCTGAATGGTAGCACATCACAGAGTTTCCCTGTTCAGGCTTTGATGAATGCTTTCAAGAATGACCCCAACAAGAATTATTCATGCGATGACAGCTTTATCGACGGACTTCTTGAGGCTCAGAAGGACAGCAACGAAGCCTTCTATGTTTTGCACCTTTTGTACTTCAGCATAAATTGTTCAGGAAGTGTACATCAGGATCATCTTCACCCTTCATCAGTCTTCAAAAATGATAAGAAGATGCAGCAGTGTATTCCGCAGGCAGACTGGAATTTTGCCTCAAAGCCTGAAAACTGGAACAGCGTAGCCAATCTTCAGCTCCTGCCCGGGCCGGTCAATTCGTCAAAGAATGCTTCTCCTCTTGAGGATTGGGCAGCACAGAACAATATATCCAGCAGTGAACTTTTTGTGCCTGCAGGAACGAGCCTTAAGATAGCCGACTTCAGGAGCTTCATCACAGCCCGCCGTAAAGTTCTGAAGGACAGGATAAAGAATCTGCTGCCTTATTGATGAGCCGATGAGCAGGGTATTAGCACTAGACATCGGGACAGTCAGGACTGGAGCAGCTATCTCTGATCCTACACGCACGATAGCTCAGGGACTCGGAGTCTGGAGTGCAGAGTCGTGGCGTGAAGAGCTTGACGAGTGCCTCAGGAAGTACGAGCCTGAAGTTGTAGTTGTTGGCTTGCCTGTGCGGACTGACGGCAAGACCAGCGAGGCAGCAGAGAGAGTCCGCGATGTAGTGTCCGAGCTTTCGGCCAAGTATCAGGAAAGAGAGTTCGTGATGTGGGACGAGAGATTTACTACTGTGATAGCCCAGCGTGCACTTCTTGATGCTGATGTGTCCAGAAAGAAGCGGCGAAAGACTGTAGACAAGATAGCTGCTGTTGTGATTCTTGAGGACTGGCTCGAGTCTCAGAGAGCGTAACCGACAGAATGCCCCTCTCAGAAAACGGGAGGGGTATTTTCTTGCTTGAAAAACGTGTACTGTATACCGTATAATTGCGTAAATCCCAATAACTCTAAAGGAGGAATTTTCATGAAGAAGTCCTTGTGTATTATGGCAGCAGTTATGGCTGCGGTGTGCGTGCTGTCGTGCGGCTATGCTGCTGAGGCAGTGTCAATAGTGTCCAGCTTTGACGACGGCTATATCGGCAGGGAGTACTCTAGCTCGGTGTATGTTACTGGCGGAGAAGAACCCTACGACTGGGATCTCGTAAGCGGAAGTTTGCCTGACGGACTCGAGGGTTTCCCGGAAGGCGATGGAGACGATACGATGGTCATTGAGGGAACGCCTACGAAAACAGGCAGGTACACATTCACGCTTGAGGTCAAGGACGCTGAAGGTGAGACAGCGAGAAAGTCATTCACGATAACGATCGGAGAAATCGGCGGAGAGAACGGCAGGAACTCCTTTAACGGAGGCGACAGCAGCAGCAGCGGTGGCTGTGATGCAGGTACTGCAGGATTAGGCTTGCTGTTCATTGCAGGATTGGCTTTCAGGAAACTGCGCAGAGCATAACATTGACGTGATGCCCCTCTTTCACAACGGGAGGGGCTGTTTTTTTTACTTACTGTTCGGTGTCAAAGATGCTGATGAAGTATTCTTCTGGTGTCAGTGCAGGTACGGGGCTGTCCTTGTAGTCTTTAGTGTTGCGCGTGATGATGTAGTCAGCTCTTATTCTTGCTGCTGTTGATGTCTGCACAGCGTCTTCAAACTCCCGCCACTTCATGTCTGCAGCCACCTCGAAATCCCAAAGCGTCAGGCTCTCAAAGTAAAACGCGTTCTTGACATTCCGCAGCACTTTATCAATTTCGTCATAGCGTAACTGCTTCCTCATGGTGTAGACAATATTTGCAAACGACAGAGAAGAAATATACCCTTCTGCAAGCCCGTGTTCACAAACTTTCCACACTGCACATGACTGCGTGTAATAAGGCTGTCTCTCCTGCAATACGTCAAGCAGAATGTTCGTATCAATAAGTAAGCGCATATTTTTCCCTGAAGTATTCCGCTTTAGCCTCTTCCGGATCGAAGTCAGGCTCAACCTTAAGAATTCCTGTGAGTTCATCCACTACAGAAGGAACTACCCTGTACTTTTCCGGGTAACGCGCTACTACCTGGCCGTTCATCCTGTGGACGTAATCCATCCCGTCAATAATGCTCTCTACCCGCTTCAAGTATTCGCTTTTCGTCTCGCCCGGAAGCATCTTTATACCTGCCATGATTTACTCCTCCTTCAAGTTTTGTGAATGCTCCCTCACCTCATCAGCAAGGGAGCACGCAAATTATATCCCAAGTATCACGTTATCGGCGCAGGGTTGAAGATGCACAGGAAGTTATGAAGGCCGTATTGTTCAGTGTAGGGCTTCTTCCTTCCGCTGGCCACATCAACAATGAACCTGAAAAGCTCCGTCCCGACTTCCGCAATAGTCTTTTCGCCGGTTACTACATCGCCCGCGCTTATGTCTATCACGTCAGGCCACTGCTCCTTCATCTCGTTGCGCGAACACACTTTAATCACCGGTGCAGCAGCTAATCCGTAAGGTGTCCCTCGTCCCGTCATGAACACCTGCAGACCTATTCCGCTCGCAAGCTGGCATGGCCCGCACACAATATCGCTCGCAGGAGTCGCAGCGTAAATCATGCCGTGCTTCGTCGGCCTCTCTGCGGGAGACAGCACCTCGACTATCGGCGACGTTCCGGACTTTGCGATTGACCCCATAGCTTTCTCTACTATGTTGCTCAGTCCGCCCTTCTTGTTGCCCGGCGTAGGATTCGCGCTCCGGTCGACCTCTCCAGCATCAAGATACGCATCATACCAGCGCATCTCTTCGGCGAGCTTGTCCCTCACTTCTGCACTCACACAGCGTTCTGCGATAAAGTGAACTCCGTCCCGGACTTCGGTTACTTCGCTGAACATCACCGTAGCTCCTGCCTGAACGAGCATATCAGCAGCATACCCCGCGCTCGGATTCGCACTCACTCCGGAAAACGCGTCGCTCCCTCCGCACTGCATACCCACAAGCAGCTCGCTCAAGGGCAGCTCTTCACGCCTTCTCTTATCGAGCACAGCTAACTTCTTCTCTGCAAGACTCAGAATCGCCGTCATCATTGCCTCAAAGCCTTTGCAGTCCTGAAGTACCACGACGTTATCGGGCGTGTTGTTCTCCTCGCCGACGAGACGGTCTACAGTGAGCTTCTCGCAGCCGAGAGAGACGACCATTAGCTGCCCGCCGAAGTTAGGGTGTTTCGCTATGTTCTGGAGTGCACGAATCGGGAATTTAGCGTTTGGTGCATTGATGGCGACTCCGCAGCCGTATGCGTGATTGATTGCGACGACATCGTCAACATTCGGGTACTTGGGCAGAAGCTCGCGCCTTATCCTCTCGACCGCAACATCAAGCACTCCCTGCACGCACTGTACTGTCGTCTGAATGCCGAGAATGTTTCGCGTCCCTGCGTAAAACCCGTCCGGATTCCTGTAGCCCATGAATGTCTTCACCGGAGCTTCGGGCAGATCCTTTCTGATATTCACGCCATAGGGCATGTTGTCTACTGACGGAGAGACAGGCAGTCTCAGCATGTGTTCATTAATCCATGCACCGCGCTTTATCGGGTCAAGTGCATAGCCCAGAACTACACCGTACCTGATAATCTCGCCGTCTTTGGGAATATCTACTAGTGCGAATTTGTGAGCCTGCGGTATGTCGTCAAGCAGCGTAAGCCCTGACATGATTTCTGTTCCTGCCTTCACGTCATGAGTGGCTACAGCGACGTTATCGCGGTCAGTCAATTTCACGTAATCGCGCAAAATATTTCCCCCCTCTGAAAATTTATGATGTGTATGCGTGGAATGTGTATATTGTACAGGAAAGTAAACGGCTAGTGATGCGTAACACCACTAACCGCTAAAAACTTGCTAGCCTCTTGTTATCTCAGTATTCGCCATCTTCTCGTAGACTAAGGCTAATGCGCTGTGGTCGCACTGTCCTTTGCCGTCCGCGTGAAGTATCTTCATCATCTCGGCAACCTGAGCAGTGAGGGGCATCGGAGCATCTACAGACTTGGCCGCGTCAAATACATTGTTCAGATCCTTGATGTGCAGGTCGATCCTGAAGCCGGGCGTAAAATTCCTGTCCATTATCATCGGGGCTTTAGCGTCCATGACTGTAGAACCGGCCAAGCCTCCGCGTATTGCCTGATAGATCGCTTCAGGGTTCACTCCTGCCTTCTTGCCGAGCATGAGAGCTTCACTCACTGCAGCAATGTTTATTGCCACTATTGCCTGATTGCAGAGTTTCGTAACGTTTCCTGCTCCGACCTCACCGCACAGAACTACACTTGACCCCATAGCCTCGAGCACGGGCTTGACTCTCGCGAACACTTCGGGCTTGCCTCCGACCATGAAACTTAATGTTCCGTCAATAGCTTTAGGTTCGCCTCCGCTGACCGGTGCGTCGAGCATCTCTATTCCCTTTTCAGCAAGTGCAGCAGCAATCTCACGGCTTGCTATGGGATTTATTGATGACATATCAGCAAAAACTGCTCCCTTCTCCATGAAGTCAGCGACCTTGTTATCAGTAAGCATTACGCTTTTGACATGGGGCGAGTTCGGAAGCATTGTAAGTACTAATTCTGCACCTTTCGCAGCATCGGCGGCTGTCTCGGCTGCTCTGGCTCTTCCCTGTGAGAAAGCAACCACTTCATCTACTGCGGCTCTGCTTCTGTTGTACACTGTCAGTTCATGCCCGGCTTTGATTAAGTTCTTGGCCATAGGTTTGCCCATTATTCCCAGACCGATAAATCCTATCTTCATTACACTCTTCCTCCTTAATTATTGAAGGCCTGCGTTTGAAGAGACTTGATGCTCCTGCAGTCCCAATTTCCCAAACCATGAGCAATAACAGCAGCAGCACCAGACAGCTCCCCTGAGTATGCAGACCTTTTCTGTGGAACTGAGGCAATTATATTCATGAGAGCAGAGAAAGTAAATCTGCTAGAAATTTGCAGAACGCAAAGCAAAACTTTATAATCACGCAATGAACCTGAGAGTAATAGAATACATTGATGCAATAGGCAAGAGATTACCGGCCAAGTTCAGCAATGAAGTACTTCACTAGTCTTGCACTCTCTGACGCAAAAAAGCATCTCGACTTTCCGTCCCCGGAATCCGGGCTATAATCACTCTAATCACACTGACAGGAGCATTCACCATGAACAGCATACTTAATTATGAGACAGTATCACTTGATGATAAGGATAACTCGCTCGTCATTCTCGACCAGACCAGACTCCCGAACGAGATAATCACTCTGCACCTCAAGACTCAGCCCGAGGTCTGGCACGCAATCAGGACTCTTCAGGTCAGGGGAGCACCGGCGATCGGCATAGCTGCAGCTTTCGGACTCTACCTCGCAGCAAAGGACATCCGCACAGACAATCACGCAGAGTTCATGACTCGCCTTCACGAGGCAAAAGAGTACCTGAACTCCTCGCGTCC
>JAFSUD010000089.1 GCA_017445405.1 Synergistaceae bacterium
GCCTTCAGCTCTGCCTTCAGCTCTGCCTTCAGCTCTGCCTTCAGCTCTGCCTTCAGCTCTGCCTTCAGCTCTGCCTTCAGCTCTGCCTTCAGCTCTGCCTTCAGCTCTGCCTTCAGCTCTGCCTTCAGCAAGCCCTTTTTCACGACCTTCTTCCCAGCCCTCGGCTATGGCAAGTTCGCGGTCTCTCTCGGCGTTGTATTCCGTTAAGTACATACCTTTCACCTCCGCTCTGTGTGCCCTCAGAAAATCCTTGATCTCAAAACGATCCGGCATAACGTCAAGTGCTGCATCAACTGCTTCCTCAAGACTGCTCATCACTTTCTGATTGCATCTTATCGCGTCCACAAACCACGCATACCCCTCTAGTGCATTGCAGACCTCCATTAACTTTACATTCTCGCCGTAGTTGATGTTGATCATCCTCACTGTTACCTCAATGCTGGGTTCTGCAGTGCCTGCTTCGAAAGCATCACTGAGCCTGAGTATCTTTTCTGCAGGCTGGTCTTCTGTCCCGTTGTAAAAGCATACACACTTGGGTACAGGCAATTTGTGCAGCTTTCTGCTGTACCTGTTCACTTTCTTGTCCGTCAGGTACTTATCGTAGAGCTGTCCGGCATATATCAGAAAACGAACCGGCATGTTCGGGTTGAATGACGACTGGTGCTCCCACAAATTCATTTCAGTCATGACTACGATAAACGATACGTCGTTCTTCATGCCCATGTACAGAGCATCCTCGATTGTGTTGAACTCTATCTCCTCGGGGTTGGTGTAGTGGGAACCGTTGATTGCATTGTAGAGGCTGAGAGTCCATTCACGTTTTTCCGGGTTGCCGAATATGAACTTGAAGAGTCTGTCCTTGTGCTGGTAGCCAGTTGCGGCCAAGATAATTCACCTCACTTTGTGTGCAGTATATCACGAAAACCCAATCCCCCTCCATGGCAGTACAGGCGGGATTAATGTGTGCTTTGCTGCCGTCCCGAGAGCATGAAAGCCTCACCGTCGCGGTGCACGAATTACTGAACTTTCCGCAAAGAAAAGCCGGTTGATATTTTTGTGCTAAAATTAACAAAACTTCGAATTCCACTCTACTATATACTAAAGATAATTATTGAAGGAGAGATATTGGGTCTCATGTATGCCGACATAAGCACAGAGATAATGATGAAGCAAATCGCGTATGTGTTCATGGTGTCGCGCGCTGTAGCTACGAAGGTCAGTCATCTCTTCTCTGTTAATACGTCAAATTACGTACGGGGGGGGGTAAATCTACTTACTAGTTTTGTCGGTGGTTGCCCTCTTTTCTCTACGAGATATTATTTCCCAAATATAACTGCGAATAGATTGCCCTGTTTGTAATGGAGTGCCGGAAGCTCTGTTGCAAGCAGGGGATTTTGTATTCGGGGAGACCTTTCCCTGAAGAAATTTTATCTCTAAGGAGGATTTAGTTATGAAGAGGTTTTCATGGTGTCTCTTGCTGTGTGCGCTCTTTATGATGATGTTGGCACCGCCGACGTGGGCAGACGGAGACGGGGAAGCAGTAGTCGACCCCAAAGAAGAAGACGGGTGGACGCTGACTGCTTCTTTCGATGTCTTGAAGAATCTAGTAAGCGTAGACAAAAACATACGGCTTTCCGACGACATTATTTGTTCCGGCGATTTTACAATAAGTAAGAATGTGAAGATTTCCCTCGACCTTGGAGGCCATACGCTAACGTTTGCTTCGGGGAAACCCTACATACAAAGCAGCGGAGACGTGTTCATCTATAACGGCAAGATACATTGTGGCCATTCTGGAGATGATATCCAGGTCAGCGGCTCTCAAACACATCTTACTCTAGGAAAAGATTTGACTATTGAAAATGGAAAAGGCACTTTTTGGATTCATAGCGGAAGTAAAGTAACCTTTAATGGTAGTGTGTTAAGTGATGATAGTGCTAACGCCTCCATATGTTTAGGTAATACTTGGGGCGGTAGTAATTCTCAAGAAACAACTATTGAGGTGCTGTCAGGCGATTTTTGTTCTAACCCGAAAAACAATATAGCTGTCGGCAAAGACGGGGTACTAAAAATTGAAGACGGAACGTTTACGGTAATACATGAAAATTCATCTGACAACTTCTATTATCCTTCCGCTTATACGCTGGGCGGAAACGGGAAAGTCATAATGAATGGCGGAAAAGTCTGCGGCTTGACAACTACAGGCTCTACGACAACTCACGTATCCGGCGGAATTGTTGACGCGGGATCAGGCTGGACGCTTCTAGCGCATGAAGGTTCTGATGGTAAACACGGTCAAATAATTGTTGATGGGACTGCTGAGCTGCATGGTCTTTTTGGTGCAGCAGACGGAGATCATCTTCTCATCAAAGGGGGTAAGTTCAGCAGTTACAGAACAATGCCCTTCTCCAACAGCGGAATTGGGAATAGTTCTAACAATGGCACTGCTCCAAATGGCTACATCACATTTGCGGGCGGTGTCTTCCAGCACGACATCAGAAACTTTCTCAGTGCAGATGAAGTCTCTGTGGATAAGGATTGTGTCATAGTGGCTATCTCGCACGACACGTACCACTACGCTGTGGTGTCCGCCTCCATCGCTGAATCTGCCACTGTCTCAGTTAACGGCGTGGTCAGCAGGGATTACGTCAGCGGAGACTCCGGCAAGGTAACTCTCACTGCAAAGCCATCACTGACCAGCATAGACATGGCAGGAGAGAGCTGGGACCTCAAGTACACCTACCAGTGGCTCAAGCTCAGCAGCGATAACACGACCAGCGTGGACATCACGACAGATTCCGCCGACCCGACCCTGCCCCTCAGCGGAGACGTCAAGGACAGCGGACAATATCGTCTTGTGGCCACCTCGATTAGTGCGGACTGCTCCGTAGACTTCACTGTTACCATAAACCCTCTTCCGGCCAGTGCTTCGGTAACACCAAAAACAGACCTGACCTATACCGGCGTATCACAAGACCTCGTTACGTCTTCTGACCTCGCGGGCGGGACTCTCAAATTCTATGTGAGTTCGGACAATACAGCACCTACAAGCACTGACAGCTTCGACTTGGATATTCCGCAGGGCAAAGACGCAGGCACTTACTACGTGTGGTACATGGTCTCGGCAGATGATTCCGGCAACTACAAGACCGCAAGTTCCGACAACGCGATAGAAGTTACGATTGCCCCTGTGAACATCGGCGATGCAGCGTCACTTACTGTCTCGGACTGCATATACAGCGGCACGGCACAGACGCCAAAGGTAGTAGTCGTAAGCGGTGAATTAGAGTTGTCATATGACGTAAGCTACGATAATAACATCAACGCAGGAACTGCTACTGTGAGGATAACCGGCAAGGGCAACTACACAGGCTACAAAGAGGTAACATTCACGATAGCCAGATCATCAGCTCCCGAATCGTATGATGTGGCCTCAGCTGACGCGGCGGTACAGATAGCACACGGCTATTCCCGCACTTCTACGGTTACCCTGAAGACCGGTGATGATTCAAGCCTCGTCGTTCTCTCAGCCGAAGTCTCTATCCTCACTGAATCAGACGACTTCAAGTTCACTGTGAACCAGCCATTCTCTGTAGATGTCAGTGTTGACGTTGTAATCAGCCGCGACCAGAACTACAGCTACGATATAACAGTTTGCTCTCTGGATGCTGCTGATGATGTGATTTCCGCAGAGGTTACGCAGAAGTCTGTAACAAGCGATGACGCGAAGAAGAATTATCACTATGTCTTCACGCTGAGCGGCACTCCGAAAGTCTCAGTGGATACCAGCAAGAGCGTAAACCTGACAGCTACGGTAACGCTTTCCTGCGATGTCCATTCGTTCGACGCAACGGTGAGCAAGAGCATAAACGTAACTGTCTCTGATGAGGTGAAGCTTACTGACCTGAGTGTTGATGTTTCCTGCAGCCCAGCAGAAATCACAGTAAGCGCAGACAAATCTGCAGCATCTGCAGACTTCGGGCTGAAGGTTAAGGTTACGGCCAAGTATTCCGACGGGCACGAAGAGGACGCAACAGCATCACCAGACATCTCGGTTTCTTGGTCAGTTGCCGTAAGCCCTGAAGCTAACATCTCGTTCGACGGCAATAACCTTTCGGTAAGTGCTGATGTTACGGCAGGAAGCTATAAAGTAACGCTCACAGCCACAGCGGCAAGCGGCGACAGCGGTACAGTCCTTAAGGGTTCTGATGACTGCAAAATTACTGTTGTCGTACCGTTCATCTCTATCGACATCAGCAAAGATGCCCGCATCAAAGTTACTCTTGCTTCTGCATCTGTAACTTACGACGGCACAGAGAAGAAACCGAGTGTAACAGTTACGAGCGTTGATAACGGCCCGAAGCTCATTCAGGGTACTGATTACGATCTGGAATACAAGGACAACGTGAAGCCCGGCACAGCGACAATAACAGTTACAGGCAAGGGTAACTATACTGGCAGCATGGATGTAAAGTTCCAGATAGTAAGAGCCAGCAATGCAGGGTCTTATGACATCACCCCGTCTGACAGCGCAGCAGAGATCACCAGCACTGGCGGCGGCAGAGGCTATTCACGGACGACTCAGGTTACACTGCAGCCGGATGGACAGGGAAGCTCCCGGCTTGTCGTACTCTCAGTGGATGTAGCAATCCTGACTGCCTCCGACGATTTCGTGTTCGAGGTGAGCAAGGACTTCTCGGTAGAAGTCAGCGTTGACGTTACCATCAGCAACGACACCAGCTACAGTTACAGCGTAAAGGATTGTTCTCTGGACATTTCGGATCTCTCTGCAGATACCGTAACGCTGCAGTCTGCAGTCAGTGATGACGACAAGACATATCACTACGTATTTACGTTCAGCGGGAAACCTGCGATGCCGTCAGAAAGCCATGATGTAATACTGACAGCGAAGGTAACACTTGCAGATGAGAATGTACCCGATGTTACTGCAGCGGTAAGCAAGAGCATAAGGGTAACGGTCTCAGCAGAACCCGAAGTGCAGACGATAACCGCTCTGAGTGTTGACGTTTCCGGCGATACAACATTCACTATGGATGCAGGCACATCGAAGGATATTGTGAGTAATCTCGCGCTGGTAGTTGCTCCTATCTACTCTGACGGAACAGCAGGAGACGTAATAACCGGCTTCACGCCAACCAAGACTGCTTGGTCATTGGCAGGAACGCCTGAGACTGGAATTTCGTTCTCTGACGGTGAACTTTCAGTTGATGCTTCACTCTCTGGAGATTACACATTATCCTTAAGTGTACATGTAGAGAGTGGAGAGATTTCCGGCGATGATGACTTCACAGTTACAGTTACGGTCAAGAAGGAAGAAGTGCCTGAACCGCAGCCTGTCTCTATCGACATAAGCAGCTTCACAATCAGTGTCGCTTCTGCGTCGGTAACGTACGACGGCACAGCAAAAACACCCGCTGTAACAGTTACGAGCACTGACAATACGACAAAGCTCACGCAGGGCACTGACTACACGGTCAGCTACAGCAGCAACACGAACCCCGGCGAAGCTAAGGCTACAGTTACTGGCATCGGTGATTACACAGGCAGCAAGGATGTAACCTTCACAATAGTCAAGGCAGGTTCAGGCAGCGGAGAAGGCAACGGTACATACGCTGTAGCTTCATCTGACACCGGCACTTCCGGCAGTTCTGGAAGTTCGACGACGACGGTTACGCTTACGCCTAACGACGGCGGCTCAAGTCTAGTAGTTGCCTCTGTTGACGTAGCGATCACTACTACAACTGATAACTTCGTTGTAACAGCAGGACAGGCACTCTCCGGAGATGTCAGCGTTGATGTAACGATAACCCGCAACGAGTTCTACAGCTACGACATATACAGCTGCTCTCTCGACATTCCGGCGGTCGATGGGCTTGCAGTAGATGTCGCGCAGAAGTCTGCAACGAGTGAGGACAAGGTGTATCACTACGTCTTCACGTTCAGCGGAACTCCGGCAGCATCGGTTGACCTGGCACTGACAGCGAACGTAACGATCTCTTATGACGTACCCAGCTTTGTAGCTGCTGCAACAAAGAACGTAAAAGTTACGGTCTCCAATGACGTAACAGAACCCGCCGCGTTAAAGACTCTGAGCGTTGATGTTTCCGGCACAAAGACACTTGAGATGAAGGCAGGCGAGTCCAAGGATCTTGGATTGAAGGCCGCGGTTACGGCTGCATATTCTGACGGAAGCAGCGCAGACGTAACGAGCCAGTTCACTCCTACGTGGTCAACAGTTGGTACTCTTGATGAAGGCATTTCGTTCGCAGAGGGCATACTTTCAGTTGACACATCTGCGGTATCAGGAGAACACACAGTAACGGTGAGGGCGACAGTAACGAGCGGTGAGGTTACAGGAACAGGCGACTTCACAGTTACGGTTACGGTCAAGAAGGAAGAGGCAGAGCCAGCGGTAACGCTTACAGGTATCAGTGTTGACATTTCCGGCAATTCAGCACTCGAGACTACAGAAGGTACTGCAGCAAGCCTAACACTCAAGGCAGCGGTTGCAGGTATGTACTCCGACAATACTAGCTCAGACGTAACGAGCCAGTTCACGGTTACTTGGTCAACGAGCGGGTCTCTTGCATCAGGCATCACGTTTGCTGATGGAGTGCTTTCCGTTGATGCTACGGTCGGGACGGGCAGCTATGACGTAACGGTGATAGCTACAGCTACGAGCACGGATACCGATCTTGCGGCATCTGATGACTTCAAGGTAACAGTATCAGTACTTGCGAGCGGCGACAGCGGCGGCGGAAGCTCTGCAGTTGCACCGAAGCTGAACGAGACCTACACGGCCGCGATGAACAAGGGCGTGAACTCCGCGTACACGATCAGCCTGAACGAGGGCACGAGCGTGGACTGGACAGTAGGGACGCTTCCTGAGGGGCTGTCTGGCAATGCGGGCGATACGAGCCTTACGATAAGCGGAGCACCTGCAGAAACTGGATCGTTTGATGTATCAATTACTGCAGTGAACAATGCAGGTAAAGCAGAAGCCACGCTCAAGATTAATGTATTTGGAGCAATCGACAGTGTAAGCCCTGATGAAGTGTACGAGGGTACACCAGAAGCACCGGTAACTACAACGGATGCGGACGGCAACAGCGTAACGTCAACAACTACAGTATTCAAGAATTCTGAAGGAACAGAGATACTATCAGCCGAAGTGTCGATCACGACAGAGAAGGCTTCGTTTGATGTAAATTCCGGTGCATCATTGGCCTCTGTGGTGAGCGTTGATGTAAGGCTTCTCCTTCTGGATTCTGATTACGTCGATTACGCTTACTCAATGGATGTAACGCTTCCCGGCGGAATGACGGCCTCAGGAGATTTGGAGAGCTTTGACGTTCTCAGCACGGTCGGCAGCCATGAGTACAAGCATGTATTCACGATAACCGGCACACCTTCGGCAAGCGGTACAGGCAAGTTCGGGGCAACAGTTCACGTAGCGCACTATAATTCGGAATACGTGCCTACACTTGCGGCATACGGCAGCAAGGAAGTAACTATCACTGTTGCTGCAGCGCAGACACCGGACAATCCAACGGATGACAACCCGTCGGATGATAACCCAACGGATGACAACCCGACTGTTGACAGTCCTGATGTAAGCCCTGACATAACACCGGCAAGCCCGGACGTGAGTCCTGATGTAAGCCCTGATGTAACGCCGACAAGCCCGGACGTAAATCCTGATGTAAGCCCTGACGTACCTTCAGATAATTCTCCGGATATTAACCCTGACGTACCTTCAGATGATTCTCCGGACATCAACCCTGATGTACCTTCAGACGACTCGCCGGACATTAACCCGGCCGTGAGTCCTGATGTAAGCCCTGATGTGAGGCCTACGAGTCCAGACGTGAGTCCTGATGTAAGCCCCACGAGTCCAGACGCAAGCCCGGATGTAAGGCCGACAAGCCCCGATGCAAGCCCGGATGTCAGCCCTGACGTATCGCCTGATGTTCCGCCTGAAGACGATAGAGAGGTTGTTGATGTCGTAGAGACTGAAGACGGAGGCACTCTGGTAATCTATGATGACGGTTCTCTGGAGATGGAGGACGTGCAGGCTGAGAACTTGGGCGATGTGCTTGCTAACCTGACCGACGAGCAGAAGGAAAGCATAACGGCCATAAAGATAAGCGAGACGATAACGGACATTTCTGCAATTGCTGAACTGCCGAATGTTGAGAAACTCGACCTTACAGAAGCGCATTCTCTTGAGGAAGTCAACCTCGAGGGCAATATGTCAGTGCAGGAAGTCAACATAACAGGCAACACAGGCGTAAAGACTATAAGCTTGGCAGGAAGCACAGTGAAGAATGTTGAGGCGCAGGGATGCGACAACCTCGAGAGCGTTGATCTCGAAGGAAGCGATGTCGAATTTGTAGACCTGAGCAACTCGAGCATTACGAAGCTGAACATCAGGAACTGCGCGAACCTTAGAGAGGTCAACACAGAAGGATGCTCGCTCGAGGAAGTAGACCTTGATGGCTGCGAATCACTGACAAATGCAAACTTTGCCGGTAACAGCCTGCGCAGGATTGACGCTTCAAAAGCACCTAACCTTGAAACTCTTGAGGTAAGCGGCCAGACAATACCGCTCGGTGAAAACGAAAGAATCCCCAGCGCATTCAGTTTCTGGGATTGGCTTAGGGGGTTATACAGCTTCCTTAACCAGTTATTCGGAGGAGAAGCAGACGTAAGGTCAGCAGAAGACGGCGATGATGCTTCAGAGTTCGCAGGCAAGATCAGCGGCATGAAGGCTGCAGACGAAAACGGCAATCTGCTCGAAACGACGCTTGACGAGGCGACCGGAGAAGTTAAGTTCAGCGGCACACCGGCAGGTTTCGTGTATGACTACGACACGGGCTTCAATGATGTGAAGATGGATGTAACCGTAGGCGAATACTCGGCTGACACTGGCGGCGAGAATGTTTCCGGCGGCGGAAGCAGCGGAGGCTGTGATGCGGGCTTCGGAGTCAGCGCGCTTGCAATGGCAGTGCTTGCAATGGCGGCATTGAGAAGAAAGCAATAGAGCAAACTCGCATTTCTAGGATTAGTCCTCCCTGTTTAGTGCAGGGAGGGCTCTTTGTTCTATAATGGTAACAATCAATCATAATTAAGAATGGAGCTGTTAGCTTGCCGAAATATATATGCATTCACGGACACTTTTACCAGCCTCCGCGCGAAAACCCTTGGCTCGAAGTCGTCGAGCTTCAGGAATCCGCAGCCCCTTGGCATGACTGGAACGCCCGCATCTCAACCGAGTGCTACAGCCCTAACGCTGCATCATGGATACTTAATGACGAAGGCTATATCCGGAAAATCTGCAACAACTACTCACGCATGAGCTTCAACATAGGCCCTACGCTCTTAACATGGCTCGAGAGCGAAGATCCTTTATGTTACGCCGCAATCCTTGAAGCTGACAAAATAGGCCGCAAAAGATTCTCAGGACACGGCCCGGCAATGGCGCAAGTCTACAATCACATCATCATGCCTTTAGCCTCACGGCGCGACAAGGAAACTCAAGTCCGCTGGGGCATAGCAGATTTCAGGCGGCGTTTCGGACGTATGCCTGAAGGTATGTGGCTCGCTGAGTGTGCAGTCGATACAGAGACTCTCGAGGTCCTAGCCGAAAACGGAATAATCTTCACGGTGTTGTCGCCGTATCAGGCTCAGGCAGTCCGGATACTCGGCCGCAAAGAGTGGCAGGATGTCTCGGGAGGCAAGATCGACTCGCGATGCGCCTACGTCTGCAATCTGCCCTCAGGACGCAAAATCAATCTGTTCTTCTACGACGGCCCGCTCTCACAGAAGATAGCCTTTGACGGCCTCCTCAACGACGGCGGAAATTTCGCGCGCGCACTCATTGAGGCTAACCCCAAGCACGGAAGCCCTGTCCTGACTCACGTCGCAACGGACGGCGAATCATACGGCCATCATCACAAGTACGGCGATATGGCGTTAGCTTACTGCCTCGAGACCATCGACAACGGAGCAGAAGCCCAGCTCACAGTTTACGGGGAATACCTGTCGTTCTACCCTCCGGAGTCTGAGGTAAAGATTATCGAGAACTCTTCATGGAGCTGCGCACACGGAGTCGAACGCTGGAGAAGCGATTGCTCATGCGGAGACGGGACGCCCGGCTATCATCACAAGTGGAGAAAGCCTCTCAGGGACGCGATGAACTACCTGCGCGACGAACTGGCCAAGCTCTACGAGGGAGCAGGCATGTTCCCGGACTGCTGGGCAGCAAGGGACAAGTACATTGATGTGATTCTGGACAGGTCAAGGGAGAGCGTGAATATCTTCCTGCGCAACAGCACAGACCACGAACTCAGCCCCGAAGAGAGAGTCAAGGCCTTGATGCTGCTCGAGATGCAGAGAAACTCTCTCCTGATGTTCACGTCGTGCGGATGGTTCTTCGACGAGATCTCACGGATTGAGCCGGTGCAGATAATGCGTTATGCCGCGAGGGCTATCGAGCTTGCAAGAATGGTCTTCGGAGTCGACCTCGAGCCTGCGTACTTGAGGCTGCTCGCCGATGCTCCGAGCAACGTCCCCGAGCTTCAGGACGGCGCAAAGATCTACGAGCTTCGGGCAAAACAGGGACGAGTCGACCGCAAACAGATGGCGGCATACTACGGGATAGCGTCATTGCTGAAGGACTTTAACCCCGAGTTTTCAGAAGGCTGCTGGGACATGAAGGGCAATGTGTTACGGCTTGACCTTGAGGACGGAAAATCATTCTCTGCAGGGAAAGTTCATGTGCAATCACGAATAACTGAGGTTGAGGGAAATTACCTGTTTGCTGTGAGACATAACGGAGGGACGGCGATTCTCTGCGGAATATGCGAGAGTGCCGACATCGAATCCCTGACGCTCGACGACGTGAAGGAACTGCAGGCCTCATTCTACAACGACGATTCCGAAAACTTGCTGTTCACGAAGTTCGGCTACGACCAGTTCACCCTGAACAACATACCCGCGAACTCTAGGCACAGGCTGATTACTGAGTTGTTGCAACAGGATGTTCACAAGCTGGAGACACGCGTCAAGGACATTGTGAAGAATTATGACCAGCTCCTAGAGTATCTGACTCTTCTGGGGTCAAAGCCTCCTGCAATAATTAAGATGGCGGCAGAATTTACGCTTACGTCAGAGATAATTGACAAGCTGTCTGAATCTGTGCCTGATGTTTCGAGGATAAGGCGAGATTTTGAGTTTGCGGGGTTCTGGCAGGTGAGGCCTGATGAAGAGCAGATACGTTTTGCGTTCTCGGAGTGCGTGATAAGGATACTTGCAGGTCAGTGTATGAGCGGGCTTGATGTCTCTGTGCTGGAAAACCTGAACGATGTGATTACTCTGTTCAATGAAGAGTTCGATTGGCATTTGAGCCTGTATGATGCACAGAACCTGTACTACGAGTTATTGAGGCAGTACGGGGAGCTTCTGAGGTTCGAGTCTGAGGAGATGCGGTCGGCACTTCATAAGCTGGGGCACGCGCTGAAATTCTCTGATGAGATTCTGGAAGTCCTGAACGGCTGAAGAAAATTACTCTCCCTCTCCTGAACTTTTGGGGAGGGAATTTTTGTGCTGTCATTGCGTTACAGAAATTTTCTGCTTTTGCTGTGTGGATATAGAACATAAGTATAGTATACTTTTCTTGTTATGAGAACGTTTTGCTTTAAACTCTATCATTCTGAACATAACAGTGTTTTGATGAAGCAGATTAATATTGCTGGTCTGCTCTTCAATCACTGCATAGCTTTGCATAAACGATACTACAGACTATTCGGCAAATTCCTCAGTGCTAACCGTCTGAAAGTACACCTGACTAAGTTAAAGCGCATAAAACGTTTTTCATACATACGCAAGCTGGGTTCACAGGCAGTGCAGGACATAGCAGAACGCATTGACCGGGCGTATAAACTTTTCTTTGCTAACCTAAAGCGCAAACTGAAAACAGCTCCGCCAAAGTTTAAAGCTGTGAGCAGATATAAGTCATTCACGTTGAAGCAAGCAGGATGGAAACTAGACGAGACACAGGGAAAAATCCGAATAAGCAGCAAGTGGTACGGGTATTTCCAGAGCCGAAAGATAGAGGGCAAGGTGAAGACACTAACCGTGAAGCGTAATAGTGCGGGAGATATATACATCTATCTAGTGTGTGATGCACAGTCTGAGAAAGTCAAGCTGCGAACAGGTAAAAGCGTCGGGCTGGACTTTGGACTCAAAAGATTTCTCACAGCGAGTGATGGAAATGACATAACTTCACCGTACTTCTTCATGCAAAACATCAGAGCAATACGCAGCAAATGTCGCAAGCTGTCCCGTCGGCAGAAAGGCTCACATAACCAAGAACGTTATCGAAAGGAGTTAGCCCGTGCATATAGGCGAATGGAGAACCAGCGTAAAGATTTTCACTTCAAGACAGCGCGCAGATTATGTGAAGACTATGCGTGTATCTGTCTTGAAACGCTGAACATCAAGGGTATGGCTAGGCGTTGGGGTCGTAAGATGCATAGCTTGGGGTTCTCCGAGTTCGTGAAGATACTTGAATACGAGGCTATGAAGTTTGGTACACGTATAATGTTCATAGATGGATGGTATCCTTCAAGCCAGATCTGCAGCGTGTGCGGATACAAGAATCCCAAAGTTAAGAACTTGAAGGTGCGGGATTGGATATGTCCGCAGTGCGGGGCACATCATGACCGTGATAGGAATGCGGCAATAAATATCCATCGAGTTGGGACACCAGCTCATAGCGCAGACGCAGCAAGACCTGTTTATGCAGGCAGCGTTGAAGATGCTAGAATCCCACTTTAGACGTGGGAGTGTGTCAAAATTAGCGAAAATTTCTCATGAGGTGATGATAGTGTTTTGGTTTAACAGGGTGAAAGGATATTTTATGCGGCTCGTGAAGCCCTCTATGTATATAAGCGGAATGGATTACGTCTTCAAGCTATGGCAGGATTCCGACACCAAAGAACGCGGAATATTGCTGCTGACGTTCTCGCCTATGTTCCTTAGCATGGGAGGAGTAATCTTCACGATAATATACTTTGTGCTGTTTGTGCTGCCGTCTTATCTGTTCAGCATACTAGGCTGGGGAATGCTTACGGCACTTTTCGGAGCAGGGGGCAAATACTGCTTCAAGTACTTCACCGGTAAGGACGCAAAGGCCAAGATTGACAAGAACGTTATAGATGTGGACTTCACGGAATCAGCGTCAGACTACGCAGAAGAGCAGAAAGAATCAGAGCCTGAAGCAGAGTCCGAGTCTACCAAGAAACGCACGGCGCGCAAGAAGTCCGATGCATAGCGACGAGCTGGTAAGGTTCAGCATAACTATTCCTGAGAAGCTGCTTGCGGAGTTCGAGGCTAGCTATTACGCAGAGAACAGGCCTAACAGATCCGAGGCAGTGAGAAACCTCATGCGGGGGTATATTTCTCGTGAACGCTGGAGATGTTCGGGAGGCGAGGTATGCGCAACAGTAACTATTGTGTATGACCATCACCTCCCGGAAGTTACGCGGAGTCTTACGGCAGCACAGCACGACTTCGGGCACGTAATCATCTGCTCGACTCACGTTCACCTGAATCACGAGACATGTTTAGAGTGCGTAATCACTAAGGGCTTATCACGGGACATACAGGCATTTATTGACGCGCTGAGGAAGATTCGGGGCATCAAGAGCCTGAATGTTAATGTTACTGCAGAACTCTAGCTAATCTTTATCCAATCAGAAGGCAAAAGATGCTTTCTGTCTTCAGGGTCATAACAGAATGCTCCTTCTCTGTACCACAAGTTCACATCAGGAGCAATGATTATCCTGTTCGGGTTATCATTCAGCCACGCTCCCCACCACGAAAACGTACTCGGTCCCATAATCACATGTTTGCACTGCGTCATCAGTGCCATATCCTGCGGAGGAGTCTGCCCCTCAATGAACGTGTAATCTGCGTCGTATGCTTTGCGGAGATTCTCCCTGCACCACTCTATGTCATCACTGAATACGAAGAAGCGGGGATTGTCTGTGAGGGCGGATATTTTCCCGATAGCACGTTTCAGGTATTGTTCGCTTGTGCTGTAAAATGCGCTGCTGCCTTCTGCTTTATCGCCTCTGCGGACATGGACAGCTACAGAATTGCAGGCTCTCACTTGTGCGGTAAGTGCAGGGTCAAAGCATTCTGGAGCAAACATGAACTTCCTGCGCACTAAGTCCTTTATTCCCGCAAAGATGTTCTCTGATTCCCAGTAGCCTATCAACAAAGTGTCGTCATGAACACTCTCAAAGTCTGCAGAATACGAGCACCATTTTGGCTGATACATTCCTCCTGCAGGAAGGAGCTTAGATGCCAGCTTCCTCATGAGCCGCCGGAAAACGTGATACCTTCTGATGCGTCTTCGCGAGATGAGATTAATGGCAGCCATACGCGGAGAAATATTCCACTCATCATAGAATGAGGCTGTACGTTCCGTGATTGCCGGGAAACATGAAAGCTGATAGGGTCTGTATTGGGTTGTTGATGTGCTGAAGTCTCCGTTATCGAGCAGAAACTCAGTGTTGAGGCGTGAAGCTGCGGCTAAACCTGCTGCATACATGAACATCTGATTACCCATGCCAGCATGTGGAATTATGCGCGTGATAATCATGACTGCCCACACTCCGAGCCTGAGCAGCATGAACATATTCTGCTGTGTAATGGATTACTTGTTAGGAGACAATAAGGCTGGTCTGGTCTGGTCTGGTCAAAATTGTGGCGCATTACAACCATTTTGTCAAGTCCTTTCTTACTGATATTGTGCAGAGATTATAGCACACAAAAAATCTCCCCCGCTTTTGCTCAGGGGAGATAGGAAATTTTCTCTCTTTACTTCTTCCTGATGTGCAGGAACTTGTTCCATGAGAAATAGGGATCAGAAAGCAATACTCCTTCCGACGCGTCATAGCCCCACGCAACGCCCTGTACAGTCTCGTACCAGAACACTACATCAGCACGCCCGGACACTAACGCCGCAGTCCTCGCTCCTGCCTCAGCGTTCACAAGCTCAATGTTCACCTGCATACGCCGACCAAGCTCCGCAAGAAGTGCCGCATTGAACCCCGCAGGCTTTCCGGACTCGTCAACGTAATCTATCGGCGGAAGGTCTCCCGTTACTGCCACCCTCACAGTGTCAGCTCCCTCGAATTTGTCGAACGTTACGGGCTTCGTGATCCCGCTGTTATAGATGTACACGCCCTGAAGTTCCGCGAGAGTCCGATCTTCTTCCATAGCACGGAGAGCGCGGTTGAAATTCGAGACTAGAGCCGCATTATCCTTCCTGAAGCCGAACGCTAAAGCCATAGGATGACGTGTAGCCGCAACGCAGCATGCCTCAAAGTCAGGGTTAGCCTTAATCAGGTACTCGGCTGCAGCTTCAGGCAATGCTATTTCGTCGACTTCTGACTTGCTGAGAGCCATTTGCATCATCATCAGAGAGTCAAAGAATCTCACGCCGTAAAGTTCGTGCCGGTTTGAGAGCAGATTCCAGCCTGTGGTTCTGTCGCTGTCCTGAATCACTCTGCCGAACTCTTCCTCTGACGTGTTCAGCCTCTGAAGGAAGCCTACGCTTACGGAACTTATGTCATATGCTGATAATGACGACACCATCAGCATAACGACAGCTAGGGAAAACAATAATTTCTTCAATGCAATACCCCTTTCATGCGGGAAAATTGCCGATATTATACAGCATTTACACTCCCAGACTTTCAGCCCACTTCTTCAGCTCGTCAACGCTTACTCTGCGGTTAAAGAGTTTCCCCTCGCGAATCACTGCTCCGGGTGCGCTCGGCTTGAGTCCGTTTACTGCCTGACCGAAACCAGAGCCTCCGGAAGTTGCGAAGAGAATTATTGTCTTTCCTGAGAAATCATAGCTTTCAAGGAACGTGTTAATTATCGTCGGAGCGACATACCACCAGATAGGGAAGCCAAGAAAGATAACATCATGCCCGTTAATCTTTGCGTTCTTGTCGGCAAGCTCGGGGCGCGATGATTTG
Source organism: Synergistaceae bacterium (assembly GCA_017445405.1). Classification (GTDB taxonomy): domain Bacteria; phylum Synergistota; class Synergistia; order Synergistales; family Aminobacteriaceae; genus JAFUXM01. The sequence goes on from JAFSUD010000089.1 coordinate 16,080, forward strand.
TCCTTCATCTCGAGGCTGCTCCGTGAAGATGCGTTGTTCCAGTTCAGGTCGGCTGATGTGTAGGGAACTTTCGGCCTTATCTCGTACAGGTCTGCTCCCGTCGCCTCAGCTAATTTCTTGGCCACACTCCCGGTTACTCCGCTTGCAGAGAAATACGCAACTAACTTATTGCTCATCACATGCTCTCCTTCAGGATCGCGATGACTTCCTCACGGGTCAGCTTCTTGTAGCCGCCCTCGAGAATAAATGTCCCGTCCGCAATTCCCTCGTACATGTCCTCAGTTACGCCGAGTTCGCGAAGGTTCATCACGACTCCGATCTCCCGCATCCACGACTCAAGCGCAGAGAGTCCGGCCTTCGCGAGTTCTTCATCACTCCTGCCTTCAGGGTTCACTCCCCAGACGTTCACCGCAAAACGCGCAAACTTCTTCAGTCCTGCGTTCATGATTGTGCGGTAATAGGCCAGAGAGACGGCAGAGAGAGTCATTCCGTGAGTCGCGTTCGTGTATGCACCTACGGACTGCCCTATCATGTGAACCATCCAGTCCTGAGTCTTGGCCTTGCCGATTAACGTGTTCAGTGCCCACGTCGCCGTCCACATGATGTTGCTGCGTGCCTCGTAGTCTCTGGGATTCTTGACAGCAATTCGCGAGCTGGTGATTAATGACTTCATGAGGCCTTCTGCTATGTAGTCGCTCGTGTTGTCGTCTTGGCCGGAAAAATACTGCTCCATGATGTGGCTCATGATGTCAAAGAAGCCTGCAACCATCTGATACTGGGGGACGCTGAAGGTGTACGTCGGGTTGAGTATCGAGAACTTCGGGAAGACGTTATCGCCGAAGACGTGGCCGATCTTGAGCTTCTGTGCGTGGTTGGTGATGACGCTTCCGCCGTTCATCTCTGAGCCTGTGCCGACCATAGTCAACACGCAGCCGACGGGAATAATCTTGCACTCCGGCTCTTCCATCTTGAGGAAGTATTTCTCCCACGGGTCGCCGTCATAATACGCAGAGACAGATACGGCCTTCGAGTAGTCGCACACAGATCCGCCGCCGACAGCAAGAATCAAATCTACCTTGTTATCTCTTGCGAGTTTTGCTCCCTCAATGAGCTTGTCGCTTGTAGGGTTAGACATTACGCCGGGAAGCTCAACTATTTTTTTCCCCGCAGCGTTGAGAATGGCGACGATTGAGTCGTAAATGCCGCTTTTCTTGATTGAGCCGCCTCCGTAAGTGAGCATGACAGTCGGGCCGTAATTCTTGAGTTCCTGAGCAAGTCCGTCTAATGCCTTATCTCCGAAGTGAAGCCGGGTCGGGTTTGAGTACATGAAGTTACCTAACATTGATTATTTCCTCCTGAATTGTGATTGTTGGTGATGTTGTGAATGATAGCACATTCAACTTTGCTTCATGCAAATGCGCCGGGCTGTCCGTAAAACTTGTTCCTGTCGAGGAGATTTTCGCGTGATGCGACAACAAGAGTAGTCGTTATGCAGCTCAGGCAGTTATTAGGAACTCTCATAACGTGAAGGATTGAGTCTATGCCCATGATTACGCCTAGAGCTTCAGCAGGAATCCCGAGCTGAGAGAGAATGATAGATATACACACTATGCTTGCGCCCGGAATGCCGGGAGTACCGACCGAGAGGAGAACTATTGAGGCAATCATAGACAGCAGAGCCGTCCCGGAAACCTCAACGCCGTACATTCTCGCAAGGCTCAGGACACACACCGCAACGCATAAAGCTGAAGCGTCAAGGCTGATAGTTGCTCCGAGAGGCACGGAGAAAGAGTATATTTTCGGGGAAATTCCCAGCTCATTGCAGGCCTGAAAGTTGTTCGGAATAGCAGCAGTTGATGACGCTGTGCAGATAGCCAGCATTGTCGAGAAGTACTTAGACAGAAAGCGCAGGGGATTAACTTTTCCTGCGAGGCCTGCATACAGACAGCACACGGCTATGAAGACTGCGAGGCCCGACGCAACAGCAGCGATTATTCCTGTGAGCATGAGAATGATTTTAGAGTCTGCGGTGAGCATGGCAGACATCATAGAGCAGAAAAGCAGCAAGAGGGATAAGGTTAATGATTATCTTGATGACGGCCATGAAGAGCTTTAAGCATGAGTCAAAGAATACTTTCAGGGGATCAGCAGCCCCGCCTATCATTCCGAGTCCCACGCCCAGAATGAACGCCAGAAAGATAATCTGCAGCATGTTCATCTCGAGGAACGGTCTCACGAAGTTAGACGGAACTATATTCACTATTGACTCAGCTGCGGAAATTGCCTGCGGTGATGATGCCGCTTCTCCAGAAGATGCTAACACTGCCCATTCTCCGGGCTGAAGTACATAGAATGCTCCGGCACCGAGAAGAGTCGCTGTAACTGTCATGCTCAGGAATGAGGCAAGTAGTCTCCCTCCGATGCGGCCGAGTTCCGCGAAGCTGCTGAACTGCGTCATGCACGTCAGCATTGAGAAGAACACCACAGGAGCAACGAGAGCCTTAAGGGCGTTCATGTACATAGTCCGGACGGGGACGAACAGGGAAGCATTGAGGAGAGTGCAGAGAGATTCGGGAGCGGAGTTCTTCATGAGCAGGCCGAGAATGACGGCAGAGATTAACGCCGTGAAAGTCATGTACAGCGATGCATGAGGTGAGCGCGAGGCCTTTACACTGATAGTGTTATAGCCTGAGCTGTGGGAATAGCTTAACTTGTCCCGGAATGACTGCAGAAGTATTCTCTGTATAGCTTCCAGAGTCTCGGGCATACCTTCATCATCGAGGGGAACATCAAACTTCATGATGTCAGCAAAGTTGAATTTTTCGCCGGGCACTGTCAGTCTGATTGACACACTCCCCAGAAAACGCACAGCTCTCACAAAAATAGCCCTTCTCGAAGTAAAATCCGCATGTTTCATCAAAGTCATCAATGACTCTTCGGCCATTAGGTTAGCCTGTGTTTCCTGATCTATGTTCAGGCGGCAGTCATGAAGCTGCTCCTTAATGAAGCTGAGTATTTCGCTCTCTGCTTCTTGCGGGGCGTTAGGGTTTACTGCAAACTTCTTCAGCATAATTTATCTCCCCTGTTCACTTTGTCCGGCTTGTCTGGAACGGCTAACACTATACCTCCCGGACTGTCTGTCCCAAGCACAAGCACCTCACTGAAGAAATCTGCTATCTGTCTCGGCGGGAAGTTGACCACTGCGAGAATCATTTTGCCCTCCAAGTCTTCAGGCCTGTAGTAATTAGTGAGCTGTGCACTTGACCTCTTGATGCCTATATCCTAGCCGAAGTCTATCGTGAGCTTGTATGCGGGCTTCCTGGCTTTCGGGAATGCTTCTGCCTTGATGATAGTTCCCGCCCTGATGTCGAGCTTTGCAAAGTCATCATATACTGCCATATTTACTCCTCCTTCTCTGGTGTACGAAATAGTATATCATAGTAATCACTGCACATAATATCCATCCTGCAGGATATCCAAACCCGACAATATATATATTATTAGGAATAAGCCTCGTCATCACGAACAAGTATATCTGCCTGAAGAATACATGAGTGCCAAGCGTAATAATCATCGGCATTCTAGATTCTCCGTCTCCGCGAAGATACCCGGCCAATATTTGGTTGAAGCATGTGATTACAGCTATGGGCGTGCACATCCTGATGAAGAACGTCCCGTACTTGATTACCTCTCCCTCCGGGCTGAACAGTGAGGCCAAGAACGGAGCTTTAACGCAGAGCATCAAGGCCACTCCAGACGAAATAGTCAGCATCATGATTAACGCTGTCCATGTTCCTGACTTCGCGCGGCTGTGTTTCTCCGCACCAATATTCTGTCCCGCAAACACTGTTACTGCCTGCCCCATGCTTTGAATCGGAAGCATCATGTACTGGTCAAGTTTCATGTACACTCCCCAGCCCGCAATATATCCTGTCCCGAATGCGTTTATGTATCCCTGCACGAAGACATTCGAGAACGCCACGACCGCCATCTGAATCCCGAACGGAAGGCCTATCCTCAGAATATCTCCTGCGAGTCTGCGGTTCATGCGCAGATTCATGAATGCTCCCGTAGAGCGGGCAACTTCACGCATCACGAGCACCGCACTCAAAGCCTGAGCAAGTATCGTAGCCCACGCCACACCTGCAATTCCCCAGCCGAATGCTCTGACGAACAATAAATCAAGCCCTATGTTGAGGACGCTGCAGATTATCAGAAAAATTAGAGGCCTCTTAGTGTCTCCCATCGCACGGAGGATTGCTCCCCCGACGTTGTAGAACAGTAAGCCCGAAATTCCCCCAAAGTAGATTTTCAGGTATACATCTGCATCACGGAACACTTCAGGAGGTGCGGAAGTTATCCTCAAGAACCACGACGACAGACTCACTCCGAACACCGTCAGCAGAACGCAGCCTATAGCCGTAAGCAATATTGTTGTGCTCACTGCCCCGCGCAGTTTCTCTCTGTCTCCTGCTCCGAATGAACGGCTTATCACGACTCCTGCTCCGGTCGCTGTCCCGTTGAAGAACCGAACGAGCATTCCGCAGATGTGTGTAGTTGCGCTGACTGCAGCAAGGGCAGACATCCCGACATACTGGCCGACAATCACGCTGTCAGTTGTGTAGTAGAGAAGCTGAAGGGTATTCTCCAGAAGCAGCGGCCAAGTGAACATGAGGAGCACCGGCCATATTTTCCCCTTAGTCATGTCGAGTTCATGATGACGCAATTAATTTATCCTCCTGATATATAATGTGTGAACAAATTTTAGCAGGGGGTAATGATTTATGCAGGAATTAAGCGCGTTCAAGATAGGCAGTCCCAATGATGCATATGCTCAGTACTTCGACGGCAAAAGTTATCTCAACATGTTATCGCTTGAGCAGGTAGTTATCGGCAACGTAACCTTTGAGCCGGGCTGCAGGAATCACTGGCACATTCACCACGCTACGAAAGGCGGAGGGCAGATACTACTTGTTACAGCAGGGAGAGGGTATTATCAGGAATGGGGAAAGCCCGCAAGAGAACTCAAGCCCGGTGATGTGGTGAACATTCCCGCGAACGTGAAGCACTGGCACGGTGCAGCTAAAGATTCATGGTTTCAGCACCTGGCCATTGAAGTTGCAGGAGAAGGCGGAAGTAACGAGTGGTGCGAGGCTGTCTCTGAGGAAGACTACAACAAGCTGCCCTAAACTTCAGCGCAGAGAACTCACGCAGCGATACAGCAAAAGACTCATGGTTTCAGCACCTGGCCATTGAAGTTGCAGGAGAAGGCGGCTCTAACGAGTGGTGCGAGGCAGTCTCAGATGAGGACTACAACAAGTTACCCTAAACTCTCAGCAGCGAAAGGGGAGGGCAGATTTTGCTTGTTGCTGCAGGACGAGGGTATTATCAGGAATGGGGAAAGCCCGCAAGAGAACTCAAGCCCGGTGATGTAGTAAACATTCCCGCGAACGTGAAGCACTGGCACGGTGCAGCTAAAGATTCATGGTTTCAGCACCTGGCCATTGAAGTTGCAGGAGAAGGCGGAAGTAACGAGTGGTGCGAGGCTGTCTCTGA
>JAFSUD010000090.1 GCA_017445405.1 Synergistaceae bacterium
CCATGGCGATCACACCGAGAATGCTGGAGAAGTACAAGAATGAGGTAGCTCCTGCCCTTCAGCGCGAGTTCGGCTACAAGAACGTAATGCAGCTCCCGAAGATCGAGAAGGTCGTCGTGAACATCGGAGTCGGCGATGCGAAGCTCGACATCAAGTTCATGGACGCAGCAATCGCAGAGCTGAGAGCCATCACGGGACAGGCTCCCCTCCTGAAGCGCGCGAAGAAGTCAATAGCAGGCTTCAAGGTAAGGCAGAATATGCCCGTAGCGTGTGCAGTAACGCTCAGAGGCGCGAAGATGTGGGAGTTTCTCGACAGGCTTATATCGTTAGCCCTTCCTGGAATCAAAGACTTTCAGGGGATTTCACGCAAAGGGTTTGACGGCAGAGGGAATTACAATCTCGGACTACGCGAGCAGTTAATTTTCCCTGAGATAAGCTATGACAAGGTAATCAGGTCAAGAGGAATGAACGTAACGATAGTAACAAGTGCCAAGACAGACGAGGAAGCGTTCTCACTGCTTAAGGGACTTGGAATGCCGTTCAGGACAGGAAATCAGGGGGCATAAGTAACAGATGGCACGTAAAGCATTAAGGAACAAGGCGAAGCTCACCCCCAAGTTCAGCACCAGACAGCACAACCGCTGCCCGTTATGCGGACGTATTCACGGGTACATCAGGATGTTCGACATGTGCAGGTGCTGCTTCAGGAAAATGGCACGTGAGGGAGTATTCCCCGGCGTAGTCAAGTCGAGCTGGTAGGGGGGCAGATTAAGTTGTACGTAAATGACCCTATAGCAGATATGCTCACAAGAATCCGCAACGCCAACATGATTTATGCAGAGAGCGTTGATATTCCGTCGAGCAAAATGAAGTTAGCCCTTGCACGTATTCTCAAGGATGAGGGCTACATCAAGAATTTCAGGATGATCACAGATCCCGGCAAGCCCTACGCAGAGATTCGCATTTATCTCTCATACGGCGCAAACCGTGAGCGCGTCATTCAGGGACTCCGGAGAATCAGCAAGCCCGGCAGGAGAATCTATGTCGGCAGCGATAAGCTCCCCGTCGTCATGGGCGGACTCGGACTCGCGATTCTCTCAACGTCAAAGGGACTCAAGACCGGCTCAGAGGCTAACAAGCTCGGACTCGGCGGAGAAGTTCTCTGCTATGTCTGGTAGGAGGTAGAAATTATGTCTCGTATCGGCAACAAAGCAGTAGAGATCGCCAAAGGTGCAAGCGTTGAAGTCAAGGGCAACGATATAGTCGTGAAAGGCCCTAAAGGCGAACTTCATGCGCAGCTCATGCCCGGAATCGCTGTAGACATTGACGGAGGCCTCGTAAAGGTCTCACGCAGCAGCGACGAGAAGCAGGCCAGAGCATGGCACGGAATGACGAGAGCGTTAATCGCTAACATGGTTACGGGAGTTACAGCGGGATTCTCGAAGACTCTCGAGATCGTCGGAGTAGGCTGGAGGGCAGCTCTTCAGGGAAAGAAGCTCGTGATGAATCTCGGCTACTCTCACCCGATAGAGTTTACGCCTCCTGAGGGAATAGAGATAGTTGTTGAGAACCCCATCAAGTTCCATGTTCGCGGAATAGATAAGGAATTAGTAGGACAGACATGCGCCCTGATCAGGGAGTTCAGACCGCCGGAGCCTTATCACGGAAAGGGAATCAAGTTCGAGAATGAGCATATCCTCCGCAAGGCCGGCAAGACAGGGGCGAAGTAATCAATCATGAAGAAGAGAAGCAGAAACGATATGCGCGTAATCAGGCATGAGAGGCTCCGCAAGACTCTTTCAGGGACTGCAGAGAAACCCCGCCTGTGTGTGTTCAGAAGCCTCAAGAATATTTACGTTCAGGTCATCGATGACGAGAAAGGCCACACGTTAGCATCAGCCTCAACGCTCGACAAGACGTTACAGCCCGAGCTGAAGGGACACTGCAACATCGAGGCCGCAAAGGTAATCGGCAAGGCAATAGCTGAACGCGCGAAGGCAAAGGGAATCACCGCAGTAGTGTTTGACCGCGGAGGTCATGCCTATCACGGAAAAGTAATGGCACTCGCAGATGCCGCAAGAGAAGGAGGCTTGAGCTTCTAAATGCCCAGAAGAATCGAGACAGAAGCCGTAGAGTTCCAGGAGCGGGTAGTCGCCATCAACAGGGTAAGCAAGGTCGTCAAGGGCGGAAAGAGATTCCGTTTTGCAGTGCTCGTAGTTGTCGGTGATGGAATTTCGCAGGTAGGAACAGGTATCGGCAAGGCAAAAGAGATCGCTGAAGCAGTCCGCAAAGGCATCGAGAAGGCCAAGAAGAATATGGTAGATGTCCGCCACGCAGACAACACGATTCCGCATCCTGTGGTCGGAGAGTTCGGAGCAGCGAGAGTGTTGCTGAAGCCCGCTCCCGAAGGAACAGGAGTTATAGCCGGAGGAGTAGTCCGAGCGATTATGGAGCTTGGCGGAGTGAAGGACGTAGTTACGAAAGTTACCGGCAGAACGTCTAACGCAATCAACGTAGCACACGCGACCCTTGAGGCGATAAAGATAACGCGCACAGAGGCCGAGATCATGAAGCTGCGCGGACTTGCAGGAGACGAGGCCGCAGAAGAAGCTGCTGATGATACAGCGGCAGGGGAGTAGTGATTCACTATGGCGAAAATTAAGGCGAAGTGGGTCAAAAGCGCAATAAGTTTCCCCGAGAGGCAGAAGCGCACGATTAAGGCACTGGGATTTCACAAGCTGAACTCAGAGGTCGAGCATGAGGACACTCCGCAGATTCGCGGAATGATCAATTCAGTGCGTCATCTGGTGAAATGGGAGGTAATCGAGTAATGCTCACACTGCAGGATTTACACCCGGCGAAAGGTTCAACCCACAAGGCCAAGAGGTTAGGTCAAGGTCCCGGAAGCGGCAAAGGCAAGACTGCGGGCAAAGGCCACAAGGGCGACAAGTCAAGGACTGGCGGAGGAGTCAGGCCCGGATTCGAGGGAGGACAGATGCCCCTCACCAGAAGGACACCGAAGCGCGGGTTCAACAATTACCGTTTCGCGAAAGTCTTTCAGGTAGTGAACCTTGATGCTCTTGAGAAGAAGTTTGAGGCCGGAGCAGAGGTCAGCGCAGAAGCAATGTATAACGCAAGAGTAATCCGCAAGAAGGATATACCCGTGAAGGTCTTGGCCGGAGGAGAATTAACTAAGGCCCTCAAGGTCAAGGCAGGAGCATTCAGTGCAGAAGCCGCCAAAAAGATTGAAGCAGCCGGCGGAACACACGAGGTAGTGTAATGTTCGGGTCATTGGGTGATATATTCAGGCTGCCCGACCTGAAACGCAGAATATTATTCACGATATTCATCCTGTTCATCTTCAGGCTTGGGGCGTATATCCCAAGTCCTGGAGTTGACCGCGCGGCATTGTCGAGCCTGTTTGCATCAGGAGGCGGCATAATGGACTTCCTGAATCTGTTCTCGGGCGGTGCATTGAGCAGGTTCGGGATTTTCTCGTTAGGAGTCGCTCCCTACATCAACTCGAGCATCGTAATGCAGCTTCTCGTCGTGATATTCCCGTCTCTCGAGAAGCTCCAGAAGGACAGCGCAGACGGCCACAAGAAAATTACTCAGTGGACGCGCTACGGAGCTGTGCTGTTCGCAGTGGTTCAGGCTATCGGAATGACGGCATGGCTCGGCGGACTCGGCATAATGCAGGGAGGATTTCTTGACTGGCTGCTCGTAATCATCACGTTAGTAGCCGGTTCTGTTGCTGTAATGTGGCTCGGCGAGGAACTCACGGATCACGGCATCGGCAACGGAATATCTCTGCTCATCTTTGCTGGTATCGTCGCGAGAATCCCAGAGGCGATCCTCCAGACTTGGAGCATGGTGCGCTTGGGATCATTAAGCGTTATCGGGCTGTTGATAGGCTTAGTCCTGATGGTCGTAGTCGTCGCAGGATGTATTTACCTTCAGGAGGGACAGAGACGGCTTCCGGTGCAGTACGCAAAGCGCGTAGTGGGCAATAAGATTTACGGCGGACAGAGCACATTCATTCCGTTAAAGGTGAACCAGTCAGGAGTCATCCCGATAATCTTTGCAAGCTCGCTGTTAATCTTCCCCTACACCATCGCTAATTACTTCAGCGACAGCTCGGTCGGAAGGTTTTTCAGCTCAGTGTTTGCGCCGAACAGCGTCGTGTACCTGATTCTGTATGTTGCGCTGATAATCTTCTTCTCGTACTTCTACACGGCGGTAGTCTTCAATCCTTCTGACATTGCCAACAACATGAAGAAGTACGGAGGATTCATTCTCGGCATACGTCCCGGCCAGCCCACAGCGGACTACATGACCCGCGTAATGGAGCGCATAACTCTCGGCGGAGCTGTCTTCCTCGCAATCATCGCGCTTATCCCGAACGTTATGTCGTCGATACTCCGCATCAACAGCTTCTATTTCGGAGGAACGGCAGTATTAATCGTTGTCGGCGTTGCGATGGACACGATAAACCAGATCGAGGCACAGTTACTTATGCGCCATTATGACGGCATCATCAGGAAGTCCGGCGGCGGAAAAGGATTGCTGAGGGGTTAATCATGAAGCTAGTGTTATTAGGTGCGCCCGGAGCAGGAAAAGGTACTCAGGCCGTATTCTTGAAGGACAGGCACGGATTAGCTCACATCTCGACGGGAGACATTCTCAGGCAGAACATCAAGGACGGGACATCACTCGGACTCGAGGCCAAAAAGTACATGGACGCAGGGCAGCTAGTTCCTGATGAAGTCGTGATGAACATGATGAAGGCAAAGCTCGCCTCACTTCCTGAAGGTCAGGGCTTCATGCTTGACGGCTTCCCGAGAACGGTGAAGCAGGCAGAGTTTCTCGAGAGCATCACGAAACTTGACGGAGTAATCATGTTCAAGGTCAGCGATGATGACATCGTGAAGAGGCTCATGAACCGCGCGGTGTGCAAGTCCTGCGGAGGCATCACGACGTGGGACAACAGCAAGTGCCCTTCATGCGGAGGTGAACTCTACCGCAGAGCCGACGACAACGAGGACACAATCAGAAGCCGCCTGAAAGTGTTTCATGAGCAGACGGAGGCGTTGATCGAGTTCTACAGGGCCAGAAATATACTGCTTGAGGTAGACGCAACAGGAATGCCGGAAGAAATATTTGCACGCGTTCTTGAACTGCTGAAGTCATGATAAAGCTCAAGACTCAGGAACAGATAAAGCTCATGAGAACCGCAGGACGTGTTACGGCTGAAGTGCTCGACATTATGCGCGAGGCCGTGCGTCCCGGTATCTCTACGGGCGAACTCGACAGGCTCGCTGAGGAACATATCCGCGCAAACAACGGCATACCCGCCTTCAAGAATTACCGGCCAAGCTCGAACATGACACCGTTTCCCGGGACTATATGTGCAAGCATCAATGATGAAGTTGTTCACGGGATTCCGAAGTTCAGCAGAGTGCTCGAAGAGGGCGACATCATCAGCGTAGACGTAGGAGCATACGTAGAAGGCTGGTGCGGAGATGCCGCGTGCACTTACCCGGTCGGCAAGATAAGCGAAAAACGAATGCAGCTCCTGAAGGTTACGGAGGAGTCGCTGAACCGCGCAATAGCTCAGGCTCTCTCGGGAAACACTCTCGGGGACATCGGCCACGCAGTCGAAAGTTACGTGAAGCCGTTGGGCTACGGCGTCGTGAGGGACTACACCGGGCACGGCATAGGCCAGAAGATGCACGAGTCGCCGCAGATTCCGAACTACGGGAAAGCAGGTCAGGGTATGACGCTCAAAGCTGGAATGACGATAGCTATTGAGCCTATGATAATGTCCGGGCGCGAGGACGTTCGTGTCGGGACTAACGGCTGGACAGTACTTACAGTTGATGGTTCTGATGCAGCCCATTTTGAACGGACGGTTGCAGTTCTTGAGGACGGGCCGGAGATATTGACACCGTGGCAGAGTTTTCTGTAGGCCAGGTCGTAATCTCAAGGCAGGGCAAGGACGCAGGGCTTGAGTATATTGTTGGAGGCATGAATCAGGACGGCAGGGTAATGTTAATCAGGCCTGAGAGGTTCAACACAACGCACATGAAGCTCAAGAATCCGAAGCATCTGCAGCCGACATCGAAGCGCGCAGAAGAGTTAATAGACAAGATAAAGGCAGGTCAAGACATTGACGCAGGACATTTTCACAGGAGCGTAGTGAGTTAATGGCAAATCCCGGCAAAGAGGACGTAATAGAGATAAAGGGCGTAATATCCGAGCCTCTGCCCAATGCAATGTTCAGGGTAGAACTTGAGAACGGGCACAGAGTATTGGCGCACGTCAGCGGAAAAATGAGGATGCACTTCATCAGGATACTTCCCGGTGATAGAGTGCTTGTCGAGATCTCCCCGTATGACTTGAACCGCGGGAGAATAATATATCGCTATAAATAACAAGGTGGTAATAGAACATGAAGGTAGGGCCGTCAGTAAAGCCTATATGCGAATTTTGCAGGGTAATCCGCCGTCATGGAGTTGTAAGAGTAATATGTTCGCGCAACCCCAGACACAAACAGCGTCAGGGCGTGAGGAGGTAATAACGCAATGGCACGTATAGCAGGAGTAGATCTTCCCAGAGAGAAAAGGGTAGAGATAGGCTTAACGTATATATTCGGGATAGGCCTCAAGACAGCACAGCAGATTTTGGCTGTTACGGGCGTAAATCCTGATACGAGAGTAAAAGACCTGAGCGAGGCAGATGCTCAGAAGCTGCGCCGTGAGATCGAGGACAACCACAAGGTCGAGGGCGATCTCAGACGCGAAATCTCAATGAACATCAAGAGATTAATCGACATCGGCTGCTACAGGGGACAGAGACACAGGCTCGGGCTTCCTGTAAGAGGCCAGCGCACCAAGACGAACGCCAGAACGCGCAAAGGCCCGAGAAGGACAGTTGCGAACAAGAAGCAGGCAACGAAGTAAGGGGGGAAAGTAAGAAGTGGCAAAGAGAACAGCTCAGGCCCGCAAAGGCAAGAGACGCGAGAAGAAGAACATCAATTACGGTGTTGCGCATATATACTCAACGTTCAACAACACAATACTGTGCATAAGCGACAAGGCCGGTAATATCATTACGTGGGCATCCGGCGGAAACGTAGGCTTCAAGGGCGCAAGAAAATCTACCCCGTTTGCGGCGCAGATAGCAGCCCAGCAGGTAGCGAAAGGTGCACAGGATCAGGGCATGACAGAGATAGATGTTGTCGTCAAAGGTCCCGGACCCGGCCGTGAAAGCGCGATAAGAGCATTGCAGGCAGCAGGGCTTCAGGTGAATCTCATCAAGGACTCTACACCTATTCCACATAACGGGTGCAGGCCTCCGAAGAGACGCAGAGTCTAATTTTCAGCACAAGAAGGAGATCCTGAAATTTGGAAGACACAAAGTTTACTGTATATAGCGAAGAGAAATCTCAGGATTACGGAAGATTCTGCATTGAGCCGCTCGCGAGGGGTTACGGCGACACTGTAGGCAATGCGCTCCGGAGGTTATTGCTCTCGTCAATCAGGGGAGCAGCAGTAACGGCAGTGAAGATCGACGGAGTACTTCATGAGTTCAGCACGATCAAGGGCATCCGCGAGGACGTTATCGAGATACTGATGAACCTGAAGCATATACCCATCCGCGCAAAGACGGCAAAGGACGAGGTCAGCGTGAACGAGGACGGCTTCAAGATAATCACACTTGACTCTGACGAGCTGCCCAAAGACTTTTTCACGCGCGCTGAGAATCCCGGAGTCATCACGGCGAAAGACATGCCTTGGGATAACGATTTCGAGTTCTGCGGAGACGGAATACTCTGCACGCTTGAGCCTGATGCGCACCTGCTGATGGAGATATACGTTGAGCAGGGAGTAGGTTATCTTTCTGCGGAACGTGAGCGTCCGTCGCTGCCTCCGCTGCCTATAGATGCAATGCTGGCGGATGCGATATTCTCGCCTGTGAAGCGCGTGAACTACCAGATCGAGAATGCCCGCGTGGGACAGAGCATAGACTTCGAGCGTCTGATTCTGGAAGTCTGGACGAACGGCGCAGTTTCTCCGGAGGAAGCCGTCAAGGAAGCTGCAGGCATAGCGAGGGAGTATTTCGGTCAGATTGCTGACACAGTCAACACCGCACCTCAGAAGTCGAGGCCTTCAGAGGACACAGAGGTTGTGTCTTCAGGCGAGACTGAAACGGACGATGAAGAGGCCGAGCAGTTCACGCACTCGATTCACGAACTGGAGCTGTCAATCAGGAGCGAGAATTGCTTACTGCGCGGAGGGATTCAGACTATCGGAGACCTTCTGCAGAAATCGCGTGATGACCTGCTGAAGATTCGGAATCTCGGCAGAAAGTCCCTCAGAGAGATCGAGGAGAGACTCGCATCCTTCGGGTATGCGCTCCAGCCCTCACCGCCCGCGTCAGAAAGTGATTCTGAGGACGACGAGCCGGACGAGCAGGACGTATCACCAGAGGCAGAGGCAGAGGAGACTCCCGAGCCTGACGCAGAGCAGCAGCCTGAAGCAGAGCCGGAGCCAGCAGAATCAGCAGGGCCGGCCCCCGAGCCGGAGTCTGAGGAGAAGCCCGCAAAACCTAGGCGCACACGCAAGCCGAAAGCAGAGCCTAAAGCAGAAGCAGAGGCAGAGTTCGAGCCGAAGCCGAAGCGCACACGCAGGGCAAAAGCAGAGGCAGAGCCGGAGGGAGAAGCCGAGCCGAAGCCAAAGCGCACACGCAGGGCAAAGACTGAGGCGAAAGCAGAACCGGAGAAAGCAGAATCGGAGTCAGAAGCGTCTGACGAGAAGTAAATACATTAAGGAGGTGTACGCATAAATTGAGACATCATGTTGACCACAGGACACTCGGACGTTACGGCAGCCACAGAAGGCTCATGCTCGGGAACATGGCAGCGAGCCTTTTCCTGAACGGGAGCATCACGACGACAGTAACCCGCGCGAAGGAATTACGCCGTGTTGCCGAAAAGCTCATCACCAGAGCGAGAGGCGGGAGCGTTCATGATATACGCGTAGTGTTCTCGAAGATGCCCCACAAAGAGGCAGCAACGAAATTGTTTCAGGAGATAGCCCCCAAGTACAAGGACTTTGACAAGGGAGGCTACACAAGAATAGTCAAGCTGGGCGCAAGGAAAGGCGACGGCTCACCGATGGCAGTGATAGAACTTGTTGAACGTGCAGAATAATGATACTCCGTTAATCGAGGTCAAATCTGTATCGTTCGCTTACGGCGCAAAGAATACGGGACGTGCATTAAACCGCGTCTCGTTTTTTGTAAGCAGAGGTGAACGTATAGCTGTACTCGGTCATAACGGAAGCGGAAAATCCACGCTGGTTAGGATTCTGGGCGGTCTTGTTAGTCCTTCTGAAGGGACATGCTTAGTGAACGGCACGGACATTCAGGAGATGGACTTCAAGGAACTGCGAAGGACGATAGGCATGGTGTTTCAGGATCCTGAGAACCAGATAGTAGCAGCTATGGTTGAGGATGATGCAGCGTTTGCTCCGGAGAATCAGGGCCTGCCTTCACGCGAGATTCAGGCCCGGGTCGACTCGGCACTTCTCCGTGTGAACATGACACACAAGCAGGATTCATCAGTAGCTGCATTGTCGGGAGGCGAGAAACAGAGACTCGCTCTTGCGGGAGTCCTGGCCGCAAAGGTTGAGTGCCTGATTCTCGATGAGGCTACTGCGATGCTCGACCCGAAAGGACGGCTTGACATTGAACAGGCATTGCGGGAGCTTCACGCGGCTGGAATGACCATCATTCAGGTAACGCACCAGATAGGCGCAGAGAACTTTGACGACATTCACAGGGTAATAGTTCTCTCGCACGGGAGCATAAAGTGGCAGGGCACGACGTGGGAGTTCTGGGACAAGGCGGAGGAGTTAGGCTTTGAGCTTCCCGACGAGTTCAGGTTCAGGAAGTATTGCGAGAATAAAGGGCTGAGTTTTCCTGATGATTTCGTGAACGTGAAGGCTGTGCTTGATGAAGCAGCAAATGATGAATCACACAGTCCGGCCAAGTTCAAGGTAGATGATCTGTCGTTCAGGTACACGGATAAATCTTACGCTCTCAGGAACATAGACGCGGAGTTTCTCTCCGGAGAATGGCTCTCGATAATAGGGCGCACAGGCTCGGGAAAATCTACTCTCGTCCAGCACTTGAATGCTCTGTACAAGATTCAAGAGGGGCAGATACTCTTTGACGGCGAGGCTCTCCCGCAGAAGGGCGAGGAAGTTCACACGCTGAGGCAGAGAGTCGGACTCGTCTTTCAGCACCCGGAGGATCAGCTATTTTCGCCTACGGTGCGAGAGGAATTAGCGTTTGCTCCGAAGAATGCGGGCTTCAGGAAGCAGGAGCTTGACGAAGCGATAATCTACGGACTCGAGTGTGCAGGACTCCCCCGCGAGTTTCTGGATCGCAGCCCGATAGCATTATCCGGCGGAGAGAGAAGACTTGTTGCGATTGCGTCAGTGCTCTCGGCGAGGCCTGAATGTGTCGTGCTCGATGAACCTCTTGCGGGACTCGATGCGTCATACCAGCGCAAGATTCTCGGGATGCTCGGGAGACTGCGCGATGAGGGCAAGACGATAATCACGGTAACTCATGATCTGGATATGGCGTTGAACTACAGCGACAGGATATTAATTCTCAGGAATGCAGCGAAGATCCGTGAGGGACGGCCTCATGAAGTGCTTGAAGAGTTAATGAATGTCCTTGACCCGGAGGCTTGGCCGGATGTGCTGAGAATATCTGCGGAGATTAGGAAGGCAAATCATGATTTCCCGCTGGTCTATAACTATCAGGAGTTGATAGCATGTATTTCACAAACGTAAATCTCGGGCAGTATATACCCACAGGGTCATTCATTCACAGGCTTGACCCCCGCGCAAAATTATTCTCGCTGCTCCTGATAATCTCGGCGATATTTCCGTCAAAGGGCGTTATTGCTCTGGGATTCTGGACGGCTCTTCTGGTTCTTGCCGTGCATGTCTCCAAAATCTCATGGCGTATTGTCCTGAGGGCTTCAAGGCCGGTGATGTTCCTAGTGATATTCACGCTCGTGTTCAACATGATTGCTGCGTCGTGGGGCGGGAATCTCGGGCGGGGGATCCGCACGTCGTTCTTCATGGCCTCGAGACTGCTGGTGCTGATGATGTTTGCTGTCCTGCTGCCGCTGACGACTGCACCGCTTGAGCTGGCGGACGGACTCGACGCGTTGCTCTCGCCTCTTGCGCGTGTAGGCTTTCCTGCTCATGAGTCAGCAATGATGATAGGTATGGCGTTGAGGTTCATTCCGTTGCTGATGCAGGAGACGGACAAGATAATGCGTGCGCAGTTATCGAGGGGAGCGAGGCTTGATCAGGGTAATATCTTTCAGAGGGTGAAGGCGTTTTTCCCTGTGCTGATACCGTTATTCATAATAATCTTCAGGCGTGCAGATGATATAGCTGTAGCGATGGAGGCGAGGGGTTATGAAGGCGGAGAGGGCAGGACGAGACGCAAGCCCTTAGTGTGGAAGATGACAGATAGTCTTGTGCTGGTGATGTGCGCTGTGATTTCTGGTGTGTCGTTCATTCTGTGAGGAGTGATGAAGCATGAGGCGTGTTTGTGCGGTGATTGCTGAGTGCGTTATCCATGCTGTGAAGGGTTGTCCGCTTGGCGTGCCTGCGCGTCCAACCTCCCGCCCTCCCGCCCTCAAGAAAGGAGTGATAATGAATCATGAAGAAGCTGCGTGTTATCTGTGCAGTAATGGCAATTCTGGGTGTGATATGCTTTCTCGGAAGGAGGCCTGTAATCAGAGTGCTTAGGCATTACGGGATAATAGATACATACTACACAAAGAAGGTGAAGGAGTTTAACGCCATGCCAAGAGAGTCAGGAAGAATAGTATTTCTAGGGGACAGCATAACGGACTATGTGAACTTTGATGAAGTCCTGCCGTCATACCGCATCATCAACAGGGGAATCGCCGGAGACACCACATCGGGAGTACTGCGCAGACTCGGCGAAGTCATCTCGCTCCGGCCCGCAAAGTTATTCCTGCTCATCGGCACTAACGACATCGGCCAAGACCTCTGGACTGCTCCCATCGCTCGCAATATCCGGGAGATCGTCTCCCGCATTCAGGCCAAGAGTCCCCAGACTCGAATCTACCTGCAGGCAGTTTTCCCGACTCGGAATTTCGCCTCGCGCCCCAACACTCTGATTCAGGAACTCAACGCAGAGATCCGGGCAATAGCTGAAGATCTGCACTGCACGTTTATTGATTTATACCCGTTGTTGCTTGACGCTGAGGGAGAACTCGCAGAAGAATACACTCTTGACGGCCTGCACCTAAGCGATAAGGCAGTTGCTGAATGGATGGCTTATGTAGTGCCCTATCTCGACGAATGAATCACTACGCAGCAAAGATAAGCTATCTCGGGAAAAATTACTCCGGCTGGCAGGTTCAGCCCGATGCACTGAGCATTCAGGAAGTGCTCGAGGGAGTGCTCGCGAAGATTGCGGAGTCTCCCGTCAGGATCACCGGAGCAGGCAGGACTGATAAAGGCGTGAATGCATGGGGGCAGGTCGCATCCTTCAGCCTCAGCAAGGACATTCCGACGGACAAGTTACGCCTCGCACTGAACTTCTACCTTCCTGAAGATATACGCGTCATGAAGATATTCACTGTGTGTGAAGACTTCAACGCCCGAAGAAGCGCATTATCCCGCGAGTACAGATACTTCATCTATCACGGCTATGTGTGTCCTCCTGTGCTGAATAATTACGTGTGGTGGCGCAAAGGCAGAAGCTGGAACATGGATTTAGCGCGCGAGGCCTGCAGGATGATTCAGGGACGGCATGATTTCAGGGCGTTCTGCAAGACCGGTGAATGCCCTGATGATTCATTCAGGACGATTGACAGCCTGAGGCTCAGGAACAGGGGCAGTCTCTCAATCATCACGGTAAAAGCTCAGTCGTTCATGACTAACATGGTGAGAATAATTGTCGGCAACGTGAATAATGTTGCTCTCGGGAAAAACTCTCTTTCGTGGCTTGAGGCTTTGCTTTCAGGGAGTGAGAGAAGTGAATCTGCAATGACAGTCCCGGCGTGCGGGCTGTGGTTCTGGAGGGTAAATTATGATAAGGAGGTAAACATAAATGAAGAACTATGATTTAGAGCGTTTTGTGAAGGCACAGGAGAGAGATTATCCTGTTGCGTTAAGTGAGATGAAGGCAGGGCAGAAAAAATCCCACTGGATATGGTATATCTTTCCGCAGCTTAAAGGTTTGGGGACGAGCCATTACTCCGAGTTCTACGGACTTGACGGCATTGATGAGGCGAGGGCGTATCTTGAACATCCTGTGCTAGGCGCGAGGCTCAGGGAGATTACAAGTGTACTGCTCGACCTGTGGGACTCTGACCCTGAGAGCGTTATGGGCGGCTATCCTGATGACCGGAAGCTGCATTCATGCATGACACTCTTCGCGCATATCTCTGAACCAGATTCAGTATTCCACAAAGTGCTTAAGAGGTCATTCGGCGGGAAGCTGGACAAGAATACTCTCGAGCTGCTGTAGGCGGACAAAAAATAGAGGGCCTTGCGTTGTTCACATGGTCCTCATTGATTCCGATTGTCAAGTGATTATCTGCTGCCTTGAAGTTACGCGGTGTGCAGGAGACTTACAACTTACGACAGCTTCACAACGTTAGCAGCCTGCGGGCCTTTCTCTCCGTTGACGACATCGAACGAGACCTTCTGTCCTTCGTTGAGAGTCTTGAAGCCCTCTCCCTGAATTGCGCTGAAGTGGACGAATACGTCTTTGCCCTCGTCGGCGGTGATGAACCCGTACCCTTTGCTCTCGTTGAACCACTTTACACTACCCTGTGCCATTAAAACAAGCCTCCTGAATAATTGTGAAAATATTTCTCTTGCCCCCCATAAGTTCCGGGAAACAATTAACTTGGTAAGGTTACAATCTTGCTTAATTTATGTCAAGCCCAGAAAATTTAGACTTGTTGAGACTTATAGCATATAATATCTACGTTTCTCACACACAATCATAAAAATGGGAGCTTGTTTACAGGCTGAGAGGGAATTATTCTTATTCCGACCATCATAACCTGATCCGGATAATGCCGGCGTAGGGAACACACAATTATTCTCATCATCAGCATGTATTCACTCTCTCATTGCGAAGGGAGAATTTATCTTGCTAGGAATCTATCTAGACAATGTGCGCAAAGTTTCACCGCTCATTCACAACATCACGAATTACGTTACGGTCAACGATGTAGCTAACGCATTGCTGGCCTGCGGAGGAAGCCCCATCATGGCAGACGAACCCGACGACGCAGAAGAGATTACCGCCCTCTGCAGCGGCCTCAACATCAACATCGGGACTCTGAACTCCCGGACGATTGACGCAATGTTCCGTGCCGGACGCAAAGCTCAGGACTTAGGCCACACACTCTTGCTTGACCCCGTAGGTGCAGGAGCGAGCACCCTCCGTACACGCACCGCGATCAGCCTCATGAAGGCTCTGAAGTTCGACGTTATACGCGGCAACGCATCAGAGATAAAGACTCTCGTGCTCGGCTCGGGGACTACTCACGGAGTCGATGCCGACAAAGCCGACTCGGTGAACGGCTCCAACCTCGCATTCATGGTGAAGTTCGTGAAGGACTTTTCCCGGAGTTCCGGCGCAGTCATCGCACTCACAGGAGCAATTGACCTCGTCGCAGATTCAGAGAGGTGCTATGTCATCCGCAACGGCAGGGCAGAGATGGGACGCATCACCGGCACGGGCTGCCAGCTCTCGGGACTCATGACCGCATTCGTGGCCGCTAACCCTGACAACAAGCTCGAGGCTGCTGCTGCTTCAGTGTGCGCTATGGGCTTGGCCGGAGAGGTAGGCTATTCACACCTTCAGCCTCACGAGGGCAACTCGACTTACAGGAACAGAATCATTGACGCAATCTGCAACATGACGGGCGAAATCCTAGACGAGGGGGCAAAGTATGAAGTTCTCTAGGGAGAGTCTGAAGCTCTATGCTGTAACGGACAGGACATGGCTTCATGGTCGGAGTCTCGGCCAAGTCGTGGAAGAGGCAATTTCCGGAGGGGCGACTCTGATTCAGCTCCGCGAAAAGAATCTCGGCTATGAGGTGTTCAAGTATCAGGCTCTCGAGATTCAGCGGCTCTGCAGGAAGCACGATATACCCTTCATCGTGAATGACAACGTGAGGCTAGCAATGGACATCAGCGCAGACGGAGTACACGTCGGGCAGGACGACATGGAAGCCGGAAACGTCAGGGCACTCATAGGGCCGGGAAAGATTCTCGGCGTGAGCGTCAGGACTCCGGAAGAGGCAGTGCTCGCAGAATCTCGTGGAGCGGACTATCTCGGGGCGGGAGCAGTCTTTCACACAGGCTCAAAGTCTGACGCTGTCGACATCACACACGAGGCGTTACGTGAGATCTGCAGTGCTGTGAAGATTCCTGTTGTCGCAATCGGAGGCATTAACTCACAGAATGCCCGTGAACTTGCAGGCTCGGGAATTGCGGGGCTGGCCGTGATAAGCGCGATATTTGCCTCGCCGGACATTGCAGGAGCAGCTCAGGAATTGCGCTCGCTCGCTGAAGAGATATGCAGCTAGATTTTAAGGGAGCAATCTTTGACGCTGACGGTACGCTCTTGGACTCTATGCATGTGTGGCGGAATCTCGGAGAACTCTACCTCCTGAGCAGAGGCATCACTCCCGAAGAAGGACTCTCGGCGGGACTCTGGCCTCTGAGTTACGCGCAGGGGTGCGGGTACATCAAGACTCACTACGGCCTTCATGAGTCAGTGAGTCAGATTCAGGAGGGAATCTCACGGATGATTGAGGGCTTCTACAGGAACGAGGCCGAACTCAAGCAGGGAGTCCGAGAGTTTCTTGACATGCTGAGAGCTAAAGATATTCACATGGTAATTGCGACATCAGGAGACAGGGAATTACTCAATGCGGCACTCTCACGCAACGGCATAGCAGAATACTTTGATGAAGTGTTCACGTGCTCGGAACTCGGGACGGACAAGCACGACAGCAAAATATTTCTGGCATGTGCTGACTCTCTGAGCCTCGCTCCTGAGAACATCGCAGTGTTTGAGGACGTGCTCTACGCAGTCGAGACAGCCAAGAGTGCAGGATTCATCACGTACGGAGTCTACGACGCGTCGAGTATTCATGACAGACAGAGGATTATTGACACAGCAGACTACTACATTGACGACTGGAGGAAATTTCTCAATGAGGACAGCATTAACGATAGCAGGAAGTGATTCATCAGGGGGCGCGGGCATTCAGGCGGACATCAAGACTATGACCATGAACGGCGTGTTCGCCATGAGCGCAATCACCGCTCTTACGGCACAGAACACGACGGGAGTAACAGGCATTCAGGAATCGAGTCCAGAATTCCTGAAACAGCAGATAGATGCGGTGTTCAGCGACATATTCCCCGACGCAGTGAAAATAGGCATGGTCTCCAGCAGCGGACTCATTCACGTAATCGCGGAGTCCCTCAAGCACTGGGGAGCGAGAAACATTGTCGTTGACCCCGTGATGGTCTCGACGAGCGGAGCAAAGCTGATTGACGATGACGCGGTGAAGACTCTTGCGGACGAGCTTCTCCCTCTCGCAGTTGCTGCGACTCCGAACATTCCGGAGGCGGAGATTCTCTCGGGCATGAAGATAGCTGACGAGTCCGCGATGACTCGGGCTGCAAAGGTGATAGCTGAACGTTTCGGCTGCAGCGTCCTCGTGAAGGGCGGGCACATGATTAATGATGCGAACGATTACCTGTACTCCGGAGAGTACGGCTCGTGGTTCACGGGAAAACGGATAGACACACAGAATACTCACGGCACAGGATGCACGCTCTCGAGCGCAATAGCCTCTAACCTCGCGAAGGGCTACTCACTGACTGAGTCCGTAACTCTGGCGAAAGAGTATATTTCCGGAGCACTCGGGGCAGGTCTGAACTTGGGGAAGGGCTGCGGGCCGATGATGCACGCATTCAGCCTAACGGGGAAGTTCTCTCAGAGCAGAAGTATTGTTGCGCGTCTGATGGACTCCGTGTCCGACTTCTGGAGCAGCTACAACGCTCACCCGTTCGTGAAAGGCATAGAGACGGGCACTCTAGATCCTGCGAAGTTCCGGCACTATATCATTCAGGATTACATGTACCTGAACGAGTACAGCAAGGTATTCGCGCTCGGTGTGAGCAAGGCTAAGAATCTTGATACTATGCAGCTATTCTCGTCGGTCATTCAGGCAATTGCTCATGTCGAGATGGATATTCACAAAGGCTACATGGGAAGGCTCGGCGTGACTCAGGAAGAACTCGGCTCGGCAAAAAGGGAGCTGGAGAACCTCTCGTACACGTCCTACATGCTGAGGGTTGCCTATGAGGAGGGCGAGGCGGAGATTCTTGCGGCGATACTCTCATGCGCATTGAGCTATGAGGACATTGCGAAGAGGATTTTGCGCAACAACCCCGATGCAGGGAAACATGAGCTTTACGGTAACTGGGTGAGCTGCTATTCGGGCGAAGAATATTGCGGCTTGAACAGGGTGCTTGTGTCATACCTTGAGAGGGCTGCGGAGAATTACTCTGACTCACAGCTTGAACACTTGGCTGAGATCTTCAGGGCATGTTCGCTTTACGAGATGGGATTCTGGGACATGGGATGGCGCGGAAAATGAGGCGTTGGGTGATTATCGGAGGCGCAGAGATTCGGGACTATAAGCTGATGAGAAAGTATCTGCGTCATGATGATTATTATGTGTACTGCGACTGCGGGCTGAGGCATCAGGAAAAGCTGGGAGCTGTGCCTGACCTCATTATCGGGGATTTCGACTCTCATGAACGCCCTGAAGACTTGAGCAATGTGATAGTTCTGCCTGTTGAGAAGGACGACACGGACACCATCTACGCAGTGAAGGAAGGCATGGAAAGAGGGTATGATGACTTCTTGATGATAGGCGCAACAGGAGGAAGGCATGATATGACTCTCGGCAATATTTACGCTCTCCTGATGCTCGCCAAGTCCGGGAAAAATGCTCTCATGGTTGATGACTGCTCAGAGATGAAGATAATCACCCCCGGCCAAGTGCAGAAGGTGCGTTACGGTTGGCGGTGCTTCTCTCTGCTGAACATTGCGGGGACTGCTCGGGGAATCACGATTACTGGCGCAAAGTACTGTCTTGATGATGCGGAGATTGTCCCTGAGTATCAGTACGGCATAAGCAACGAGGTGCTAAGTCCTGATGATGACGCTGTGATTACGCTTCGTGAAGGGGCTTTGCTGTTAGTGTGCGTGGCAGATTCAAAACATTGTAGGTAACTTTGCAGCGTTATAGCCGGAGATGCGGATAGTAAGCCATTAGTTTATAATTGAGCAGGTTGAGGGAAAGTAGTATTCGCCTCTCATTGCAATAATATTTAAGGAAGGTGTTATTTATGCATCGTAAAAGTTTTTGCAGTTTCATGCTCTGCTTGCTTGTGGTGTTTACTGTCATTGCATCACAGGGCTGCGGAGGCAGTAGTTCTACTGACGGGGGAGGCAATAATGGAAGCGTAGTTGTCGGAGGCGATACCATTTTTGAGAATGAAGGGTTCGACACTGACGACGACGGCAAGCCTGATTTCCTCGATTTCGACGAGGTTACCATCAGATACGTTCAAGCCTCATCATCCCCTGCGTCAATCAATGTTTCAGCTCCTACAATTCTAGTCTTCGAGGAACTAAAAAGTTTGGATGTCGGCGAGCCTGATGCTGTATCCGTAAACCTTCAGGCCGGCACTGAATACACAATTGAGTTCTCGAGAAATCTCACTGACC
Organism: Synergistaceae bacterium; assembly: GCA_017445405.1. Taxonomy (GTDB): domain Bacteria; phylum Synergistota; class Synergistia; order Synergistales; family Aminobacteriaceae; genus JAFUXM01. The sequence goes on from JAFSUD010000090.1 coordinate 18,910, forward strand.
CGATAGAGTCGCTCCTGCCTGTAATTGAGATTCTTGACCCCGTGAGCAAAGAACCTCTGCCGTATTTCTTCTCTGACGGTGCACTGCCAGGCGACAGAATCCAGATATCCGCATACCCTGAAGAGAAGCCTTCTCTGGTGTGCCTGACCTTCAGGCCCTCAGTAAGCGGCGAGTACGTCATCAAGGTAAGCGGCCTGTATCTGACTGCGGACGAATCTGAAGATGCAGCATCAGGGGACAGCACAGACGAGTTTTACAGCATGATCGTTGATGCAATCGGCCAGGACGAGGCTGACTCTCTCGACAGCACTTACGGAGACAGCTCTTCGGAGTCATCACCGGCAGAAGCACCGGATAATTCATGCGTCCTGTTCATCTACAAGGAACTACGGAACGAGAGAGGCGAGCCGGGATATTACACGCGGTTCAAGTTCAAGGACGATTACGGAAATACAACGGACACAGCAGACATCGACGACGTAATCGAGCTGCGCAGACTCTACCTCGCGCTGAGGCCTGATTACCTGAAGAAGTATTACGGGGAAAATCCTTCACATGACAGGCCTGAAGAACTGACTGACGAGGAGATCGAAGAAGTCCTTGAGTGGCTCTACATAATGCAGGAGTACAGCGGCCTAACTGCAGATGACGACGCGGACGTATCCTCAGCTTCGACTGTCAGAGCAGCGGCGGGCAATAACCTGAACAGCGGCAGATCCGCTATCTCTTCAACGTTATCAGACTTGCCGTATGACAGCGCATATGGCTTGGGAAGCGGTTTCTTCGGCGTAACGGGCTATCAGGCAAGAGGGCACGCACTGCAGGGCTTCACGCTTCCGGTTCCCGGCACTAAGAGAGTTACTTCCAACTACAAGGCAGACTTTGTTTCATCACAGCAGGAGCAGGAGCAGTTCTCGAAGACTACAGCGGACGCTTCATTCTCGAAGGGCGGATTCGGGTTAGATGCCAGCATTTCGCACATGAGCAGCTACAAGTACGGCCTTACGTCAACGACTCTTGTGATTCACTATGACGAACGCGAGACAGAACCGAGACTGCTTGATATGTCTGCTTACCAGCTTACAGAGGCCGCCTCTGCGCAGCTTGAACAAGGCAGCACGAACTTCCGGAATTTGTACGGCGATTACTTTGTGGCTGGCTACGTTTACGGAGGAACATACGATGCGTTTATCTCAATCACCACAGAGACGACGGAACAGCTCAAAGAGGTTAAGTCCCAGCTTGGAGTAAAATTCCAGTCTCTTAACGAACAGGGACCGCAGGCCAGCGCAAAGATAGCTAACGAGACGAAAGACATTCTGAACAAGTACAAGGCCTCCGTGTCAGTCGAGATCAGGACGAGCGGCTCGGATGCCTCAGACCCTGACGCGAAGGTAATATCGCCGTCGAAGGGCAAGAACAACGTAGAGGCAATCGGCAATGTTGTAGCTGAACTGTTCAGGTTCCGTTCTGCCTTGTCTAAACAGTCTCCTGCACAGTTTGCGCCTGTAAGCGTAGTCCTGAAGCGTTACAGCCTGCTTGATGCTGTTCTGGACAAGATGAACAGGGAAGGCGACGACGGGACTATACCGATTGCGCCGGATACTGCGGTTCTGATACTGAGCTTCAACAGGTCATTGATGACGCTGGGAGGGTACTATCAGGTTATCGCGGGACTGGACAATACGAAGATGGATGCGTCAATACGCAACGCCTATAATGACAGGTACAGGAACATAATAGCCACGGTAACGTCAGACCCGGACTTTTACGGCAATTCCTCGAAGGTGTCGCAGACAAAATCAGCAATGGATACTCTTGCCGCAGAGCTTAAGGCGACAGGAGACCGTTACGTTTTCTACCGTATGCTTATGACCGCCCAGGATAAAGAGCACAAGGCCTATAATGACTACAACGCAAAGGAGGATGATGCCGGAGACGACGACACACATCATCAGCCTTTCGGGAGCAACGGCGGAGGCTCAACAGGCTTCAAAGAGTTCTTTGTGAGTGCTGCTGTAACTGAGGATATACAGGCTGGCAAGAGCGCAACTCTCGACGGACGGCAGAGCTACAAGGCAGCGGGCAGACGTTACTGGGGAACTTCGGATCATAACATGCAGAACGTAGACCCGTCCTACACTGCTTATACTTCATCAGGCGGGAGTGATGCTGCTTTCTGCTATGTCAGTGTTCAGGCCGAGAACAAGTCCGACAGGCACAGGAGATTCCAGAATTACCCTGTAGCGGGGAAAAGCGAGCTGGATTTCGATTTCACTTCGGGCTATTCACGTGATGCTACGTGGCTTGTGAAGTACCAGACGATGCACTTCACGAGGGAAAAATATCCGTTCTTCGGACTTTCCCGTTAAGCCAAACAATACTGAGGCCGGGTAGACTCAACTGCCCGGCATTTTTTGTAAATCACTACGCAAAAGGAAGGTTTGTAGATTGAGAAAATTCTTGTTATCACTTTGCGCACTAGCACTCATCGCTGCACCTACACGCGCAGACGCAGAAGAGAAAGAAGCCGTGAAGATTCGTACGATGCCGATCCAGAATGATGTCAAGACTATCGAGGAGCTTTATGCGAAGAACCGGGCTGCAGAGTCGGAGTTTCACGCGCTCATGGCTTCACTGCGCGATGAGTTTGGAGCAGAGCTGGTTGAGCGTGAAGGCCTCAAGAGTGAGGCTCGTGTTCGCGAGAAGGTGGCGAAGATTTACGATGGTGATCTCAGCCGCGTAACGGACATTCTTGCGGCAACTCTGGTGTTCGACACCGAGGAAAAGATTCTAGCAGCTGCGGAGGTGCTGAAATCCAGAGAGTATGTCGTCCGCTTCATTGACCGCTGGACGCACAGCAAAGCAAGCGGTTATCGTGATTTCCAGCTCAAGATCGCTCTCTCCAACGGCACAGTCGCGGAGCTTCAGCTTCATCACAGGAAAATTGCTGAGGTGAATAGATACTTGGATCATTTCCTCTATGAGTTTGTGAGGCAGAACGAGGGCAAGGAGGGAACGGAGGCATGGATTAGGCAGGCTAAGGCACTGGAGCGAGAATTTTACATCGCGGCGTTGAATGGCAAGTATGATGAGATGAGCGAGAATAGCAGGATAAGGGCAAGAGCCATTGCACGTCGGCTTGCGGCTCATGCGAAAGATCGTCCGGAGGAGGTTCAGCCGCTTTTGGACGCGCTGTCCCGTATTGTTCGTGAGGAGTTTGGGGTTTTGATCCTGACGGATGAAGAATTGAAAGAAGCTGCATAAACTTAGCCTCATGATTTATCCGTTGTCGGTACTTGCGCTTGTGAAGTCAAGACCTTGCTCAGAGCAAAAAGAATCCCCGGCCCGTTTTCCTGACCGGGGGAATCCAAACTGCTGATTATCATCGCCGCCAAACTGTGAAGATTGCTATAATGAGTTAAGCCTCACATTTGCTTTCTCATAAAGGATATTATTGCTTATCAAAAACTAAAAACTCGTCGAAGTCCAGCCAAAGCTCTTTGCCGATACCGAACTTTCCGTAAGTGCTGCCCGGCAAGATAACTCTTAATGTCGTGCCGTCCACGTCAACGCGGCAGTCGTTCACATCACCTAAATAGTATTCGTTCAGCATCTCTCCGCGCAGAATCCCCCTGTCAGTGCGCATAATCATATTCTCGGGACGAACAGCTACTACTACTTCACCTTGTTTATCTCCCGAATAATCCATGCGCTGACCTCCTGCAAATTCTATCTGTCCTCCTGAAGCTGTGCCGTCTATGAAATTTATCTTGCCGACAAAGTCAGCTACAAATTGATTCGCTGGATTGCGGTAAATGTTCATTGGCGTGTCTGTCTGCTGAACTGCGCCTTGATTGAACACTATAACCCTGTCGCTCATCGCCATTGCTTCTGTCTGGTCGTGCGTTACATAAACAACGGTTATTCCGAAGCGTTGCTGGATTTCTTTAATCTCGAAGCGCATTAATTCTCTCAATTTGGCATCAAGATTACTGAGCGGCTCATCAAGCAGCAAGACCTGCGGATTTGACACCAAAGCCCGGCCAAGTGCTATGCGCTGCTGCTGACCTCCGGATAATTCGCTTGGCATTCGTTTAACGTAAGGCGACAGATGGACAGCCTCAAGAATATTCATAACCCGTTCAGTTATTTCGGAACGCGGCACACGTTTTATCTTCAGAGGATATGCAACGTTATCAAAAACATTCATGTGAGGCCAGACAGCATATGACTGAAAGACCATGCCTATATTCCTTAGATTCGGAGGAACAAACTTATCTGCACTGCTCACTACGGAATCATCAATCTTAATCTCTCCGGTCGTAGGTTTCTCGAAGCCGGCTATCATTCGTAACATCGTAGTTTTTCCGCAGCCAGAAGGCCCGAGCAATGTAATAAATTCACGGTCATTGAATTTGTCGCTGAAGTTCTGGATAATCTGGACGCTGCCGTAATTCTTCGTGATATTGTTCAGAGTTATTGAAGACATATTTGCTCACTCCTGCCTTAAATGGAAAATTCGCCCTTAGTCAGCTTGTTCAAGAGCCAGTTCACAGCAACGACCATTATTAAAATTCCTGTTGCTATTGCTGAAGCTGTCTGCTGGCTGTGATACGTCTGATACGTGAAAAGCTCGTAGCCTATCGTCTTCGTGTCGGTTGAGTACAAAAGAGTTGACATTGTAAGCTCATAGAAGCTCGGCATGAATATCAAGAACCACCCCGCGACCACTGAAGGAGCAATAAGCGGCAAGGTTACGTCCTTGAAGCTGCGCTGCCATTCCGCACCGGAAATCAATGCTGCCTCCTCAAGCGACGGGTGAATCTGGCTCATTGCTGATACAACCGTGCGCATTCCCATCAGCAGATATTTCACGATATAAGCCACGATCATAATTGCGAGCGTATTGTAGATGTTTATTCCGAAGCGTCCAGACATTGTAGTTATCAGTGCGAGAGCAATTACGACGCTTGGAGTTCCGCTTCCGAGAGTGATTAAGAAATCCGGAATCTGCCGTCCTCTTGCCTTCGTCCTAGTTAAGAGCCAGGCCATTACGCAGGAGATGACTGTTCCTGCAGTTGCCGCAACCGAAGCTGATATGAGACTGTTTTTCGCTGTGTCGAGAATAGCTTTCCGCGTGAAAAGGATATTCCAGTAACGAGTTGTGAAATTCGCGCTTGAAAGAGGCTTGCCTAGGTTCTTCGTGAATGATGTCATTGCGACGGTCGCAAACGGAATTACTACGACTATCAAAGCAAAAATGGAGACCAGAATTGTTACGGGCAGCCTCCATCTGCCAAGCTCTACGATGTTGGGTCGGGTAGATTTTCCCGAGACTGTTATATACTGCTTCCTGCCGCACACGAAATTTGAGACGTACAGCACAAGATTAGCTATTACCATCAATGACACAGCTAATGCCGTCGCGTCCGTGAGACCTTCTGCCGAACCCACATAAACGTAATCGATGATTCTTGTGGTTACGGTATCAATTTGTCCGGGGGCTCCGATGATTGAAGGTATGCCGTAACACGATGCCGCTGACACGAACACCAACAGCCCCGCCGCCACGATTGAAGGCAGCATAATTGGAAACGTTACGGTCATTACAGTTTTCAGCGGAGAAGCTCCTGAAATCTTCGATGCTTCCTCAAGAGAAGGATCCATCTTCTCCATTGCCCTTGAGATCGTGATGAACGCGTAAGGGTAATAGAACGTCGTCAAGACCCAGACGAGTCCGCCTATGGTGTAAATGTTGAAGGGGTGTTCGGAGAGGCCGAAAATATCCGCGATTAACACGTTCAGCGTGCCGACCCGCGGATTTAACAGCCTCAGCCATGCCATAGCCCCGACATAGGGAGGAACCATGTACGTCATGACGAAGAGCGTCCTGAAGAAACGCCGTCCGTACATGTCCGTGCGCCCCACAAGCCAAGCCAAAGGGAAAGCAATCATCACTCCGAAGACCATAGAAAGCCCTGCGGTAACGAGAGTATTGCGCAGAGCATTCCAGTTAAGAGGGTAAGTGTAAATTCTCTTGACGGCATCCAGAGTGAAGCCGTTATCAACGAAGAAGGAACGGAAAATCAGATAGCACATCGGGAAGACGTTGAACACCAAGAGGAACAGAACGATTACCGAGATCAACGCCGCCTTTACGTCAAAACGAAACTTTCCCATTTGAGTATGTGTGTTTATCTGGTCTTGACGCGTTCCTCAAAGTTTGTGCGGAGTTCCGAGCGTTCACTCAGGCAGCGTTCCCAATCAACAGGCATTGCGCTTCTGAATATCTCAGCCGTTGGTATGGAGTCGTAGGGAACTGCAGGAGGATTTTTCAGGACTGAGTGCATCCAGCCTTTGACAATGTAACTCTGGCCTTCTGGAGAAAGAAACCAGTCTGTAAGCTCCTCGCAGATTTTGGAATTTCCGTGAGCACTCCATTCGTCCGTGATGGTCATTATCGGGGACGGAACGCATATTACGCCGTCAGAAGGATAAATTACTGCAAGCTCGCTGTCCTCTTCCTCGCGTTTTTTGAGGACGGATTCTTCAAGAATCATGATGACTTTGCATTCTCCGGTCTCAAGTTTTGTGAGGGCTACTGAGCCTGACTCTACCATGACATGATTTGCCTTGAGCCTGTCGAAGTATTCATAGCCGTATTTGTCTTTGAGAGCCGAGATTGCGACGAGTGCTGTTCCTGCGGTCAGAGGGTTCGGCATCGAGATAAGGCCGTTCATGCTTTCGTCATAGGCAAAATCTTTGAATGACTGCGGCAGGTCTTCTCTCCTGAACTTTTCAGGATTGTAAGCAAGTATCATGTTGAGATTTCTGACAGGATACCAGTAGCCTTCCGGGTCGTATTCAAGAGCGATGCTGCCGGCCTCTTTTGAGATGTAAGCATGTAACAGTCCCTGAGCTTTGAGTTCGAGAGCATATGAAGGATCAGCCACCATGAGCATATCGCAGCCGAGTTTTTTGGTGTCGCGTTCGGCAGCAATTTTAGCCTGAAGCGTACCTGTTCCGCCGTAGAAGAACTCTATGTTGTAGTTCGGAAACTTCCCGTGCAAGACTTCGGTCATTGCCTCGATAACGTCCTCATACATCGAGGTGTATATTGTTATCTTGGGTTTTTCCGAAGCACTTGCTACACATGAGAGCGAAGACAGAATGATTAACGCGATTAAGAAGACAGTAAATCTTTTCATTGCTAAGAAACCTCCTGAGAAATTTTTATTAATTATAGTGTCAATATAACATAAAATGTATTTTTCAACATTATCTTTATTGATTATCTTCCGACTTCACAACCTGCACTTTTGAAAATTCATGCCGTCCATCGGTGTACCCTGAAGCTATAGTAAAAGAGTACAAGTAACATATGAGAGCAAAAAACGTTTTGGGAATTAGTTATACATGGTGGGTTATATACATGGTGGGTGATAGAAGAATCGAACTTCTGACCTCTTCCGTGTCAAGGAAGCGTTCTACCTCTGAACTAACCACCCAAATTTACTTCATGTCTTGGAAAACGCAACGTATGATACCAAAATTTATATTATTGTCAAATCTATGAACTCACACTTTGCATAATACACCTTTACACAGGAAAAATAGCGTTAAAGTATTAATGCGCGAGGCCGATAAATAAGCTGTGAGGGCACGGAAGCCAATTTACTGCAAGGGACTGCAGCACATAACCTAAATTTTCACCAGCAATTACAAATTGAGAGACGAGGATTAATCTTATCCCGTTTGCAGGAGGCTAAATAACAATGAGGATTTATCACAACATACCGGCTCTCACCGCGTATAATGCTCTCAACAGCACGAATACCGCGATGGAGAAGACCATACAGAAATTATCGACCGGTCTGCGCATAAACTCAGCAGCCGATGATGCCGCAGGGTTCGCAATCTCCGAGAAAATGCGCTCCCAGATTTCCGGCCTTGAAGTAGCCATCAGGAACACTCAGGACGCTACATCAATGCTTCAGGTCGCAGAAGGTGCACTCGGCGAGACGAACTCAATGCTTCAGCGTATGCGCGAGCTTGCAGTTCAGGCCAGCAATGACACCCTGACCTCTCAGGACAGAAGCTACATCCAGCTCGAGATTGACCAGCTCGCCGACCAGATCGACCGCATCGCCAAGACTACCCAGTTCAACAAGAAGCGTCTCCTCGACGGCTCAAGCGCAGGCATCACCACATCAAGCAATCTCAGCGTAAAGGCATACGTCAATGGCTCTCTGAGATCTATTGACCAGTTCGGACAGAAAAAATCCTTTGAGGGCAACTACAGAATAAGCGTAAAGGTC
>JAFSUD010000091.1 GCA_017445405.1 Synergistaceae bacterium
CTTTGAGCACCTGCAGTTTCCCGAAGGATTTCTTGAGGCCTTTAACGTCAATTAAGCTCATGCAGATACCGCCTTTCTTGTGTGCGAAGCCCGAGCCGACAGTTCCGCAGGGCACGATGTGATAACAGCGATACTTTCTCCCTCATCAATAGAGAGATCTAGCACCTGCAGTTTCCCGAAGGACTTTCTGATTATTAAGCTCATTATGCGGTCTCCCTTCTGTGCGCAAAGAAATCTGACAGCGCAAACAGTCCGTGAACTATGTATGCAAGCGCAAGGTAAATCAGCATTCCGATTATTATCGTTATCATCGGCTGCATGGTGCGTGATGCTATGTTGTTGATTACCCGCGTCAGGTCTGTGATTGAGACGTAGCCGACTACGCTAGTCCACTGAATCAGGTTCACGACCGTAGACTGATAGACGGGTTTAGCGATTGTAATTACCTGCGGTAGAGTTACGAGCCTGAAGGCCTGCCACGCACTGAACCCAAGAGTCCGGGCTGCCTCAACTTGGCCGTGATCCGTCGCACTGATTGAGGCGCGCAGTAACTCCGCAACATGAGCTGCAACATTCAGGGAGAATGTGATTATCGCTATCGTTGCTGCCTCGAGACTCGAACGTGCAAACACGCCGTAATACATGAGCATCAAGAGCATCAAGACTGGCGATCCTCTGAGAATGACGATGTATATTTTTGCGGGAATGTTCAGGATTCTGTGTCCTGACATTCTCAGCGCACACACAGCAGCCCCTAACAGCGTCCCGATTAACAGCGAGAACACCGAAATGTTGACCGTAGCTCTTAAACCCTTAAGTATGGTCATGTAAGAACCGCCCTGAATAAGTATCCTGTAAAGTATTTCGTTCAGCGACATGCTATATCCTCCTTATAGGTGCGCAATGATAAACGGCTGGCTTCCGGCAGCATGTAGTAGCGGCTGTGCCATGCTCCGCGACCGAACCGCACGCATAAGAAACTCTCCCGCTGTTCATGGGTGCGCAACGATAAACGGCTGGCTTCCGGCAGCATGTAGTAGCGGCTGTGCCATGCTCCGCGACCGAACCGCACACAGCAGAACTTCTCCCGCTGTTCAATGGTGCGCAATGATAAACGGCTGGCTTCCGGCAGCATGTAGTAGCGGCTGTGCCATGCTCCGCGACCAAACCGCACGCAGCAAAACCTCTCCCGCTGTTCAATGGTGCGCAATGATAAACGGCTGGCTTCCGGCAGCATGTAGTGGCAGCAGTGCCATGCTCCGCGACCAAACCGCACGCAGCAAAAACTCTCCCGCTGTTCATGGGTGCGCAACGATGAACGGCTGGTCTCTCTGGTCTTCAGGAAGCATATAGTGGTCGAACCACATGTAGTAGAACCTCTCGCCGTTATTGACTGTGTAGCCGTCCTGCTGATGGTCTGACGTGTCGTAAGGGTCAACCATGATTAACACGTCATCAGCCTCTGACTCTGTGTTCATGGTGTCGTAGCCGATAATCACCCGCCAGTGTCCGCCGAACTCGACGTTCTCGACCAAAATCGGGACTCCTGCCTTCAGGTTATCCTGCACAAACTTCATGAAGCTCCCGTAATCCTCAAAGCGTTTGCTGCGGTGAATGCTGCTCTGAGTCTTCCAGCCGAGACGCTCAAAGAATGCGAGCATATCCTTCGGAGCAGTGCCTACTTCGGGCTTAGTCTTCATCTCTCGCGCAAGAGCCATCTCGTCGTAGTCCTTCACGCCGTAATACCACAGCACAGTAAGCGCACTCGCAGGCCCGCAGGTGTTCTCCCTTGTCTGCTGGTACGTCGGGTAATTGCGGAGAATTATTCTGCTGTCAGTTGAGGCAGTCTCGTAGTAGTCCGTTGCTGTGTCAAAATACACTGATCCCTTGTGGTTAATCTCTGCAGGAGCTGATGATGCCCCCTCGCTCTTAACGTCCAGGCTCTCAGGATACGGAATGACTCTCACCGCACCGGAGCACGGCACGCACACAGCCATAATCACAAGTGCTAACAATGCTTTCTTCATTTACTCAGCCCTCCCGATAACTAGGTCAACATCCCATTCATAATACGGCTCAGACAGAATCACTCCGTCAACAGAATCCTTCATGAACTTCTTGCCCTTCGCCTTCTTGGGAGTCTTCATGCCTTCGGTGTTCCTGTACCAGAAAACTACATCCGCACGTTCTGACGCAAGCGCAGCACTTCTCCCTCCTGCGTCGACACTGATTAAGCGAATGTTCTTCTTGAGGCGGCGGCCTATCTCCGCAAGTATCGCTGTGTTGTAGCCTGCAGGTCTTCCGTCAGCTCCGATAAAGTCTATCGGCGGAAGGTCTCCCGTTACCGCTGCACGAATACTCTTTGCTCCCTTGAAGCCCGTGAACTCCACACGTTCAGGCTCTTCCGCTCCCAAGTCCGTAATGTAGTCTTTCTCCAAACGTTTTAGCGTCCCGTCCTTCTTCATTGCTGCGATTGCCTCGTTGAACTCCTTCTGCAGAGAGACATTCCCTCTCTTGAAGCCGAATGCTATTGTCGAGGGCATCATGTTGAGCGAAAACTCAATGTCATAGTTAGAGTTGTTGGCGAGAAGATACATTCCCACAGCCTGAGGAAGAACTATCTCGTCAAGTTTCTTCGAGCGCAACGCCATCTGCATAGACAGCAGGGAGTCGTAGAAGTGAATCACCCTTCGGGTCTTTACCAGCTCTACAAGAAAGGCAGAGAGTCCGTCTTCCTCCATCCAGTCAGAATTTTCACTGATGAGCGGAGTCAAGGCCTTGCGCAAATCATCAAGTCCCTCCTGAAACTCCGACTCCGTAGTCCCGAGCCACGTAAGCGCACCTGAATGCACCGCATTAGCCCCATAGCACGCACCGCACATAATCATCACGGCCGCAACTGCACACGCTAACTTCTTCATCAATCATTACCTCCTGATACGTCAAATATCTGCGAGAAGCCCGTCAGGTCAAGAATACTCCTGACCTCATGACACACATTCACCAGCTTCACGGGGAGCTTGTTCCTCTTGTGCATACTCAGAAGAACACGAAGCCCCGCGCTTGAGATGTATGCTAGCTTCTCACAGTCAAACACTATATTTCCCTGATTACCCGACAGCACTGCACTCAAAGCATCACTGAAATTATAGGCTGTCCTTGCGTCAATCCTTCCGTCAAGAATCAGCCTCAGCCCTTCTGGCTCATGAATCACGTTTACTGTCAGGCTGCTCATTACGCAAAATTCTTGTGAACTGCAAGCTCGACTCCGTCCCTCTTGACTCCGACCTCCACGTCATCGGCTATGTTCGCAATAATCGATTTCTCCAGCTCGTCCCAGTCGTCGGGATTATCTTCGCGCACGTTCGCAACGTCATTCTTGTACTTCTGCATTGACCACAGGTACATTGCTTCTGACATGCCGAGACCGCTTACACCGGGCGAAGCATAGTTGAACATTGTAGTTCCGTACTCTGCCTGAAGCCTGAAGCTCTCCTCCATGCCCCAGAGTCCAGCCTCGAAGATGCCGCGGATCTTCTCCATGATGCCGGTTCTTGCGGTGTTCTTTCCTGACGTGGAGACAGAGAGAATTTCCCTGCGCTTCATATAATCCATGTCAGACATTGCGGACAGATGGAGCGTGCAGTTTTTGCCCTCGTTCTCGATCCAGAACATGGCCTTGAAGTCTCCGGTGATTGCGCGGAGCATACTCATCATTTCCTCAGCGAGAAGCCGGAGATGAAATGCTTCCTTCCTGCCGAGACCTAATGCCTCTGCTGTCTTGTCCGTCAGGCTGAGTGCGTCATTAATGCCAGTGTCATTGTTAGTTACCCTAATTTTGCTGCTTATCATAATTTTCACCTTTCTGTGCGGTATAGATTAAGTATGCTGTTCAGGATGTCCCGCCTGCTGGTCTCTGCTTTAGGAGGAGCTTTCCTGATGTGAATAAACTTGTGCCACTCATAATAAGGCTCAGAGATGATTATTCCGTCCGGGATGTCTGGCTGAGTCTCTGATGAAGTCCGCTCGCCCTGATGCAGGAGATGATGCCCCAGCTCCCATGTCTGCCTCCCAAGCACTAGTCTGCCTCCCAAGCACTAAGATTATCAGCTAACCTAATTTTACTGCTCGCCGTCATTTTCACCTTTCTGTGTTATATAGATTAAGTATGCTGTTCAGGATATTCCACCTGCTGGTCTCTGCTTTGGGAGGAGCTTTCCTGATGTGAATAAACTTGTGCCACTCATAATAAGGCTCAGAGATTATCACTCCGCCGGGAATGTCTGGCTGAGTCTGGGATGAAGTATCGACCTCATACCAGAACACTACGTCCGCTCGCCCTGATGCAAGAGCTGCTGTCCTCGCTCCAGTGTCGACCTCCGCAAGCTCAATGTTCACGTGAAGCCTCCTGCCTATCTCCGCTAACACTGCAGTGTTGAATCCCGAAGGCGTTCCGTCCGGCGCGATGTAGTCAATAGGGGGAAGGTCGCCGGTAACTGCTGCCCTGATAGTCTGTGCTCCGGGAAACACGCTGAACTTCACAGGCTCATACTCGCCGGGCTTGGCCGTGTAGACTCCCTCGATCGCAGGGAGAGTCCAGTCCTCACGCATTGCCCTTATTGCTTCGCTGAACCTGTCCCGCAGCTCCTTGCTGTCCTCACGGAATCCGAATGCTAAACCCATTCCCCGAGACGGAAGAACCAGAGTCGCCTCTGCCTGAGTGTTGACGCTTAACACATATTCTGCCACAGCTTCAGGGAGGACGGCTTGATGAATCTCTCCCGCATTCAACGCCATCTGCATAGCCGTCAATGTGTCGTAGAACTTCACGATTACCTGAAGACTCCCGTTTTTCGGCGCAAACGTCTTCTGCCATGCCTCGCCGAACTCTTCCTCTGTAGTGTTGAGCTTCGAGAGCAGACCGAGACGAATTACGCTCCTCTCTGCCGTGTGAACCAATGACGCAATCATCAGCACGCACATTACCGCGATTAATACCTTCTTCATTTATTCCTCCTGTTTTCCGGACTGCTGGCGTTCAACTAGGGACGCAAACAGCCCTTTATTCTTCATGAGTTCGTCATAGCTACCTGACTCCGCAATCTTCCCGCCGTCAACAACAAGTATTCTTTCACAGTGCCTTACAGTTGAGAGCCGGTGCGCAATCACTATCCTTGTGCACTTCAGAGCGTCAAGTGATTCACTCACAATCTTTTGCGTAATGTTGTCTAGGGCACTCGTCGCTTCATCGAACAGCAGAATTTTCGGCTTCGGAGCTATCGCGCGGGCTATGATGATTCTCTGCCTCTGGCCTCCTGAAATCGTCCCTGCTCCCTCGCTGATGAGGGTATTCATCTTCATGGGCATCTTCCTGATGTCGTCAGCTATTCCCGCCATCTCTGCAGCCTCCCACGCGTCGGACTCGGTCAGGTGAGGAGCGGATATTACTATGTTGCTGTAGATGCTCCCCTGAAATAGTCTGCTGTTCTGCATGACGCACCCGATATTTCTTCTCAGTGCACGGAGATTCAGAGTCTTGATGTCTGTGCTGTCGTAGTAGATTACCCCGGACTCCGGAGTCTCGAACCCGAGCAGCAATCGCATCAACGTACTCTTTCCGCACCCTGACTTGCCGACTATTGCGACGTATTCTCCCGGCCTCACGCGGAACGATATTTTGTCGAGCACTAACGGAGTCTTAGGAGCATACCTGAAGCTGACGTTATTAACCTCGATTCCTCCTCTGACTCTTGCGGGAATCTTCCCCTGCGAGATTTCGGGCACTGCCTCAAGCACTGGACGAATCATCTCGGCGAGCGGGCTTATTGCTGCCATCGACATAGTTACCGAGCACAGCATGATGAATGATGCTGACATGAGTCCGTATGACGCTGTGAAGGCCATGTAGTCCTCCGGCGGGACTCCTGCACTGCCCGCGGCCAAGTACAGCACGAACGTTCCCGCTAACGTAACTGCAGGCTGAATCGCATTCGTGAGCTTCAGGAACAGCGGAGGGTTGAACTCCAGCTTTGCGTCTTCACTGTAATGTTCTGCCCACTTCGAAAACGCCCTCTTCTCCGAACCTGACAGCCGGATTTTCTGAATGCCAGTCATCATCGCGTAAAGCATTCCGTATTCCTGAGCGTGAAGTTTTGTGCGGAGCTTGAGAAGCCGTGAATGCCCGAGCGTGAGAAGTGCCGTCAGGACAGAGAGAACCGCAACGATACCCAGCGCGGGAATGACCAGAGCAGGAGTGAACATGAATATCTGCTGAAGGTAGACGAGGCTCATTATTGCGGTGAGGCCTGCAGAGAAGATTACGTTTGCTCCCGACGTGCAGAGCATACTAGCTCCCGAGACTCTCTGGGCTAATTCTCCTGAAGAGTACTTGCTGAAGAACTGTGCAGGAAGATTTATCACCCTCATCATGACAGCAGCGTTCATAGCAACATCGGCCTTCACCTGAATGCGTGAGAGGAGAAGCATTTTCGCGACGGTCAGCAGTGCTCCGGAGATTCCTGCTGCAGCCATGAAGACGAACAGCGGGACGAGTGCTCCCGCCTCCTTAGCGTGAACGTAGTGCGTGAAGATTATGCGCGTCAGGAAGGGCGAGACCATCGAGACGAGGATAACTGCCAGCGTAACGAGCGACATATATACGACATCATGAACTGACAGGCTCTTGGCTGCGAACTTCAGCAGGTCTTTCACGCCGAGCTTCTCAGCAGGAAGAGGACGGTAAAAGCATATTGCTTCAGTGTTGAGGTTATGCTGTGTCGACGAGTTCACCCGCACAGTCTTTCCAGTCTCGTAATCCCTGTAGGTGTAGCCCCTGTAGTCCGGCATGAGTGCGACATAATGTCCGCCCTTCGTCATCGCAAGGTAGACTCCTGATGCGTCGTGATACCACCCTTCCGTGAGATTCACTATCCTGCGCATTATCCCCAGAGTCCCGAAAATGTACTCAAGCTTCTCGTCGAGTCCGGCTTCTTCCTGTTCAGCCTGCTTCTTGAGGACTGACTCGGGAACGCTGAAGTATCCTGCTATCTCGGCGATTGCTCCGTCTGCATCCCGAGTAAATACCTTCCTGCCTGTTACTGCCTGCGTTATTGTTGTGAAGGCCTCAGAGAACGACTCATCATCAGCCTGAATCCTTGCGCGCAACTGTTCATCAAACCATCCCGGCATTTCTGAGTCCTCCTATTCGTTCGTGATTAGTGCGGTGTAATACTCGCAGCGTTCCATGAGTTCATCATGAGTCCCTCTGTCAAGTATTTCGCCGTCCTTCATCACAATAATTTCTTCGCAGTCCCGGATTATTGACAGCCTGTGAGAAATGATTATGCGGGTTATTCCTCTTGCAGCTATGGCCTTCATGAGCTGGTGCTCCGTCTGTGAGTCTAATGCGCTCGTTGCCTCATCCATGATTATTATTGTCGGGTCTTGCGCAAGAACTCCCGCTATCTCGATTCGCTGACGCTGGCCTCCTGAGAAGTTGCGTCCTCCTTCGCTGACAGGAGCGGAGTAATCCCCCTCGCGCTGGACGATCTCGTCATGAATCACTGCGTCCCTCGCGGCAAGAATTATCTCGAAGTTCTCAATTGATTTATCCCACATGCGTATGTTGTTGGCGATGGTGTCCTCAAAGAGCGTAATATCCTGACTCACGCACGCAACTGACCCCGTAAAGACGCTCCGGTTGATGGAGTTCACGGGCTTTCCATCGTAGAGGATTTCTCCCTCCCACGCAGGATAGAGTCCCGTCAATAATTTTGCGACAGTGGATTTCCCGCACCCTGAAGGCCCGACGATTGCTACACTCTGTCCGGGTTCTACCTTCATAGAGAAATGACGCAGTACCGGATTGTCTAACTTGTTGTAGCCGAATGTGAGATTACTCACCTCAACGAGTCCGGAGAGCTTGGCCAAGTCCTCATCAGGCAGAGACTCAGAATCTCCTAATCCGTCAGCGAGGGGATACTTGAACACATCCTGCACTCTCTCCATCTGAGTCCGCATCTCCTGAATCTGCTGACCCGCATTGATGAGCATTGCTGCAGGATTCGAAAACGCCGTGAGATACCCTGTGAACGCAGACACAAGACCTATCGTCCACTCACCGCGAATGATGAGCCTGACTCCGAGAAACAGAATCAGATTCGACATCAGCAATGACACGAGGGGCGGAACTTGGCCGAGAGTTTGGTTGAGCTTTGCGAACTTCACGTCCTGATTGTTGGCGTTTGCCTGATACCCTGCCCACCGCGTAAAGAATCCGTTCTCTGCTCCGGCTGACTTTATCGTCTCGATCATGTCGATTCCCGAGACGGTCGAGCTGTTGAGGTTGGCTCTGTCCCTCATCTGGACGCGTGTAATGTTTATGCGCTTCTCGGAGATTACCTGCGCAAGAAAGAGATTCACGCACACAGACGCGACACCTGCGAGCGCGAGAAGAGGGCTGTAGTTGAACATGATGAAGAGGTTGAAGACCATAGCTGCCGAGTCCAGAAGCAGAGGGGTTAATGTGTTGAAGAGTGTAGCTGTGATCTGCTGGTTGGACTGCTGGCGCGAAACTATATCGCCCGCCATTCTCTGCTCGAAGAACTCGACCGGGAGTCTCAGGACATGCCACAAGAACGACGTGTTGGCGACCGCAGACATTTTCCCCTGAAGGCGGAGCATACACACGGCCTTGATGACGAGCGAGAGAATCTGTGCGAGCACGGTGAGTCCCAGAAGCACAAAGAATCCCGTTCTCCACTGCGGGACTCTGTTAGTCAGGATGTTATCGACGAAGAAGCGCGAGAAAGCGGGCATGAGGATAGTTCCGAGCGAGGCAATAAGCGTAGTGATTACGACCATCAAGAAGACTGGGAGAGTCCCTGTGAGTCTCTGCACCATGAACTTAAAGATTGATGCGGGCTTTCCTCCGGGCTTGAACTCATCATCAGGCGTGAACGTCATGCATATTCCTGAATATGACTTCTCGAACTCCGCAAACGTCATAGTAACTTTTCCTCGTGCAGGGTCATTCAGGTAAACAGTATCCTTCCTGAAGCCGTCAAGCACTACGAAATGGTTATACTCCCAGAAGATGATGCAGGGGAATTTGACTGCACCCTCACGCCGTAAGACTTCCGCCGTGCACCTGAAGGCTCGTGGAGTCAGACGGTATTTCTTTGCGGCCCGGGAGATGTTCTTCATGTTTGAGCCGTCCCTCGAGACTCCGCAGTCCTTGCGCAATTGCTCGAGCGGAATCCAGAGTCCGAAATACGCGAGCACCATAGCCAGAGATGCCGCCCCGCACTCCAGAGCTTCGAGCTGCATCACGACGGGTACATCAGCAATGCGGTTATTCTTTCTTGTGAACATGTTGATTACTTGAGCAGGAAAGTTATAGGCTTGATTGTCTGTGATGAACCTGCAGGATTAGTGATAGTCAGTTCGCCGGAGAATATCCAGACGAACAGTCCGAGCAGGAAAGCCAGTGCCGAAGCAAGAATTATCCATGCACCGGGACTTGTTACGCGTATATAGCTGTTGAGCTGTTCAGGAGAAGTTATCTTCCCGTTTTCAGGCATAATGTACACCTCTCTAATAGATTGTTGTGTGAGATGCCTTATTATACACGTTCAGCACACAGCGGGCAGAGTTACGGGAGATTTTGCGCCAGGCCTGCACTTCCTCACGGTGTCAATGATTCTTTCTGCCCATCCTCCTCTGAAGAGTTCGCACGCGGACGGAGATTTGCCCATCAGGTCAGACTCGTCAACGCTCAGTGCGTCGGCTCTGCACCCTCCGTAACAGCACCGTGAATACCTGCACGTCCTGCAGTCATCGTGAAGCGCGAAATACTCGCACGCCCGCATGTTGATGATGCTCATGTAGTACGAGTCGGTGATGCACTTTGCGAGTCCCTGTTCTGTGATGAGGGGGAAGCGTTCCTGAATCTTGAGGCCGGATAACGACATGCACGGAAGAGTCCTGCCGTCGGGAGCAATGTACATGATTAATCTTGCGTGCCCGCACATGCAGAAAGTCTCGGGCTTGCAGTCGGGCTTGCATGACGGAATGGTGAACGAGTCCGGCTCACCTGGAGAGGCCATGAAGAATCCGCCGAGCATTATTCCCATCGGCATACCGTCCTCGTAGTATTGGGGTATGTAGTCGAGGTAGAGCTGGAAAAGTTCACGCATAGCTATTGATTCACCGTAGCCGTTCTTGAGCCACTCGCCGGAGTTCGAGACGGGATTAGTCTTTACGCTTCTGACACCTAAGCTGCCCATGTGCCGGATGCTTTCTCTGAGGGTGTGTTTGTTGTGCAGGTGAATGCACATCTCTGCTCCTGTTGGGAAGCCGTAATCCCTGCAGAGTGCAAATGCCCGGTCTGCTGCCTCTTCTGCTCCGTTGATTCCTCGTAACCAGTGCCTTGCGGCGTGCTGTGCGACCATGCCAGCCTTTGCCGTCATAGCTCATGTTGAACTCGGGGTGTATGTTTCTCGCGTCAAGCTCCCGCAATAATTTTTCGTTCACGAGTGCGCCGTTGCTGTAGATTGTCCTGATGTGTATTCCGCACTCAAGGAGGGCATCAACAATCTCCATGAAGTCATCACGAATCAGAGGCTCTCCTCCAGTCAGTGATACATTCATGACTCCGCAGTCTGCTAGCTGGTTCACGATGTCCATTATCTGCGCATGGGTCATCTCGCCGAACTTTGCGCTTGGTGCTGACATGAAGCAGTGTTTGCAGCGGTAATTGCACCTGCCTGTGATTGACCAGTGAGCCTGTTTGATGTAGCGTGCGGGATATTTCCTGTACTTCTGAATCTCTGTGAGGCCGTGTCCTGATTCGCACTTCTCGATTAGCCCCTGTCGTTCTGCTTCGGCTATGATGCTGCGGATCTTGGCGGGAATGACAGGCAGGGAGACATCGACAGTCCCGTCGCAGAGAGTGAGAGCGTCCCACGTCTCAGCGTTGAGGAAGCTGACTCCGCCGGTCTGTGAGTTCACGAGCGCGTAGGGGAGTCGTTCCCATCCTCTGAGCAGGAAATTATCCTTGAGCCTGCAGAACATCATTTAGAGGACATTGCCGAAGCCTAAACTAGAATTCCAATCACAGCCGCATCCGCCGTTGCCTGCACCAAGCCCCAGCCATCCGCAATCACAGCTAATGCCGTATCCAGAGCCTTCTCCTCCGTCTGTGCACATGCAAGCACAAGCCGAACCCCCGGCTACTGCCTTCATCTCATCCTCTGTGAGTTCGGTCATCTCTGAGGGCTTGAAGTCGTCCTCCGTGAGCGTGAATCCGTGAGAGGCCGCAAAGTCAATAGCTGCTGTCCGGGCTTCTGAGTCATCTTTGCTGTCAGCTAATGCCCTGAACTCTTCACGCAATGCTTCATCCTTTGAGACAGCCTCAAGAAATTTCTTCATGTTGTCTGTCATCGTTAGTGCCTCCGTTATAGTTATGCTGTCAGGATTGCGATATTATACCCCTGAAACTTTCTAGGAGTGAGCGCGAATGAATGAACTTGATGAATACACAGCTAACCGTTTCGGCAGGAAGTTACCGCCGGAGAATGATGACGAATCGTTTCTTGCGCACTGGCAGGAATGGCTGATGTGCGAGTCTCCCTCAGACATCCTCAACAATCACATTGCACGCAAGCATCCCGTGAAGTTCTCTGACCCGGAGAGCATCACCGCAGAAATTTACGCCTCCTTCGCAGGACGAATCCCCCTCGTAATCTTCGGCCAGGACTCCGACTTCGAGGCCTTTATCGTCAACCTCATCTATCACGGCGAACGTCCGGACAACATCCCGCAGATGGGGGCATCCTTCATCTACGGCAGGACTCAGAGATTCCTCGCTCTCTCGCGCAAGTACTACAGCAATACCCCGCCTGAGTACGTCGGCCTGACTCCTGAAGAGTGGCGCGGAAAGTCTATGATTATCCGGCGTGAACACGAACTCACGCATTACTACACGAAGCGTTATTACGGCACAGCGTCAAACAATCTGCATGACGAGTTAATCGCTGACTTCATGGGAATGTATGAGGCGTTCGGACATTATGACGCAAGACTCTTCCGGCACTTCATGGGGATTGACGGCTTACACGAGGGGAGATTCTCCCTCTACACGTCGGGACTCGCTCCGGAGACGAGGGAGGCTGCCGCAGAGATCGCGCGGGTGTGTTCGGACTCGCTCGGGGCGTGGCAGGACTCGGAGTCGTTCGTGAACATGGACAGAGCATCACGCATAGATTACCTTTGCGGACTCGGGATTCAGGGTATGATGCAGAGAGCTAAACATTATGGGAATGTATGAGGCATTCGGACATTACGACGCAAGACTCTTCCGGCACTTCATGGGGATTGACGGCTTACACGAGGGGAGCTCTCCCTCTACACGTCCGGACTCGCTCCGGAGACTCGGTAGGCTGCCACAGAGATTGCGAGGGTGTGTTCGGACTCGCTCGGGGCGTGGCAGGACTCGGAGTCGTTCGTGAACATGGACAGAGCATCACGCATAGATTACCTTTGCGGACTCGGGATTCAGGGTATAATTCAGCTATCCACATATTAAGGAAAGGCAGGCTTCACACAATGAAGAAAAGTATTGTTGCAGTAATGTTAGTGCTGTCGTTCGCAATGGCAGCTTCCGGAGAGACTCTCCCTCTGAAGATTGACGGCGCAGTCGGTAAACTGTCTGCAGTGATTCAGAGGCCGGAACTCGAGGCAGGGAAGAAGTGCCCGATAGTGATGCTCCTTCATGGATTCACCGGCAACAAGAGCAACCGTCCCTTGACTGACACGGCGGACTTGCTCGAGTCAGCGGGCATAGCGTCAATCCGCTTCGACTTCAACGGGCACGGCGAGAGCGAGGGAGATTTCGTGAACATGACGGTGCTTAACGAGATCGAGGACGCAAAGAAGGTTTACGAGTACGTGAAGGCTCTTGACTGGGTCGAGTCGGTGTCTGTCGGCGGACACTCTCAGGGCGGAGTGGTTACGAGCATGTTAGCGGGCGAACTCGGCGCGGAGAACGTGAAGAGTATTGTGCTTTTTGCAGCAGCAGCAGTACTCAGGGACGACGCAATAAGGGGAAGCGTTATGGGCACGACGTATGACGCGGGCAACCCTCCCGAGTCTGTGAGCATCTTCGGACGCTTCAACTTGGGGCGTAATTACATGGTGAGTTCTCAGACACTGCCCATCTACGAGACTGCAGAGAAGTACACCGGGCCTGTGTGCCTCATTCACGGAACAGGAGACAGAATCGTCCCATACACCTACAGCGAACGCTACCACAAGAATTACGTGAACAGTGAGATTCATCTGCTTGACGGAGTAGATCACGGCTTCACCGGAGCGGAGGAAGAGGCAGCGAAAATAGCGGTGTTGTTCCTGAAGAGTCATTAGCTGGTGCGTAGCTTTACCGAATAAACTGTGAGAGGAGGCTGTGAATAAGTGAAAACGTATTGTTTCAAACTGTATAATTCGAGACGGAATCGAATCTTGAAGCATAAGATCAGCATCGCAGGGATCATTTATAATCACTGTGTTGCGCTCCATCGGCGTTATTATCGCTTATTTCACAAATCCTTGAACAAGTTTGCGCTTCAGAAACATTTAACCAAGCTGAAGCATCGCGGGAAGTTCTCGTACTGGAATCAGATTCCCTCTCATGCGATTCAGGATATAACTGAAAGAGTTTCAAGGGCATACAGGCTGTTTTTGAGAATCTCAAGCGTAACATCAAGACAGCTCCGCCACGTTTTCAGAGAGTGAAGAAGTATAAATCATTCAGTTACAACATGGCCGGGAAAAATATAATCGTCGGCAGCAAAATCAAGATTGCAGGAGATTATTATAAGTTTTTCAAGTCGCGTGAAGTGAAGGGGAACATAAAACTGGTAACTATAAAGCGGGACTCTTTAGGTGATCTGTACGTTTATGTTGTGAGTGATGACAGTTCAGGCATAATTGAAGCCAGATCGGGGAAAATCGTCGGCTTTGATTTTGGGCTGAGAACATTCTTGACATCAAGCGATGGCAATCACATAGAGAGTCCTTTATTATTCAAGAAGAGTTCCGGCATCATCAAGAAACTCAGCAAAAATTTTTCGCGCAAAAAATCCCAAGCTCATCACGAACGGGCAAGACTTGAATTAGCGCGTGCCCACAAGAAAATTTATAACCAAAGGCGGGATTTTCACTACAAGACGGCTCTTAGGTTATGCCGTGAGTATGGCGTAATCTGTCTTGAGACGTTAAATCTTAGAGGAATGCAGAGGCTCTGGGGACGCAAAGTCAGCGATCTGGGATTTTATGGCTTTGTTCAGATTCTCAAGTATGAAGCCGTCAAAAACGGAGTAACAATAGTTGAAATTCCTGAATATTACCCTTCGAGCCAGATTTGCAGCGAATGCGCTTATAAAAATTCGGACGTGAAAGATCTGCGGGTTCGCTCGTGGAGATGTCCAAATTGCGGTGCAGAACATGACAGAGATGTAAACGCGGCAAAAAATATAGCTAGGGTTGGGGCATTAACCCTTAGAGGAGACGACGTAAGACCTGCTTCGGCCGGCAGTTGTTGTTGATACTAGAATCCCCCTGCCTTTACTAACGCGTTATGCGCGGCATGGCATGGGTGAGTATGTCAAGGGGCTGGTATAATTCACGCAATCTTTATTAATAAGGGATGAGACAATGAATCACCTTGACGATATACTGAATTTCTGCGTCAACCTCGCAAGACAAATGATTATTTCCGGCGCAAACCTTGAGCGCGTTCACTTGGCTGTGGAAGTCATCTGCAAGGCTTACGGCCTTCATGATGTGAGTATATTTTTCCTGAGCAGCTATATTTCTGTGGGAGCTTATGACTCCGAAGGGCATTACTCATCACGTCAGGCATCGATTCCTCCGGCGGGGATTCACCTCGAGAGACTCCGGAGTCTGAATCAGCTCTCCTACAAAGTTGCGGAGATTACCCCGAATCCGGCGACTCTGATGCGGATGCTCGATCGCGCTGTGCATGTGAAGGAGTATCACAGCCTCGTAGTGTTGCTGGGGCGGATATGCGCAATGTCATGCCTGAGCTTCATGTTCGGAGGGAGCGTGAGGGAGATTTTCCCTGTCGCAATGGTCGTAACTCTCCTTCACTTCCTGATGCCCATTCTCGAGAACTCAGGCCTTGACCGCATAGTCAGCAATGCCCTCACAATGTGTATAGCTGCATGTGCTGCCTTAATGCTCATCTACTCCGGCTTCAGCAACAACATGCCCGTGATACTCATCACAATATCAATGCTCGTGATTCCGGGTATCCCTCTCGTGAACGCAATGCGCAACCTGTTATGCGGAAGAGAGAATAACGGGATACTGCAGATGCTCAAGATATTTGTTGAGACAATGGCGTTAGGAATGGGTATGTATGTGGCGATTGCAATGTTCGGAGGCGAGGCACTCAAGAACTCGGAGGCTGTCGTTCCTCTGACGCACCCCGTGTATTTGGTGATACTGTCCTACGTTGCATCAATAGGCTTCGGAATAGTCTTCATGATTCCTCCGAAGGATTTATGGCTGGCAGGTTTAGGCGGTGCTTTGGCGAGGCTCGCTCTTGTGAGTCTCACGCCCATAACTGATAACCGCTTGCTGTTCGTTACTCTTTCTGCTATGGCTGCTGCACTCTACGCTGAGTTCCTGGCCGTAGTGAGGCGCATACCGTCAACCTACTTCATCTACCCGTCAATCATCCCGCTTATTCCCGGAGATTTGTTCTTCTTTGCGCTTGCAGGGCTGTACTTGGGAGACAGGGCAGGAGTAGAGGCTAACGGCATCAACTGTTTGCTGTCGCTTGCGGGACTGAGCATAGGGTTCGTGCTGAGTTCGACGGTTGCGCACCATATCAGGAGGAGTCATTATCGTGGGCTGTTCGCTGCGGCTCATCAATGACGCTCAAAGCCAGATCGCGCATAATATACTTCAAGGCCGGAGACCCGAGCACTTCTGCATTAGGAGCACCGGCCAATATCCACCTCGCAAGCTCTTCAAGATGCGGCACTTCTGCAGTAAGTATCATGCTCTGTTGTCTGTGTGCTCTGCGAAAAAATGTCGCTATATTTCATTCATGCTTTCTGCCGGCGTTACAGCTCGTCAATGACGCTCAAAGCCAGATCGCGCACAATGTACTTCAAGGCCGGAGGCTCTAACACCTCTGCATTCGGAGCACCGGCCAATATCCACCTCGCAAGCTCTTCAAGATGCGGCACTTCTGCAGTGAGAATCACGCTCTGTTGTCTGTGTGCTCTGCGACCGAATACCGCTATACTTCATTCATGCTTTCTGCTGGCGTTACAGCTCATCAATGACGCTCAAAGCCAGATCACGCACAATATACTTCAAGGCCGGAGGCTCTAACACCTCTGCATTCGGAGCACCGGCCAATATCCACCTCGCAAGCTCCTCAAGATGCGGCACTTCTGCAGTGAGAATTACGCTCCCGTCAGGCTGCCACTCCGTCGTCTGCGTCGGATGCCACTTCACCGCACTCATGCTTTCCGCGAGCCGTCCCGTGAGTCTGAGCCGGACTCGGTGTCTCTCTGTGCCGGGCGAAACGTACCATGCACTAGCTGTATATTCTTCAGTGAAGCCTCCTTCTTCAGGCATAACGTACTCTGCATCAGAATACACGGCTCTCTTGATGCGGCTTATTCTGTGGGTGCTTAAGGCTTGGTGCTTGTGGTTGAATGAGATCATGTACCACGCATTCCCCCGAAAGTAGAAATCATACGGCGATAACGTCCAGACTCTCGCGTCCTTGCCGGGTGATGAGTACGTTATGCGTACAGCCTTGCGGTCATTCTTGGCCTGAGTGAGCAGACTGAACACTTCGGGCTTCACAGGCTCTACGGGAATCGCAGCTAGTGTAGCTTCTGCGAGAGAGTGCCCGTGCCCGGCCAAGTCTGCAGGAATGTAGGCGGTGAGCTTCTGCCAGAGAGACTCCGAATCGTCCTCCAGGTGAGGGAGAAAGTGTGCAGCAATCTTCAGCCCCGCACTTAACGCCTCAATCTCGCTCTCAGTTACCGTGATGTTCACCAGCAATGAGCCTTCATGTTTCAGCACATACGCTTTGTCGTGATAGTCATACTCAATTTCTGCACCCGTCTCTTCCTTCAGGAAGTGCAGATCATTCTGCAATGTCCTGTTCTGGCGGTAACCTTCTTTGTCTGATGCAAGCGTGTATTCTCCTGCCTCCTCAAGCTCATTCCGAGACACCTTACGCTTTGACTGCAGAAGCGCAATCACCTTCATCAACCTCTTGTAGCGCACCGAACTCATACCTTTTGACACAATCATCACTCTCCTGCATGAGTTATACCACACCGTAAATGAGTGTGGCAGGGTGATATTATTGTTTACATCAAACGACACGGAGGCATTCACCAAAAGATGAACAGGTTATCACTGATTACGAGGCTGGCTGAACTTGCAGGCGTAAAAATGTGGCAGAAGTTACCTGAAGAGTTCTTCTTCACAACGCTCACTCCCCCGGAGACTGACGAAATCGTGTTGTCTCTCGTGAAGGCCGGAGCACTAAGCCCCAGCACCAGAGACCCCGACGGCAGCAATCTTCTTCACATCACCGTGCAGAAAGTCTACGAGTACCCTGAACGTGCAGGCTACTACATCAACTTTGTGCGCGAACTCGTCAAGGCCGGTGCACATGTCGACTCGAGGTCTCCATCAGGCGATACTCCGCTCTGCCTCGCACTCTCGAACCGCAAGCCCTCCTGCGAACTCGTGAGGACTCTCCTCGAACTCGGGGCATACGTCAACCGCGTAACAGCCGGGAAATTCACAGCCCTTCAGATTGCGGTGATGACTTCATGTCCGGAAGCAGTGAGGTTACTTGTCGATGCCGGAGCAAATGTGAATCTGCATGAGTATTCCAGCAGCCCCCTGACGCTCGCCCTTGACAACAACAACAGCAAGACTCCTGAAATCGCAAAGATACTTGTTGATGCCGGTGCTGACTCTAGAGATATTCTCCTGCAGCTCATGAACTCGCAAAGTCCGAACATGGAGCTTGTGAATCTGTTCCTCGCCTCCGGGACTGATGCAGGCTATGTACTCTGCAGGCTCAGACTCAACAGGCGACTCCCGGCAGAGCAGCTCATCTCCCGCACGGAGCTTCTCCTCGATGCCGGAGCGGACATCAACAGCACATGCGCACGCAGCGACCAAAGATACATCACGAACTCGCAGACTATTCTTCATAGAGCCGTGTACGATATGTATTTCAAGTGTCCTCCCGAGTACATTCAGATGCTAATTTCCAGAGGCGCAAGCGTGAACGTTCAGGACAGGGAAGGCTACACACCATTGATGAGTGCATGTGTCAGGGAGAGAGGCATAAACATAATCACACTTCTTCTTGACGCGGGGGCAGAACTTGACGTGCAGACCAAAAACGGAGAGACAGCGTTATACTTTGCGGCCGGTAAAGATGACCTTGACGTGATGAAGCTGCTGCTTGAACGCGGAGCTAATCCCAACATCACGGACAAAGAAGGCAACACTCCCCTGATGAAGGCGATAATCTCTCACACGGAAGCAGAGTTTGCAGAGGCACTCCTTGATGCAGGAGCAGACCCCAACATCGTAAACGCTGAAGGTGATACGGCTCTGACTCTTGCGCTTGCGAGGCGTGCGGACAGCTTAAGAATTGCTTTGTCGCTTGTTACTGCAGGAGCAGACCCGGGATTTGTCCGTGTCAAGGGCACAGGTAAACGCGAGAAGGGATTTGACGGCGAGACAGCGTTAATGATTCTTGCGAGGCACTGCTATAAATGGGACACGGCAGTAATAGCTATTATATGCATGATGAAGTACAACCCTGAGACTAAGGAGATGGACGATCTCGACAGTGTGCCTGCTTTTGTGAACGCGCAGGACTCTAACGGAGATACGGCTCTCATAAAGGCAGTAAGGGACAACCGCTCCAGAGGCTGGTGGAAAAAAGACCTGATAGATACACTTTTGCTGTGCGGGTGCGACAAGGACATTGTGAACAAAGAAGGCAAGAAGGCCGTAGATTACGCAAAGACTCAGGACATAATCAAACTTTTACAGTAAGGAGAGAGACAGATGGGAAACATATCAAGCAGCATGGTAGTTATGGCAATCAAGAAACTTGATGTACGGAGATTGAGAATGCTTCTCGGCTCGAATGAGAGCTTGGATTTGAGGACGTGAAGAAATTCCGCGAACGACTCGCACTCGGCGGCTGCATCCTCCGCCTCCTTGCAGAACACGGATTCTTCATCGAGGGCATCGGCCAGAACTACGGAGATTACTCGCTCGCAGGACTCGACACCGTCTATTCTCCAGACAAAGACTCGCGGCATCCTTCGGAGTATCCTGCAGGTGCACTCTGGACGGCAGCCTCTCCCGAAGCACTAAGGCTCATGCTCAAAGAAGGAGGGGACGTGAACCTCAAGGACAGCGCAGGACGCACCGCACTCTTCAAGATAGCTGCAAATCCTGAGGAATACTTCCGGCCCGGAGAAATGGTGAGACTCCTCATTGAGAACGGCGCACAGATTGATTCGGACTCCGAAGATAACGATCCGCTTGTTTATGCGTTATTGGCTCTCTATAATCAGAACAAAGCGGCTTCTGTTATTCTGGAACTTGTCAGGCGCGGCGCAAAACTTGATGATGATGATGTGAGGAGATACGCAGAAACAGAAAACACATGGGATTTTTTCAGGAAGGCATTTGTTGAGGAGATGATAGCCCTCATGCACGGAGAGTCCACGCTCACAGCCTCCGAACTCGACATGATAACTGCTGCGTACGCCGGGGACTCGTCTGCACTCAGCGAGGCTCTCTCACGCACTCCCAACGTCAACGTACAGACTCCGGATCTGGGAATCACTCCCCTCATGTTAGCGGTGAGGAGCGACAATGTAGATTCCGCACAGCTTCTCCTGAAGGCCGGTGCAGATCCGAACGTGAAGGACTCGCGGGGCAGGACGGCAATGTTCGAGGCAGTACCGTTTAAGGACAATGGGGCGGGGATGCTCGGAATGCTTGCCAATTGCGGAGCGGACTTGACGGTTACCGATAATGACGGAACGAGTCCCTACACGCGAATCTTTGAACACAATTTGCAGTGGGACTACATAAAGATTGCGGATATATTCATCACTAACGGTGTCGATGTTGATACTCCTGACGATGAGGGCATGACTCCATTGATGAAGTGCGCGGCTTCACGAGAGAACAAGTTCGCGGCTATAGACATGATGCACATGCTGCTTGACAACGGCGCAAACGTTGACGCAAGGGACAATGACGGCATGACACCGTTAATGCACGCTGTGTACAGCCATACAGAGGAATTTTTGAGGCTGCTCATCAATGAGGGAGCTGATGCATCGCTCACAGATAATCAGGGACGCACGGCACTCGGAATATTTCTCGGCTTGGAGTGTATTAACCTCAGAAACGATGCATTGAAAAGAGAGTTTGCTGTTCTGCTCAAAGCTGGCGTGTACCTGAATGCTCGTGAGACAAAGCGGAGGGAGCATCTGACTGAAGCAGAAATGTTTATCCGTGCGATTCAGGATTACGACGTTGAAGGTGTAGAGAGACTCGCTGAGGGAGGCTGTCCTGTTGCTCCTGAAAATATAGGCTTCCAGTTTGTGCGCAATTATGTTCCAGAACCGGAGGCTGAGGAGTTCAGGGATAAGCTCTGCAGGGGAGCGAAGATACTTCAGATTCTTCACGGGTATGATGAGAATGTGCCTGTGCGTGATTCTGAGGGCTTAGAGTTCAGCTACGTATATGCTGCCTATTCTGAGGGCTTGGATGATGATTACTTGGAGAGTATTCAGCTTCCTGATGATTACAGGCTTAACTGTATGCACAATTATGCTACACCTATGGCGATGGAGGAAAGGGTAGAGAAGATTAACGAGGCATTCAAGGGATTTGAAGACGCTGTAGAGGAGCTGAAGAATGCGCTTGAACGGTATCTATTTCCCCACGGGCATATCACTGAAAATTTGGAGGACATGTCCGACGAGAGACTCGCCCAGTTATCGGCCATGTTCTCGCCTGATGATTTCGTTACGCGTGATGACGATGAAGAACTCCGCAGAGAAATCCGGGAGAGCTTTACTCCTGAAGACTTCGTTACGCGTGATGATGACTCAGATTCTAGCGACGACGACGGCGACTCGGACGGCCTCCGCAAAAAGATCCGCGAGAGCTTTACTCCTGAAGACTTCGTTACGCGTGATGATGCTTCAGACTCTAGCGACGATGACGGCGACTCGGACGGCCTCCGCAGAGAGATACGCGAGAGCTTCACTCCTGAAGACTTCGTTACGCGTGATGATGATGACGACTCCGACTCGGACTCCGACTCTGACGATGACTCCGATTCAGACGACTACGACGAGTTCACTCTTCACCAGCTCGCCCGGTACTCATCACGTTACTACCGCACCGCTGAGATTATCCGTTCTTTCTGCAAACTTGACCCTGACGTGAACATGAAGTGCTATGACGGCAACACTCCCCTAAAGATTGCGTTCGGGCAGGAGTCAGCACAATGCGTTAATGCACTTCTTGAGGCCGGAGCAGACATCGACAGCATCAAAGATCAGTTGAACTCCAACGTATACAGGGATCCGCTCCTGTTCAGAAGGACTATAAGTTTCAGAAGCGGGTACGTCAGAAATACTCTGCTAATCGAGGTCGTCCGCACATTCATCTACGGAACAGGCCGTGAGAACAACAATCTTATTGCTGCCTCGTTCGACGGAGACGCAATAGCTATCCGTTCAGCCCTCACCGCAGGAGCAAACGTCAGCGTCAGAACCCGCAGGAACTTCACGCCCCTGATGCTCGCTGCAGTCTCAGGCAATGCGGAATCTGTGAGGGCACTTCTTGAGGCCGGAGCTGATGTTCACGAGTGCGATAACTTAGGGAATGACGCGTTATCTCTTGCGGCATCGACTCGTGCGGTCAGCATGAAGGGGTTGTGTGAGGTGATGAGGCTGCTCGTCGAGTCAGGGGCTGACATTGAGCACAGAAACGATTTCGGGATGACTCCACTCATGCACGCAGGAAGCCCTGAAGCTGTGAGGACTCTTCGCGCACTCGGAGCAGACATCAACGCAGAGACGGAGGAAGGACTCTCTGCAATCACTATAGCTGCTGACAAAATGCATTGCAGGGTAGTAGAGGCACTGCTTCGTGAAGGAGCAGACTACACAAAACTTAAGGAGGAATAATTATGACAGACGACCAGAAAATATTAGAGGAGTTCCTGAGCCTGAACATGTCAAACGCTTACGAGGTGTTCGATAAGTTTATGACGCTGCCAAAAGCAAGGAGTTACGAGCATGTCGGCTACAACTACTGCGTCTACGTTCCCGGCACAAGGAAGGACAGAGTGTTATTGACTGCCCACGCTGATACAGTGTTCGGAATCAGAGGGCCTCACCGCATGAAGTTCGAGGACGGCATATACAGAAGCCTCGAGCCTGATGAAGGTATCGGAGCAGATGACCGTGCAGGGTGCGCAATTCTCTGGCAGCTCAAAGATTCGGGGCACTCGCTGCTAATCACGAACGATGAGGAGATCGGCTGTGAGGGAGTAAGAACTATCCGGGACTTCAACCCGGCCCTCTATGACGAGCTTAACGCACACAGCTACATTCTGGAGTTCGACAGGAGGCACGCGAAAGACTACAAGGTCTACGATATTCCTGTGAGCGAGGAGTTCAAGAGGTACATTGAGGAAAACACCGGCTTCACTGAGGCAGACAAACGCTCATCAACAGACATAAAATATTTATGCGGCTATGTATGCGGTGCGAATTTGAGCGTCGGCTACTACTATGAGCACACAATAGAAGAATATTTAGTGCTTGATGAATGGCAGAACACGTTAGATATTGCGCGTAAGATGCTCTCCAAACCTCAGCCTCGCTTTCTCCTGTCATAGCGCACAACAAAACCCGCTCGATAATCCGGGCGGGCTTTTCTTCTCTGCACACTACTCTTCAGGCTTTGCTCTGCCGTAAAGCGTACATGCTGCCCTGATTCTGTCAGCTAATCCGTCAGCAATAGCATCACTCTTCATTCTCCATGCCCAATTTCCTGAAGCAGTCGACGGCACATTAATTCTCGCGTCTGCATTGAGGCGCAAATAGTCCTGCATGGGGATTATTGCGGTGTCAGCTACGGAACTCACCGCCAGCCTCGTAACTTCTGACGTGAAGATATACCCGTCCATCACATCACGGCCAATGTAGGATGAGAAGTTCTTGACCTCTTCGCCTGTCGCGTCATTCTCGAACCAGCCCCGCGAAGTGTTGTTGTCATGAGTCCCGGTGTAGACGACGCTGTTACGCGTATGGTTGTGCGGAGCGTAAGGGTTATCTGCAGGGTTGCCCCACGCAAAATGCAGCACGAGCATTCCCGGCAAAGAGTACTCGCGCCTCACAGCTTCAACATCAGGAGTAATGATTCCCAAGTTCTCAGCCCAGAAAGGCATCTCGGGGAAATTCTCCTTTAGTGCAGCAAAGAACTTCTTGTAAGGAACATCTACCCACTCGCCGTTTTTCGCGGTCTCCTCACCGTTAGGCACTGCCCAATAAGCTACAAGCCCCCTGAAATGATCAATGCGTACCTTGTCGAACATGGAGAGCAAATTTTTGAGCCTGCGGATCCACCAGTCAAAGCCCTGTTTCTCGTGAGCCTCCCACTTGTAGCACGGATTGCCCCAGAGCTGGCCTGTTGCGCTGAAGTAGTCGGGCGGGACTCCTGCAACTGTTACGGGGCTGAGTTCGTCGTCGAGGTCGAAGAGTCCGGGATTCTGCCACACGTCCGCGCAGTCCATCGTAACGTACAGGGGCATATCTCCCACAAGCTCAACATCAAGCGCATTAAGCTCCTCACGCAGATTCTTGACCTGCCGGAAAAATACATACTGGTAGAACTCCTGCAACGCTATTTCTTCTGCGTACTCTGCCTTGAACTCAGCAAGTGCCTTAGCATCTCGGTGCTTGAGGTCGTCGGGCCAGTCATACCACGCACTGCCGCCTTGAGAGTGCTTGATGACGCTGAACAGTGCGAAGTCCTCGAGCCACTCCGTAGACTTCACGAACTCCCGCAGTTCTTTCGCGCACTTCTTTGCACTGTGCTTATAGGCCGCCTTGAGTATCTCCGTCTTGAACGCTCTCGCCGACTCGTAATCCACACGTTCAGGCTTGGCCGAGAAATCATACTTGGCCGCAAACTTCTTCAGTTCCTCAGGAGTGAGCAGGCCGTCCTCAACAAGTAGCTCAGGACTCACAAGCAGATAATTTCCCGCAAATGCACTCGTCGGACTGTAGGGAGAGTTCCCGCAGCCTGAGTCTATAGTTGTCATCGGCAAGACCTGCCACATTTTCTGCCCTGCGTCATGAAGAAACTTTGCGAACTTCAACGCTTCAGGCCCGAAATCTCCTATGCCGTATTGTGAAGGAAGTGATGTAACCGGCAGTAATATTCCTGCTCCTCGTTTTGACATGATTGCTAATGTCCTCCCCAAAATTTATAGTGTTCCTGAATCATAGACTATCTTACCTGCGCATATAGTCATCGTTACGTCAATTCCGCCTGTCTCTTCCGGCTTCACCAAGTAAGGATCCTGCTCGAGCACCACGAGATCCGCATCGTTGCCGAGTGATAGCTCGCCCCTTCTCTGCTCGCTGCTTCCGTTCCATGACGCTGACCATGTGCAGACGCTCAACGCCTCCGCAACGCTCAGGCCTCCGGTAATGAGTGAGCATATATTCTTCATCGGCGGGACGAGAGAACCTCCCGATCCTGCAGAGATGACGAGTCCGTTCATGAATGCCTCGTGAAGCGACGACTCTCCGGTCTGCGGCAGAGCGACTCCTCCGAGTCCGAGTATCCTCATTCTGTCTAGTAACTTGCTGCCGAACTCTCCGCTCCTGACGAGGTGTCTAGGCATCTTCCGGAATCTCTTGATGACCCGTTCCAGCGCGTTAAGGCAATACTGCGTGTTGTTGCCGATTACCTGACAGCCAGACAAATGCGCACTCGTTATCATGTTCTTCTGCTCTTCTTGTTTCAGATACTCATCAACGAGAAAGCCCCCGACTCTGCAGAATGGGAGGCCGTCTCCCGTCCTGAGTCCCGACGCGAGAAATTCATTCATGCTGATAACGTCGTCAAAGCCGAAGTTGCAGCGAAGCCGGAAGCTCAGTAAATCATATGCATCTGACGAGAATATGTCCCACACTTCTCCGGAATGTTCGTAGAAGTCCGACCACACTTCAGTGATTCCCAGTGCGTTAATCTTCGGCGCGTAAGTCTTCACAAGATAGATGATGTCCTCCCGGCTCAGTGCAGGAAGGTGCTTTGTGAACTCGTCAAGCTCGACGTTATCCTGCGGCATGTTGAACTCGGTCATTGCGGGAGTGTTCAGGACGGCATGAGTGAATCCCGCATCGATGACTGCACACGGCCTTGACGGAATAACTGCGTCTAAGTCGTCGTGAGTGACGATGAATGACGCTGGCAGACCGTAAGCAATGTACCATCCTCTGAGCGGTTCAGGGTTAGCCTGAGAGTATGAGGCTAATGCACCGGCCAAGTTCTTTGGTGAAGATATGCTGCTGAGGTTGAAGCGTTCCTGATTTTCTGCCCAGCCCAAGAAGTCAAAGCATGTATCACAGAAGCCGGGCAGGACAGTCCTTCCGTGAAGGTCTATCACTTTTCCGTCAGCTATTTGTTCGGCATCAACAGAGACAATCCGACCGTGCTCTATAGTAATGTTTGAAGCTGTTGATGTCTGAGTGTGTATTCTGCCATTAATGAGTGAAAGTTTGTCATTATGGATCTGCAATGGTGCGCCGTTACAGAAGACTTATAAAAAGCCGACAGCTTCTCTGCTCCCTTCCTCATTCAACGCGTCCGTTTTCGCTGCTGTTACTTGCTACTCACGTTTGATATAACGCTCCAGAGGCTTCAATTCCCCGCTAACGTACGGGTATTATTTGCTTCCCGCTTGGTTCTCGCTTCAGAAGTTGCAGGAATTTTACCCGACATTAACGCTGAATATCACAGCCGAAATACTGAAAAAATCTCTGTAACGGCTTACCTCCTTTCTTGGACTTGTAAAATTTTTGAGAACTTAGAGAACTTCATTAGCTGTTACTAAGCCCACTTTTGCGTAAAGTTATAGCCCGCCCCAATGTTTGAGAGGCAGGCTGTGTGTTGATGTGTTATGCGAGTCCCGAGAACTTGCCGCCGATGCCGAATATCTGGAGGGAAGTCTCCATCAGTTCGTTCTGCTGCTTGACGAGCCACGCACCCATAGCCATTTCCACTTTTGCCTGGCTAATGCCCATTGAGGCTTCTGCAATGTCCATAGGATTGCCGCCGCTTTCTAGAACCTGTGCACCTGCTGCGTTGGCGGTGTTGAGGCCGTTCTGCATCATTGCGAGTCCGCTTTTGCCGAGAGCGTCATAACTGTTAAGGCCTATCATGTGAATATCACCTCTGTGTAAAATTTTATGAACATGCATATTTTAGCAGTAAGCAGACAACTTTACATTTTGATTCACGTGATTTAGAATGCGTAGCTATCTCACAAGAAAGGGATTCACAATGAAGACAGTAATAATTGCGCTGATGATATGTCTTGCAGCAAGCTGTGTGTATGCGCAGGACAATGAAGGTTTCTACATGACGAAGATAACTGATGAGATATTTTCCCGTATTCAGGGTAAATCATTCAAGGATGACTGCACGCTTCCTCGCGGGGACTTGAG
Organism: Synergistaceae bacterium; assembly: GCA_017445405.1. Taxonomy (GTDB): domain Bacteria; phylum Synergistota; class Synergistia; order Synergistales; family Aminobacteriaceae; genus JAFUXM01. The sequence continues at coordinate 26,874 of JAFSUD010000091.1, forward strand.
GTATCTTCATGTACTTCACAAGGACTTAGAGGGCAACACTCACGAGGGAGAAATAATCTGCAATGCCTACATAGCGTTTGACCTTCTGGACATATTCATGAAGCTCTATGAGGCTGGCTATCCTATAGAGAAGATAAGGCTTGTTGATGAGTATGATGCTAACGATGAACTCTCAATGCGCGACAACAATTCATCATGCTTCAACTTCCGCTTCATCTCGCACACAACGAAGATCTCGAAACATGGTCTCGGCCTCGCAGTAGACATCAACACGCTGTACAATCCCTACGTGAAGGAAGTCAGCGGCAAAAAGATTCTTGAACCGGCTACAGCAGGAGAGTACACGGACAGGAGCAAGGAATTTCCGTACAAGATAGACACTGAGGACTTATGCTACAAGCTCTTCACGGAACACGGCTTTGAATGGGGAGGCAACTGGAAGACTGTGAAGGACTACCAGCATTTCGAAGTTCCAGACGCAATATCAGCACGGCTTTACCCAGATAACAAATAGGAGGAATCACTATGGAAACACGAGTAGCAGTAATGAGCATAATAGTAGAAGACACCAGCTCGATCGAGAGCCTGAACGCCATACTTCACGAGTACCGGGACTACATAATCGGGAGGATGGGGCTTCCCTACAAGCCGAAGCATATTAACCTGATAAGCATAGCCCTTGATGCACCGCAGGACGTAATTTCTGCGCTGTCAGGAAGAATCGGCAACCTTGAGGGAGTAAGCGTGAAGGCAGCATTTTCGAAGTAGTATTGATGGACGTTGCCCCTCTAATTCATAAGTTAGCTGATACGCATTCACTGAGCCTTGACGAGTATGAGGCTCTTATTGTTAATCGCAGTGAGGCTTCCGCAAAACTGCTCCGTAACTTGGCCGTCAGGGAACGCGTCCGGATCTACGGCCGAACTGTCTACGTCAGAGGGCTAATTGAGGTCTCGAACATCTGCCGTAACGACTGCCTCTACTGTGGAATCCGCCGGAGCAACCCTAACTGTGAACGCTACAGGCTGACTCCCGAAGAGATACTCTCTTGCGCTGACGAGGGCTATACTCTGGGCTTCAGAACATTTGTGCTTCAGGGAGGCGAGGACTCGTACTTCAACGATGATGTGCTGGGAAGTGTTGTGCGTGAGATAAAGTCCCGTCATCCTGACTGCGCAGTTACTCTCTCGATGGGCGAGCGGTCGCGTGAGAGCTATGCGTACCTGCGGGAGTGCGGAGCTGACAGGTATTTGCTGAGGCACGAGACAGCGGACGAGACTCACTACACACAGCTTCACCCTCGGGAAATGTCCTACGCTCACCGGATGAACTGCCTGCATGAACTCCGGGAGCTTGGCTATGCAGTGGGATGCGGATTCATGGTCGGCTCGCCGTTCCAGACAGCAAAGCATATAGCGCAGGACTTGAAGTTTATTGAAACGTTCAGGCCTGAGATGTGCGGTATAGGGCCGTTTATTCCTCACAAAGATACTCCGTTCAAGGATTACCCCGCCGGGACTCTGGAGCTGACGTGTTATCTGCTGTCAATAATCAGATTGATTCATCCTTCCGTGCTTCTTCCTGCGACTACTGCGCTCGGGACGATTGACCCGATGGGACGCGAGAAAGGCATAATGTCGGGAGCTAACGTAGTGATGCCGAACTTGTCGCCTGTGAACGTGAGGAAGAAGTACGAACTCTACGACAACAAGATCTGCACGGGAGAAGAGAGTGCGCAGTGCCGTGAATGCTTGAATAGCAGGATGAAGGCTATCGGCTACGAGATAGTAACCTGCAGAGGGGACGTAATCCGTGAAGCGGTGTGAATGATATAATAGAGGTGTCCGGGATGACGCGGACAGAAGCAAAATTTGGCTATCGGCTAAGGGTGAGCACCTATAACCGAAGAAACACCAAATTACAAATGGTTACAAGCGCGTTACTTCTTTATCGAGTTTATGAGGTTTGTTAGGGAGTCGATAAGTTTAATCAACAGCTTTATCCATTCCTTCATAACTCTCGCCCCCAATCTAGCCGGGGGGAAGTTCTACCCTTATGACACCCCCGGCAATGTCTCCGGGGTCATCCTGTTCCACTACGGCCGGAACTCGCTAGATTATACCAGAAAAATTTTTCTCACCTTCACGCTTCACATTATCTTCATGTAATCATGCTATTAATCACTATGTTATAATGCGGTTTCACAAAACACACACATAAATTCATAATGGAGGCGGTCAGGTTAATGATCAAGTTCTTCAAACGCATACGTATATTGTTATGGGTATTGGCATTAGTAGGAGTAGGCTTCATGGTAAGCACGCAGGTCAGAGCAAAGTTAGCACAGGCAGAATCAAATTTACGTTCATTAGAGACAGAAACAGTTACAGTTTATCCGGTCGAGACAGAGACCGTAAAGACGACAGACTGGCAGACATGGAGGAGCTATTACGGCCAGGCAAAGAGTGCTCACACACAGAACATCACGACCTATGAGCGCGAAATAGTCAGGAGCGTTAATGTCGACGTAGGAAGCCCCGTAAGAGCAGGCCAGACATTAATCACGCTGCAGGTAGCGGCAAGAGGAGCACAGGTACAATCCGGCAAGACAGCATACGATGAGGCAGTCCTGAATTACAACAGGTTAAAGCAGCTCAACGCAAAAGGCGGCATCTCAAAATCTGAAGTTGACGCAGCATATTCACGCATGAAGACAGCAGAAGCAGCCCTGAAGTCTACGCAGTCATCATTACAGCGCACAAGCCTCAAGGCCAGCATCAACGGTATAGTCGCCGCACGCAATGTAGAACCCGGAGAGATCGCCGAAGCCGGAAAAGTCCTGCTCTCAATCGTCGACCCCAAGACTATGGAGGCTGAACTCATGGTCTCAAAGAAGGACATCATGAAGATAAAGGCCGGAGCATCAGCAGAACTTCGTGTTGACGGCCAGACACACACCGGATGGGTCAAGCGCATCAGCCCGGAGGCACAGTCAGGCTCGGGACTCTATCCTGTCGTTGTCGGACTCCCCGAGAACTCGGGCATACTTCCCGGCACGTACTTAGAGGGACGCTTCATGGTCAGCAGCCAGCAGAACGTCGTCGTCATTCCCTCAAACGTCGTGATTTATCGCGGCAACACGCAGTCGGTCTACATTGCAGACGGCAGCAAAGCCAGGCTCACCGCAATCACCACCGGCGAAGGACGCGACGGCAAAGTCGTAGTAACCTCCGGCCTCAAGCCCGGCGACAAGCTCATCACCAGCGGAAACAGAGTGCTCTATGACGGAGCAGAGATAACGAGGAGTAAATCACTTGCCGGGAGAAGCACAGCGGATAATTCAGACGAGGGTTAATCATTCATGAGAGGATTCATAAAGTTCTGCATTACGCACCCGGTCTTTACCGGGTGTTCTGTTGTTATCTGGATACTGCTCGGCATCAGCAGCTACTTCACGCTCGGCGTTACCCTTTACCCTGACGTTGAGCTTCCCTTCGTGCTCGTCCGGACAGTCTACACCGGAGCAGGCCCGAACGAGATAGAGCAGCTCATCAGCAAACCATTAGAGGACGCATTAGCTGACCTCGAGAACCTGAACTCCATAACGACATACTCTCTTGAAGGTATATCAATGGTTGCCGTAGAAATGGAGTCAGGAACTAACCCCGACCTCGCACTCGTTGACGTGAACAACAAGGTCAAGGCCAAAATTCCAGACCTTCCTGATGATGCGGACGAACCAGTCGCTAGCAAGTTCGACATCAGCGCACAGCCATTCCTGATAATCTCGTTCACGTCAGACATGCCGGAGAAGACTGCAAAGAAGATGATTGAGGACAGGATTCAGCCCGTCGTTGCGAGAGTCGAGGGAGTCGGACGAGTTGACGTAACCGGAGGACGGGACAGGGAGATTCACATCAACCTTGACCCTGCAGCACTTAGCGATTACGGCATCAACTACATGCAGGTGTGCGCTGTCGTGGCCGCAAACAACCAGACCACTCCGTCGGGATATATCACGCAGAGGCAGGATGAAGTCTCGTTAAGGCTCATGGGAGAGTTCAACGAGGTAGAGCAGCTCGAGGACATCCTGATTCCGACACCGAACGGCCAGCCCGTGAGACTCTCAATGCTCGGTGAAGTTGTTGACGGCGAGGAAGACCAGCGCAGTATGGCACGTGCAGACGGACACCCTGTCGTGCAGTTACGCATCAGCCCGAGATCTAACGCTGACGTTGTTGAAGCAGGAAGACAGATAAAGCGTCTCATGACTCGCACAATGAAGGATTACCCGGATTTCACGTATGAGTACACTTACGACGACACGGGATTTGTTGAGTCAGCAGTCAAGAACATCATCCGCGATACTGCAATAGGTATAGCTCTGACGGCGTTAGTGATCTATCTCTTCTTGGGCAGATTCTCGGCTACGTTCATAGTGGCGTTCTCAATGCCGGTTGCGTTTGCTGCGACGTTCGTGCCCCTTCAGATTCACGGCTACACGTTAAACCTCATGAGCACTCTCGGACTCGCGCTCTCAATGGGTACGCTCGTCATGAACGCAATCTTAATCATTCAGAACATATACAGATTCCGAGACATGGGGTACGAGCCTTTCGAGGCAGCGGAAGAGGGCACAGTGGAAATCTCTATGTCAGTATTGGCCGGAGTGCTTACGAACTTGGGAGTGTTCATGCCCGTCGCACTGATGAGCACGATAGCGGGACAGTTCCTCAAGCCCTACGCGGTTACGATAGTCTACGCAACTGCCTTCTCGCTGTGGGTAACAATGGCGGTTACTCCGTGTCTGGCAGCACGCATCAAGAAGCAGAAGGGAGACTCTGCGGAGCTTCCATTAATTGGGAAGATATTAACCGGCTGGTGGAACTGGATATTTGACGGCTTCAGGGATCTGTTCTTCATCATTCTTCACGTCGCTATGAGATTCCCAATGACCACAATACTATTCACGGTACTTGCAACTTACGGCTCGCTCAAGCTCGGCGGGTTCATAGGTACTCAGTTCACGCCCTCAATGGATGACGGAACAGTCAGGATAACTCTTACGCTTGACAACAACGCGTCGATTCACAAGACGGCGGATTTAGTGTACAAGGTAGAGGACTACATTAACACTCTGCCCGAGAAGAAATACATCCGCAACGTAGTATCTACAGTCGCCAGCTCGATGCGCTCTAACTCCATCAGTGAGGCGCAGGTAGCTCTGTACATGAACGATGACCCGGACAGGCCGTCAACAGAAGCATTAGCAGACAAGATTCGTCCGTGGCTGAGTCAGCTTCCCGGTGTTGATGTGTCGATTGCTGCTACACGTTCAGGCTTCGGCAACCCCATAGAGATTCAGGTTAAGGGGCAGGACTTGAACCAGCTTTACACGGTTGCAGAAGAGATACGCGCAAGAGGCAGAGTAATTCCCGGAATCCGAGACCTGACGATCGAGATGGAGATGGGCAAACCTGAGCTTGAAGTCTCACCGATTCGCTGGAGGCTCGCACCGTTAGGACTGAACATCTCGGACTTGGCCGGTATAGTAAGAGGGTATCTCATCGGACGGGACGCAGGGAAGTTCAGGCAGGGAGGCTATGAGTACGACATCAAGGCGAGGATATCCAGAGAGAAGGCAAGCGATATTTTCCAGGCTCACGAGCTGCCCATCATGACGGGCTACGGACTCGTTCCGCTTGACGAGATGGCGGACATTTCGTGGGGAGATGCTCCGACGGAGATTCGCAGGGTAGAACGCGAAAGGGCAGTTGTAGTTACGGGCCGGGTGAGGTACATCACATCAGGAGAGGGCAACGCAAGAATGCGCGAGGTCGTCAACGCGATGAGCCTTCCTGAAGGAGTGAGCGTGAATTTCGGAGGCGAACAGGAGGACATGGCCGAGAACTTCATCGAGCTTATTCGCACGCTGATTATCGCAATAGTAGTAACGTACCTTGTTGTTGCGTCAATTCTGGAGTCGTGGATTTACAGCGTGATTATTCTCGCAACTGTCCCGATGGCAGCAATAGGAGTAGTTCCTGCAATGCTCATCTCAGGAGTCAACATCTCAATCTTTGCGTTAATCGGAATGATTATGCTTGTCGGAATGGTCGTCAACAACGCAATAGTAGTTATAGATTACGCTGAAGTTTTGAGGCTGAAGGGAACGCACCCCTTCGAGGCTGTCGAGGAAGCATGTCATGTGAGGTTCAAGTCGCTGCTGATGGCGGTAGTTACGTCGGTTGTGTCTCTTGTGCCGCTGCTGTCGACAGGGAGAGGCTCGGAGATGAAGAGGCCGATAGCTGTAGTTGCGATAGGAGGGCTGATAGCCGGAGGAATGCTCGCGATGATCTCGATACCTGCAGGCTACAAAGTGGTGTGGAGGCTGTGGCTTTGGTGGGACAGAATCAGAGGCAGGGACGCGCTAAGTGATGATGAAGATGAAGAATATGAAGACGACGATGACGAATAGGCGCATTGGGGATCTGGCACTTGAGGCAGTGCTCGTTGAAGTGTCAGTTACCCCAAAGCCGGGTCTGGTAGACAGAAACAACTCCGGCTCTCACTCTGATATGGACTTCTTCACGTTCATGAAGAGTGCTGCAGCTCTGAGGTCATGCTTTGAGAGATGTGCAGATGCTGCAGGCCTTTTCCTTTTTCCGCGCGGCATATTGTCAGACCTTCGCGGCATCGGTCTTGACACAGAAGAAGCTATGCTCAAGGCAACCGGCGGCATCAACACTCACAAGGGAGAAATTTTCTCGCTGGGCATTCTGAGCGGATGTGCGGGCTTCCTCCTGGCGCACGGCGAACCGCTCGAGGCAGAGAACATTCTGAATCACGCTGCAGCATTCTGTGATGGAGTCATCGAGCATGATTTTGTGCACGCCAAAGCAAAACCGCCCGAACTCCGCACCAAAGGCGAACGTATATGGGTAGCGTGCGGGATTGCAGGTGCTAGGGGAGAGGCAAGAGCCGGATATCCTTCTGTGCGCAATGCAGGACTCCCGGCTCTCACTAAGTACCTTGCTGACGGCATGAGCATTAACGACGCACTCGCCTTCACGCTGATTCACATCATGGCCGTGAACTACGACACTAACATTATCTCGCGCCGCGATCTGGACACTGCGGAGGAAGTCATGAAGACTGCAGAGAATCTCATTGCTGAAGGCCTGACTCTCGGGAAGCTCTCTGCTCTCGACTCCGAGTTCATCTCCCGCAACATCAGCCCGAGCGGTAGTGCCGACCTCCTTGCTGTTACGTACTTCATATACGCACTTACTCATCCCAGCCCCAGTTTGTGATGTAAGTGTATTTCCCAGACTGCCTGTACTCTATCCATGACGGAGGGTTATAGTTTGCGTTGATTGTCTCCGCCAGACGATAGAGTACACGCGCTCCGTATATCTCATTCGCGGGAGGAATCATCACTCCCTGCAATAAGCTCTTCAGGTTACGGTAGGCTTTCGTGTGGTCGGGTTCAGCATGTAACAGTTTCAGGAATAACTGTTTAGGACCCTGCATCAAGTCCTCGCCGTAAAAATCAACCCTCAGCATTGCGATACTGTCCTTCTTTGAGTAACACACTTTCCAGAACCATTTATGCACCTTCATTCTCATGATGCCTGACTGCTCCGGAGGTGTCTCTGCCGTCTGCTGAATGTCTGCACTCCCCATGATGTCCTGAGTCGTGTTGAGTTCCGAAAGCTCGCTGAACTGATACCCGCAATGCGCACATATCCTCGCCCGCTTCATGATGACCTTGTGGCACTGCGGGCACTCCTTGAACATCTCGCCGAAGTTCTCCGGCCTCTCATTCTTTCCGCGCTTCACTGTACGGCGTGGAGGAATAATCTTTGTGATCGCTCCGTGCCTCTCAATGTTGCCCGCAAAGTCAAGAACTAAGCAGTCTTTGTAGTGTCCGGGACTCTTCACGCGCATTCCTCTTCCGCTCATCTGCATGTAGAGTCCGGGAGAGAGTGTCGGTCTCGCCATCACGATAACGTCAATGTCGGGGTAATCGAAGCCCGTAGTTGCGACTCCGACGTTGGTTAGTGCCCGAATCTTTCCGGCCTTGTACTCTGTGAATATGCGCTCACGTTCCGCGCTGGAGGTCTTGCCGGTGATTGTCGCTGCGTTAATTCCGTGTGCAATGAACTCGTCCCTCATCGCCTCAGCATGTGAGACGCTCACGCAGAAGATTAACCATGCCTTCCTGTTTCCTGCCCGCCTGATGGTCTCCTCAACTATGCGCGTGTTGTTATCGAGGTTGTTGACCCGAGCCTCGAGTTCCTGTTTCTCGTAATCTCCCTGAACTTTCCGCACTCCCTCAACGTCGAGCTTCATATCTGTGAATGTTGATGTGAGCTTGGCCAAATATCCCCGCTGGATGAGTTCCTCAATGCTCGCTGCCTCGAGAAGTGCCGTGAATATTGCTTCGTCGCCTTCCGTGAGCATTCCCTGTCCGAGCCTGTAGGGTGTCGCTGTGAGACCGATTACACGCATTCCCGAGTAAGCCTCCTGAAGGTCTGCGAGAAGAGTCCTGTACATTCCAGATTCAGTGTTGGAGATTAGGTGAGCTTCATCAACGATGACGAGGTGAATTCTGCCTAACTCCTTGCCCTTCTTCCAGATCGACTGGATGCCCGCTACGGTGATGGTGTTGATGTCCTTGCTCCCGAGTCCTGCGCTGTAGAGTCCGACCGGTGCACTCGGCCACACCTGAGTGATTTTCTCCGCGTCCTGAACGAGCAGCTCCTTCACGTGTGAGAGCACTAGAATCTTGATGTGAGGGTGCTTGCTGAGGAAGTCCTCGCATATCCCGGCACATATCCATGCTTTACCCGAGCCCGTCGGCGCAACAATGCACGGATTGCCCTTGTTCTGTGCCAGCCATTTATATACATCACGAATCGCTTTCGCCTGATAGTCCCGTAAACCCTTTATCACTTGCTTGTTTCTGCCTCCTTAAGTTGTTTTATGCATGCAGCTTTAACGAAGCCTCACAGCTTTTGCATGGTGCTGGTGCAACGCTCCGGCGTTAGTCCCGTAAACCCTTTATCACTTGCTTGTTTTTGCCTCCTTGACTTGTTATTACATGCAGCTTTAACGAACATTCACAGCCTTTGCATGGTGCTGGTGCAACGCTCCGTCGGTTAGTCCCGTACATCCTTTACCAATACGCTTTCATCTCTTCTTAATGTTTGTTATTGCTGTGAATGATGAATATTATAGCGTGATATAATTGCAAAAATTTCTTAATAGGAGGCTTAAGTCATGACAACTCTCAAGAAATCTATCGTTTTTCTCCTCGTGCTGTCTGTCGCAGCAATATCATCACTCTATGTTCTTCCTGTAAAGGCTCAATCCAGCAGCGATAACGAAGTCAGGGAAGAAATGGACAAGCTCAACAAGAACATTGAGAAAGCCCAGAAAAGCTACGATGCCATAAAGCGGCAGCTAGCCAATAAGAACAAAGCCCTTCAGTCAGCGCAGGCCAGCGGAAAAGCTAAGGACAGCCAGATAAAGAGCCTTAAGTCCCAGATAGCTGAACAGAACAAGAAGTTAGCTGCTCAGGAAAAGAGAATACATGACCTGCAGACTCAGCTCCAGACACTCAGAGCGCAGCTTCAAGGAAACTCCGGCACTCCTGCTCCTGAACAGCCGGACTCTTCGCCTTCTGGAGGCTGGAATCCTCAAGCAATCTGCCGAATCACAGCCTTCTCCTACACTCCTGGGGATTCCTGTGTGAAGCTGACCGTAGAATTTAAAGATGGGGAAACTGAAGAACTCGAAGCACCTTTCGGCAAAACAGGACAGGATACATATTTCAAGATAGAGAACATTTACGCTAAAACGCAGGTTGTTATGCCGGTATCATCACGCGGAGACTGGGTAGTCAACGTAGATTCACGAAGCGGATATGTTGCCAAGATAGACCCAAGCAACATTGAAGGCTCAAAGCTCAACGGCAACGCTAACAAGGACAATTACGGCGGCAAAACATTTAAATCCGGCGAAGCGTTCATCATTCTCAAGCAAAGCGGAATGACCATACGTCCGCCCTACTATACAGCTCCGAAGCGTCGTTAATGTAACCGCACAGAATAAAGCAGGGAGACTCTGAATCTTCCTGCTCACTTCATACCCTCAAGAATAGAGTTCATCTTCTGAAGCTGTCTCAGTCTCTCTTCATCGTTACCGTTCTGCTGATTGCTGATAAGTGCCCGCATGTCCGTTATCGTCTTGTCTGCACTCTCTAACTCTTTGCGAAGAGAAGCAATTATCTTGTCCGCACTCTCACGGTAAGCTGCAAACTCTTCATTGCCTGAAGCTGCAGGCTGCGTTATCTCTGTTTCCCTAAGACGGGCTATAGTTGTGTCCCGCCGGGCAAGTTCTGCCTTGAGGTAATTATTCTCTCGGACGAGGCCATCATTTTTTGCCATGAGAGACGAAACCGTGTAATCATTCTTGATGAACAGCCACCATATACCGCACCCTATCACTCCTCCTATAACTGCTCCCAAGATAAATGCAAATACGCAGCGTCTGCCGTATTTCTTCTCGAGAGCAACGTATTCTTCTGTCAGCTCGTTAATATCTTCCTTAAAATCTTTGATATGTCCCATTAAGATCGCACCTCAATTTTCAGGATATGCTACATTCTACAATATGTAAACTAATGCCGCCTTATCTGTGCTAATATTTATCCCATTCCCAAACTTTCTCGCAAGGAGGAATCAACGCACCCATGAAGAATATTATCCGCAGGTTTTTCACGCTCGCCTTCGCCCTCATAAGCACAGAGTGGAAGGCTGTTGCTGTAATGATTATCGCAAGTTCACTTCAGGCCTTCGCTGTCAATTACTTCACGCTTCATTACCATTTTCCGGACTTGGGAGTCTCCGGAATTGCTGTGCTCACTAATTACGTGTTCGGAATTTCCCCGAGCTGGGTAATCCTGATCGGCAATATTCTTCTTGTCATATGGGCACGCAAAGACCTCAACCTTCATTTTCTCGGCCTCACATTAACAGCAGTCTTCACCTTCTCAGCTATGCTCTCCGTCTTCGCACGCTATCCCCTTCCGCTGCCTGATGATAAGTTCATGGCTACCGTCATCACCGGCCTGATTAAGGGCTTCTCTCTCGGCCTCATGCTCAGGGTAGGAGGCTCGAGCGGAGGGACTGACATCATCGGAGTAACTCTCAGGAAACGTTACGGGATCGAGTTCGGGAGAGTCTCGATGGCGATTAATTTCGTGCTGCTCGGCTTCTCAATAGGCGTAGTCGGACTCGAGGCAGTCGTGTACGGAGCTGTAGGCCTCTACGTCAACAGCATCACTGTCGACAACGTGAACCACAGCTTTGACCGGAGGAAGCAGGCATTCATCATCACGAACATTCCCGACGAGGTGAGCCATTTCATCAACGAGCACGGAAGAGGAGTAACTCGTCTCGAGGGACGTGGAGGCTACACTGGGCAGGTGAGGCCTGTGTTAATTACTCTGCTTTCTCCCGGCCAAGTAGTGCTGCTTAAGAGATTCCTGAAGGAGCACGACGAGAACGCATTTGTATCAATATGTGATGCGTCTGAAGTATTGGGAAAGGGGTTCAAGAGCTGGCGGTCGCTGTAATTTATTATGCAGGAGTGATTGACATGAACAAGCACAGAGGAGTAACTCGTCTCGAGGGACGGGGAGGCTACACTGGTCAGGTGAGGCATGTGCTTATTACGCTTCTTTCTCCAGGCCAGGTAGTACTGCTCAAGAGATTCCTGAAGGAGCACGACGAGAATGCATTTGTATCAATATGTGATGCTGCTGAAGTATTGGGAAAAGGTTTCAAGAGCTGGCGGTCGCTGTAATTTATTATGCAGGAGTGATTGACATGAACAAGCACAGAGGAGTAACGCGTCTCGAGGGACGTGGAGGCTACACTGGGCAGGTGAGGCCTGTGTTAATTACTCTGCTTTCTCCCGGCTAGGTAGTACTGCTCAAGAGATTCCTGAAGGAGCATGACGAGAACGCATTTGTATCAATATGTGATGCTGCTGAAGTATTGGGAAAAGGTTTTAAGAGCTGTCGGCCGCTGTAATCTTTATATTTAGGAGTGATTATTATTCATGAGTGATTTTAGTATTGGGAGTCTTCTTGATGATGACAAGAGAGCTTCACTGCAGAATTTTTCCGAGAACCTGCCTACTACAACACAGAGAACACAGGCAGAGACTCCGCGCTCAAAACGGGACATAGTCTCGCGGGTAGCATACCTTATCGGGATAGATGACCGGCATTTCGGAATTGATCAGACAGAGAACATGAATCCCCAGTTTTACCGGAGCGTCTACGATGAAATGAACGCCGACAAAGAAGCCCGCATAGTCAGGAATTTATGCCGTCTGCGCACAAAACTTCAGCGCAATTTCAGAGCAATCTACACAGAGATGAATGCAGACGTTAAGAACTTAGACTCCATGCCTGACCTAGTGCCTCAGGATGCTTTGCGTACCCTCGAGCAGGACGGAATCCCCTTTGTACGGGCAAAACGCAGACTCGAGGACTACATAGTTGACGTACATAATTACCTGTTGCCTCATGTCCCGAACTGCCAGAAATTCATTCCCGAGTGGGTCAAGTGGGCATATATCCGCAACCTGTTCTTCATTCAGAGGGGTAACACTGTCGAGGGCAACAAGGAGGCAGCGAGATACTACAACGAAGCGAGAGATCTTTTCCCATATCAGGCGTATATCAATTGGTATCCCGATGAAGGGGACGGCAACGTATTGCGTGATGATGCAAAATTTCTCCCGATACTTTACGAGCGCAACAGGGACAGGTTCTACGACATGAGCAAGGTAACAGATGCAGGAGATGCTGCCGTCCAGAATGCGGACGAGTTTTTTGCGAGAGCTGAACGGGTGATTATTGCTGTGGACTGCGAGAATGCCGACCCGTGCAAGGTAATCGGCGTTGTGAAGGAGTTAGAGGCTCAGGGGCACGTCGGGAAGATTGCGAAAATACTGCTTGTTGACGACGAGCATACTTCATCACAGTGGCGGGCACTGAGGCGGGACGAGAATCTGCCGCTGGAGTATTACCTGACTGACAGGGTGAAGGACGAGAAATCTGCTGTAGATGTGGCGATGACGATAAAGTTTTACCGCGAGCTTGCTGATGCAAAGGCTGCAGGGAGACCTATAGACTCAGCAGTGATAATCTCCAGCGACTGCGATTTCTGGCCGTTGATTGAGCTTACTCCTGAGATTAATTTTCTGGTCATGCTCGAATACGATAACTGCTCACAGGCTTATTACCAGAGACTGCAGGGCAACGAGATACCATTTTTCTACATAGATGAGTACTTTATGGCGGGCAATGTCGAACTCAAGACGGAAATAGTACTCCAGGAAGTTGTGAGGGATATTGAGGAGGGCTTCCTGAGCAAGATTAACCTCTTCTCCATTATCAACAGAGCACTTCTGAAGCTCGACTTGAAGATGACTGATTCAGAACTATCACAATTCTTTGACAAGTATATTGCAGAAATGAACATAGCCTTTGCCAAGAACGGCAGCGCAATACTTCAGAACAAGCCGACCTTGAAGGAATAAGGATTAATGAGAACAATACCCCCTCTGTGAAGGCAGGGGGGATTTACTTTTTCTGGACGGAACACGTGATGTCAAATGTGTCTCTCTCTTCAGGGAAATCATCATCCCAGTTAGCACCCTCCCAGCGCAGAATGCCTTTCGTCGGACTCGTGAGCGTCAACGTAATCTTGTCCTCGCCGTCAAGGTATTCTGTGCTGAAGCTCCACGAACTCACGCCCTCTTTCTTCATGTCATAGGGGATAGAGTATTCCCAGCTCCTCAAGTGCCGGACGTTGTTGTTGATGTCTAGTATCCGCCCCATAAAGATAACGTCCGCCATTCCCTCGCCGTTAGTCTCAGAAAACTTGATGTTGTCGATCTCGAGCACTATGTTTTCTGCTGTAAGAGAGAGACTCACTCCTGGCTGTCTGGGGTCTGTTCCTGTCCCGCTGCCTTCTCCTGTCCACCTGCCCTGAAGTGAGGTGATGCTGACCTGTACGGGAGCTGCTGCCGGAGCTTTTGGGGAAGATGCACGTTTTTTCCTGGCCTTTGCTGCATACGAAGGGGTGATTATGAGTGCGATTAACACCAACACGAGCAAATATCTTAGTGAACGTCCATGCATAATATATTCTCCTCAAGTTGTTAATGGAATGTAGAGATTCTAGCACACTTACTTATCGCCTGTGCTAGAATAACTCCCATTCACACAACAAAAATTTATTAAGGAGTGTTTGACTTGGCCAAAGTGCTGGTAGTTTCCGGACACACCGACCTGAAGAATAATTCATTTGCTAACAAGATAATTCTAGAGCGGCTAGCTGAGATAATGCCTGAAGCAGAATATCTCTATCTTGATTCAGAATATACCGACTGGAAGTTTGACGTTGAGCGCGAACAGGAACGATTACGCAAAGCAGACGTGATAGTTATGCAGTTCCCGTTCTTCTGGTACGGTGTGCCCTCGCTTATGCATAAGTGGATGGAAGAAGTCTTTGTGCACGGCTTCTCTCACGGCTCGAAGGGCAAAGCGTTAGTTGGCAAAAAGCTGCTCGTGTCCTTCACGTCCGGCGCACCTGAGGAGATGTACCAGACAGGAGGCATTCAGGGCTATCCTGTTGATGACTTCCTGATTCCGCTGAAACAGTTTGCGAAGGCCTGCAGCATGGAGTGGGCAGGGTATATCTACAGCGGAGGACTCTCTTACGCGAGCAGGCACGACGACGAGAAACTCGCGCAGATGAAGGCGAAAGCATTACTTCACGCAGACAGATTAGCCGAAAAGGTGAGGAGTCTCTAGCAGCTATGCCCGCGAAAGATAAATGGCCGAGTGAGAAAATCTCGCCCGATGACCTCCTGAACTTAGCCCGTGAAGCAGCAGACAGAGCATATGTCCCTTACTCACGCTTTCACGTCGGAGCTGCATTGCTCTTTGAGAACGATGAAGTGATTCAGTCCTGCAACGTCGAGAATGCCTCTTACGGAATCACTATCTGTGCAGAACGTGCAGGTGTGGTAATCATGATCTCTCAGGGAAAACGCAATCCCCTAGCGATCGCAGTTACCGGCTCGCATGAGGACAAGGACGACTACCTCACTATTGCGTGCCCTCCGTGCGGAGCGTGCCGTCAGGCCTTGATGGAGTTCAACACGAACATGTTAGTAGTGATGGCCTCGAAGGACGGCGCGAGAGTCTACGAGCTGAAGAAGTTACTTCCCCATTCATTCACGCTTGACCCTGATTAATCATGAAGTGCGGAGTAGTAACAATCATAGGCCTTCCCAACGTAGGCAAGTCATCACTCATCAACGCACTGCTGGACATTCAGGCAGTCATCATCTCGCCTAAGCCCCAGACTACGCGCAACTCTGTGCGGTGCATCTACAACGACGATAACGCGCAGATAATCTTCACCGACACTCCGGGACTCTACTCGTCGTCAAGTTCCCGCGACAAGCTCGGACTCTTCCTGAACGCCCAGATTTCCGGTGCACTCGAGGACTCGGACGCTGTCCTCTGGCTCGTCGACGCATCAACGCGCAGACTCTCCCCTCAGGACTCGGAGATAGCGGGGATAATTCCTCCGTCAATGCCCGCAGTCCTTGCCGCCAACAAGTCCGACAAAGCCGATCCGTCAGAGGCCTTCAGACTCTACGATGAGCTTCATGCTTTCTCCGCAAAAATTGCAGTCTCGGCCAAGCGCAGACAGGGACTCGGTGAACTCATAGCCTCACTCATGCCGTTAATCCCGGAAGGCCCGGCAGTCTACGACCCCGATATTCTCATGGACACGACGGAAAAGTTCATGGCGGGCGAGATAATCAGGCAGAAAGTCTTGATGCTCCTGCGTGATGAAGTCCCTCACTGTGTCGCCGTAGAGATAGAGGACTACAAGAGTCCTGAAGAGTACCCTGACAGAAAGAAGCTCTATATCCGCGCAACGCTCATCACGGAGACTGACGGGCAGAAGAAAATCGTGATAGGCAGTAACGGCGAGATGATAAAGCGCATCGGCCAGGAGTCGAGAAAGGCTCTCGAGGAAATCACGGGGCTTCCTGTGTATCTTGAACTGTGGGCTAAAGTCCTGCCTCACTGGAGAAGAAACAGCACATCATTAAAGCGTCTGGGCTATGCATAGAATCAAGCCCCCGGCATTGTGAGTGTCAGGGGCTGATTCTAAGAAAGGAGTGTTTGCGTCTTAGCGTTTCGTCTTGAAAAATTCGTCTATGCTGTCAAGTATATCTTTCGGCAGCATCGTCTTCAAAAGGTACTTCTCAGGCTTGAACCTCAGCACCTCCATAATGCTTCTCTTGTCGCCTTTCGCCGTCAGGAACATCACAGGTATATTCGCGGTGTTGGGGTCAGAACGGATCATCTCGAGCACCTTCGGGCCGTTCACTATCGGCATCTCAAAGTCCAGCAGAATCAGATCTACCTTGTTCTTCGCAAGAATCGTGATTGCGTTCATGCCGGAGTTCGCCACAAGAATCTTGTACTTCGTGGACAGCAGGCTCTTCATTGAGCGCAGAGCCGTAGCATCATCATCAACTATCAGAATGCTCTTGAACTCCTTCAGCTTGTCTACTGCCTCGCCCTCCTTCTGAATCGTCTTGATCAGCGACGGCAGGTCTACAGGCCTCGTGTATGTCTGCGCAACGTAATCTGCCTTCTTGCCGATAACCTCGTCAAGCTCTTCCTGCGTGCCTATCGCGAAGAAACGTATTCCCCTGTCCTCGACCAAGTCCTTAATGTAGCCGAGCACATCAATCATCAGGTTATCCTCGCCCTGCAGGTACAGGATAAATATTCTCGGGATGTCGTCCTTCAGCTTCTCGCCTTCTGATGCACTTTCTCCGCCTTCTCCGCTGTCCTGACTCAGCAGTGCCGCAACCTCAGGGTCAATTATTCCGTCATCGTCGCCCTTGTCTTCCTTCAGAAAGTTTGAGATCGCCGTTACGTCAGGCTTGACCGTGAGCACCTCGAAGTCTTGAGCCTTCAGGTGATTAATTATCCCCTCAGATATGAAGCTGACCTTCTCTGTGATGAATAATATCTTGCTCATTCTTCCTTATGCCTTCCTTCACATATAGTTTTCGCGCCCCAACCCATAGGGTAATTTATGCTAATAGCTGCTCCAGTGTTGACCAGTCTGCAGCAGTTACGCAATCCTTTATCTTCTCGAAACGTTCGCGTTCTGATTCAGGTATCCTGTAGTTCTTGGCCTCTGCAATCATGCTGTCGATGTTATCGAGGTCGAAGTCCGCAGCGAAGCCCTTAATCAGCGAGTACATTTCGTGCAGGTCATCAAGCGATATTTCCGGCAATGACATATCCGGTTCATCGTTCTTCCCGAACACCTCAGCTAGCACGGGCTTGTAGCCTCTGTACTGTGAGAGCAGTGCGGGAGTCCTGGCCTCTATCTCGTGAACGTCGTTCTTGTCTCCGCAGGCCTCGAGATACTTTGCATCCTCTGAGAGCTGAAGTGCTCCCACGAGACGCGCAGCACTCTTCAGAGCATGGACAAGCACAGTGTAATTCTTCACGTCGCCTTCACGCTGGAACCGCTCGATGTCGTCGGCCTTCTTGTCTAACGTGTTGTAGAAGATCTCCAGTGCCTGAACAAACGTCTCTTCTGTTCCGCAGTTCGTTACTGCAGCGTCGTAGTCTATGCCCGGAATGTTCCTGTAGGGTGATGCTGACTCCGTCCCTGCAGTCTCCGGCTCTGTCTCCTGAGTCCCGGAGGCCTGCACTGATTCTTCAGGCTGTGATGATTCCTCCTTCATCTCTCCTCCCTTGATGACCAGGTCGGGCGGAAGGTACTCGAGCAATACCTGTTCAAGCCTCACAGTGTCCACAGGCTTAGAGATGTAGTCGCTGAAGCCTTCATCAATGTAGAGCTGCCTCGCTCCCAGCACTGCATTAGCCGTGAGGGCAACTACGGGAGTGTTGAAGTTCAGGCCGTCAGTCATCTTCTTCATGTTGTGGAATGCCTCAATGCCGTCCATGCCGGGCATACGGTGATCAAGAAATATCATGTTGTAGTGGTTCATTCTGACCATCTGCAGCATCTCCACTCCGCTCGAGGCCGTGTCAATCTTTATCTTCGTCTTCTTGAGGAGGTTCGCGAACACTAGGAGGTTCACGTCAGCATCATCAACAACAAGTACCCTTGCGTCCGGTGCCTGGAAGGACTGCGTGTATTTCTTCGCCTGACGCGTCGAGGCCGTCATGAATGCACGCTCATAGTCCCCGATAGGCTCCCACTTCACTACGTTCTGCTTTATGTCGAACGCAAACGTCGAGCCTTTGTGGAACACGCTCTCGATTCTGAGTTCCGAGTCCATGAGCTGCAGCAGCTTCTGCACGATGGAGAGGCCGAGTCCCGAGCCGTCAGCACTGAACTTCCGCGCGCTGTCTATATGCTCGAAGGGCTTGAAGATGTTCTCCATGTCCTCAGACTTTATCCCGATGCCAGTATCCGTAACTGAAAACTTCATCAGGATCGTGTAGGTGTCTACCTTCTCAAAGCCTATTGTTACGGTAACTCCTCCGCGTTCGGTGTATTTGATTGCGTTGTTAAGGATGTTCAGCATTACCTGACGTATGTGGTACTCGTCGCCGTCAAGTATTCTAGGAATCGCCTTGTCAACGTTCACGGTGAAGTTCAGGGATTTCTTCTTGGCCTGTTCCGCAGCAATATTCACGAGGTCATTAATCAGCGAGCTTAGGTCATAGCGTACAGGGACAATCTCCATCTTCCTGTCCTGCAGCTTGCTGAAGTCCAGAATGTCATTGAGTATCCCCAAGAGTGCACGACCCGACCGCTGGACGACGAGCGCGTACTCCTTAATCTCGGGCCTGTCCTCCTCGCGCAGTATCATTTCGTTCATGCCCAGAATAGAGTTCATGGGTGTACGTATCTCATGAGACATATTCTCGAGGAATGAGCTTTTGGCCTCGTTTGCGGACTTGGCTTCGGAGATCGCCGAGTCGAGTCTCTCCTGCTGATGCCTGTATGCATACGTGTAGAGCAGGCACAGCAAGCCCAACGCTCCCGCAATAATCACCAGCGGAAGAAACATGTTGACCGGCCGGGCAAGCGCAGGATTCACGGACTCGGGGTACAGCCCGGCAAAGACAGCATTCATCACGTAAGCAGCAACCTCGAGGCATATCATGACCACCGCATCACGTACCTGCAGGAAGAACGGTGTAGCAGCTACCGCCAGAATGAAGAACACGGGCACTCCTCCCAATGTGCCGCCGTCAATGAAGAATAATGCTGTGAAGCCGTAGATAAACATTCCTGCAGTCAGAGGGTAGGCAATTTTTGAGAGAGGCTGAAGGTCTCCCCTGCGAATACACCTCATTGAATACGCAAGCACGGATGCAGACATTAACGCCGCCAAGAAATAGGCACTGCCCGCAGCGTAGAAGCCTCCTGCGAATCTGAGAATGCATATAATCATCATTGCGAAGGATATTATTCCTCCGAATGCACAGAAACATAACGCAGTAATATTCATGCCCGTAGAATCAGGCATAAAAATAAATTGTCTAAGGGATTGTGTGTTCATGGGCAAATCATATCACAATTAATTAGCAGGTGCTATACTTGCAAGGATTTCAACACTTACAGCTTCAACACTTTATATACTTCATGAAGGGGCAATAATAATTTGGATACTCATTACATCATAGAATCAGAAATTGCTGTTATCTTTCTGAGCGTTACGTTGTGCGTATATCTTCAAGTCATATATTCCGGCACGTCCTCAGAGAAGAAAGGATTATTGCGCTACTGTTACATGACCACAATAAGCAGTATCGTTGATGTGATCTGCTCAATAGTCCTCGCTCCGGACTCGGGATTCTCTCTCACGGCACAATATGTCTGCTCCCTCATGTGGCAGATTGCTGCCTGCGGAGTCTACTTCATGTTTATGCGTTACATTGCAGGATTCGGGCCTGACAGTCCGTTCAAGAGAAATATGCTCTATGCACAGAATATAGTTCTCGGAGCATTCTTCTACTTACAGATAATAGGCTTCTTCACAGGGACAAACTACATCATCTCTCCTGACGGCACGCACATAATCACCGGCAGCATGTGGAAATTCTTGACGGTTGGATACATATGGCTGTGGTCAGCCTGGACATGGTGGGAGCTTTACATTTTCCGCAGAGCATTCACCAGAGGGCAGTTATGGGCGTTGTTCCTTAACTTTGCTGTGTGCTGGACGATTCAGGCACTGCAGGCTAACTTCTTCCCGACGATTCCGGTGAACTATATCATCATCTCCGTGAACGTCTATTACTTCTTCTTCCTGCTCGAGACTCCGGCATACAGAGACCTCGCGCGCACACTTGAGCGACTCCGCAGAGCAAAGGAGCTAGCTGACGAGGCCAATCAGATAGCCATAGCTGCCGATGCTGCGAAGGGAGAGTTTTTAGCGAACATGTCCCACGAGATAAGGACACCGCTCACGACAATTCTGGGAATGGATGAGGTGATTCTCAGGAAGTATGAGTCAGGGCCGATCTATCAGTACGCACAGGATATACAGAGTGCAGGAAACACATTGCTTCACATCATCAATGACATTCTCGACTTCTCGAAGATAGAGTCGGGGCAGCTCGAGCTTGCGTCCCGCAACTATGACCTTGCGAGGGTTCTCCGCGACGTTGACAACATGGTGCGAATCCGTGCAGAGCAGAAGGGCCTGCAGTACATCTCGCAGATAGATGAATCACTGCCCGATGAACTCTTCGGCGACAGAATCCGAGTCCATCAGGTCATGGTGAACATCCTGAACAATGCCGTGAAGTACACCAAGCGGGGCAGCGTCAAATTCACCCTCACAGGCACGCGCGGCGATGACCCTTCACTAATCACCCTGCACATCACGGTAGCAGATACGGGCATAGGCATTCATGCGGAGGACATCCCGAAACTCTTTAAGTCCTTCAGCAGAATAGACGCAAAGGAGACTCACAACATTGAGGGCACGGGCTTAGGGCTCGCAATCACAGGACGGCTCCTTGAGTTAATGGGAGGGACAGTTGAGGTTACGTCAACTTACGGCATGGGGTCAACGTTCCATGTAGTGCTGCCTCAAAAGATAGTTGGCACAAAGACTCTCAGGGATTACGAGCTTGCAGAGGCCGGCAAGTCAAAGACTGAGCGCAAAGTCCTCAAAGCTCCCGACGCACGGATACTTATTGTTGACGATAACGACATGAACAGAATAGTCCTCCGCTCGCTCATGAAGGATAACGAGGTCAAGATAGACGACGCAGACTCGGGCGAGGAGTGCCTGAGGAAGATTGCCGAGAACGCCTACGACGTGATTCTGATGGACTACATGATGCCGAGAATGGACGGCAAAGAGACTCTCGCGAAGCTGAAGCAGATGCCCGACGCTCCCGGCGCAAAGGCAAAGGTGATTGTGTGCACAGCGAACGCCCTAGTCGGAGTGAGGGCAGAATTATTGTCTGCAGGATTTGATGACTTCCTGAGCAAACCGGTGAACGGAAAAGAGCTAGAAGAAATGTTAGCGAAGTATATTCCTCCCAGTAAAATTACTCAGGGGGGGGGTATTGATTAATGCTGACTTACGGTTTTAATGTATGGATTGAGGCGACGATGCTTCCGTTCTTGGGAGTCTTGGCTGCGTTCCTGTTTGTGAAGTACAGCACCAATGAAGAGGTCAATGCGAGATTCCGTCTGCTCGCGCTGTCAAC
>JAFSUD010000092.1 GCA_017445405.1 Synergistaceae bacterium
GCACAGAGCACAGAGCACAGAGCACAGAGCCATAACTATTCCCAAAAACTAAGAGTACTATACGTATCGCACGGTCGAGGCTTAGGCGGAGCAAATCTAGCTCTCTATAATCTTATGCTCGACATGAGAGAACGACACGGAGTAATCCCCTCAGTCCTTATTCCGGGAAGGGAAGACTTCTTCGAGATGTGCCATGAAAGCGGCATAGAAACATTCTGCACAAGGTTCTATGATTTGACGTGCAGCACGAACTTTCGCTCAAAGTTTAAGGGCTTCGCAAAGTACCTTCTTAACAGAATATGTTATCCAAGAGTTTTCAGTATCCTAAAAGATGCAAACTTTGATATTGTTCATACTAATTCTTCTGTAACTGACGTCGGCAGCCTCATATCAGAGCGTCATTCTTTCCCGCATGTATGGCACTTGCGAGAGTTTGGCATTGATGATTTTCATCTTGACTACTACGTTTCGTATTCTTGGATGAAATCAAGGTACGCAAAAGCTGACGCGATAATCACCATTTCAGATTCCGTATACAACAGTTTCGTAAATGAACGTAAACTCTGTCAGGCTGACAAGACAAGAATGATTTACGACGGCCTCAGAATCCCAGAACCTTATACTAAGACTTACATGAACACCGGCATTCTGAATTTCTGTATATCTGGCATGGTTAGTCCGGCTAAGAATCAAGTTATGGCAATTAAAGCCTGCTCAAAACTCAAAGCCTCAACGGATAAATTTATGCTCCATATAGTGGGAACTGGCAAAGAGAAATACAAGCTGGAGCTTCAGAAGCTAATAGCCTCCTGCGGACTTGATGAGCACGTGAAATTCTGGGGCTGGAGAGATGATGTCAATAATATCCTCAAAACTATGGATGTAGGACTTATGCTCTCTCGTTGTGAGGGTTTCGGACGAGTTACAGTAGAGTACATGCTAAACTACATGCCGGTTATCGGCGTTGACACCGGAGCAACTCCCGAGATAGTGGTAGACGGAGAGACAGGCTATATCTGCCATCTCAACGACACAGACAAGCTCGCCGAACTCATGCACAGATTCATCACTAATCCGGAATTGATTCAGGCAATGGGCAATAAGGGACGTGAACGCGCAGAGCAGAACTATTCACTTGAGCGCAACACCGACGAGATTTACGCACTCTATCAGGAAATTCTGAGCCGCTAACAAAAATTCCCCCTCGCATTCATCAGCAAGGGGGATATTCTTTCTCTGAACTCAGGCCAAGACCTTCAAGCCCGGATTCTCTTCTGCGCTGTCAATGAACACTCCCATCACTCTGGCAAAATATCCGCCCGCTTTCTCTGCGTTCACGAACTCAACACTCACATCATCAAGTTCTGTCAGGCAGTCATGAAGTGCATCAAGATTCCCGCCGTAATACTCAGGGAAATTCAGAGTTTCGCGAAGATATTTATGTGCCTCTTCCTTCTTCTGAAGCCTCAGTGCATCAAGAGTAACCCTCATCACAATTTCTCCTTTCCGTAAAGAAGCTCAAACGTGTTGTAGTGATCCTCCGTGTAGTAAATCAGTCCGTCGTTTGAGAAGATTATCCGTTTGGCGTTGCGTCTCCCGCCGTGATAGTCGATGTCGCACTCGTAGTACTGCCTCCCCCTTTTAACTGGCAAAAGCTGCTCGTAATTCCCGAATCTGTCTCCGCCTATGCTTTTTCCCGGAGCGACTCTGTCAAGATTCCCCTGCGAACTTACCCAGCCTAACCTGCGGGCCTCTGCTTTCGTGATGTAGTTTCCCGGAAGATGCCCGAACCTGTTGATGTATGCTGCTACCTGCTCTTTCGCGGTGTATGTGCCGTTCTTCTCAACCTGTACTCTCGGTGCTGCACCGGCAGAAAACGCCAGCATAACGCTCAAGATTAAGACTGTGAGCCAGCAGAAAATTTTTGTGTTACGCATTATTGTTCCTCCAAACAAAAATATACCCTCCCCGTTTTCTGGAGAGGGCTTCACTTCTTCACTTAGATGTTAGACGTGAACCACTCGCGCAGTTCTTCAGCACTCTGAAAGCCTACATGCCTATCTACAACTTTTCCGTCCTTGAACAGCACGAGATTCGGAATGCTCATCACACGCAGCTTCTTCGTCAGCATTGCGTTCTCCTCAGCGTCAGCCTTGAAGAACTCCACTTTGCCCGCGAACTCCTCAGAGAGTGCCTCAACTACAGGAGCTATCATCTTGCACGGCCCGCACCACGTCGCCCAGACATCGAGCAGCGCAACAGGAGCAGCCTCTACCGCAGAAATGTCATTATTCTCAATAATTTTTACGGCCATAGTTCACGCCTCCTAGAGCAGAGAGACAGCAAAGGCCTCTACGTCCTTCATGTCTGCAGTAGGTTCAAAGCGTGCTGCGACGTTTCCCGAGCGGTCAATGATGAACTTAGTGAAATTCCACTTGATGTCGGGCTTCTTGGCGTAATCAGGGTCAGCTTTTCCCAGTAAGTCCTCAAGAATCGGTGTGAGCTTGTTGCTCGCGTCAAAGCCTGCAAATCCCTTCTGCGACTTCAGGAACGTGTACAGAGGAAGCTCATTTGCGCCGTTCACGTCGGACTTCTTGAACTGGTCAAACTTGGTGTCGTAGTTCAGCGTGCAGAACTCGTGAATCTCCTCGTCGCTGCCGGGAGCTTGGCCTCCGAACTGGTTGCAGGGAATGTCGATGATCTCGAGTCCCTTGTCGTGATAGGCCTCGTACATTTTCTCGAGCGGCTCATACTGTGGAGTGAACCCGCAGCCTGTCGCCGTGTTGACGATAACGAGGACTTTACCCTTGAACGCTGAGAGGGATACTTCTTTGCCGTAAGCATCGCGGATTGAGTAATCATAAACTGTGCTCATTGTTTGCCTCCATTGTGTGGGATTGTTTAGATGGTATTAATTATATACCATCTCGACGTTAATTATAGATGCGTTTATGGTTTACGGCCTCTTCCCATTGGCTGGGAAGACGCTTGCCCATCATCGCATAAACGTATGGCATGAGCTTTATGTATCTGCCCATCATGTCGAAGCCAAGCAGCTTCTTCAGGAAGTACATTGCTCCGCGTTTGCGTTCCTTGTCATAGACAGGGTCAGGCATCATAAAACTATGCAGGTCTTCTTGCGTGAGTTCTCGGTCGCTGATAAATTCGTTGGGGGTGATAAGGAAGCTGTCTTCGTTTTCGAGACCAAGCCTGAATTGCATTTGTCTCTTCTGAAGGTGCACGTACAGATATTCTTTGTCGTGCCCTGTCTCTCCGTTGAGTGAAAGCCCAAATAGTTTTCCGTCTTTCCACCTGAATGCAGGGACGGTTTCGGCAGGACGCATATATCTGCAGCAGATGAAGTGTTTGTGAGTGGGATCTATATCTGCGAAGTCTTGGCTATCGTACTGCGTAGCCCCCCCCGTCCGTAAACTTACTGAATAGATTCTCAGCAAGAATAGTCTCCTCGTAGGCTATATGCACTCTTGTCCTGAATATGTGGCGGTAAGAGATGCCCCAGCCTGGAAGCTCATGAAGCGCAAAGTGATTTACGCTATCAGTATTGCGGAGTATCTGAATATGTCCTAGCCTGCAAATCCTGCCGTATTTGTCCAGTATGTCATCATTGATGTATTTGCTCATATCCCCAAAGATTACATCAGAGTCGCAGAAGCCCCAGAAATCATAGCCTGATAAATAGTCCTCAAAGATTAATCCAAACATAGGCCGGTAATCACACAGCTTGTATGGAGTGTCGCACACAAAATCAAAGTCCAAGTGCGGAGAAATCATCTTCTTTATATCCTCAAAAGTCATGTGATGCACCTGAACATTCGGCGGGATGTTGTAGCCGGACATGTCTATATCCGTGAAGATCATGAACGTGAACGACGGGTTAGCTCCAGCGGATTTCAGCCACAGCGGAAAATAGTTAGGGAACTTCCCATAGTACGGGAGTATCAATGCAACAGAATGCTTGTTCATCCGTGTACCTCCTGTTAAAGTTTGAGGCTATAATAATACACTAATTCCATGAAAGGCAGTGAACATTTTGCACACTCAGCTTTTAAGCAGCGTTGACAGTTTGCGTACACAGATGGTTGATACATTGACTCAGTTATGCCGTATTCCTGCAATATCACCTCACAACGGAGGCACAGGAGAAGAGGCCAAGATTCAGAAGCTCAAGCTGATAATAGAGAGCATGAATCTCAAGTACTCATCACTCAGGATAGAGCGCGTTGATGACAAAGTCTCTCCCACAGGAAACAGGCCGTCTCTCTTCCTCGAATACCCCGGTAGGAAATCACAGAGGCTCTGCATCCTCGCACACATTGACGTTGTGCCGGAAGGGGATCTGAGCGCGTGGACAATTGACCCGTTCTCGCCGGTCGTCAAAGGCACTCGCTTATACGGACGCGGAGTCAGCGACAACGGAACATGCCTCGTGTCCTCACTCTACGCACTGAAGGCAATTGCTGATTCCGGAATCACGCCGGAGTACACGGTGCTGCTTGCGTTCGTTGCTGATGAGGAGATGGGCAGCCATTACGGACTCGAGCCATTGATGGAGCGGGACATCTTCAGGCCTGATGATCTGGTTGTTGTTCCTGATTCGGGCAATGATGCGGGAGACTTCATCGAGACTGCAGAGAAAGCCATGCTCAAGCTCGCTTTCACAGTTACGGGTAAGCAGGTTCACGCATCGCTCCCTCACAAGGGACTCAATGCCTGCAGAGTCGCTAACATGCTCGCGTATGAGGTCGACGAGGCACTCAACAAGACTTTCACGCAGCAGGATGATACGTTTGATCCGCCTTTCTCGACGTTCGAGCCGACAAGACGTGCAGCTAATGTCCCTGCGGTGAACATTGTGCCGGGACGGGAGAGGTTCGAGTTCGACTGCAGAGTACTTCCCTCTGTGCCGCTTGATGATGTGCTTGACGTGGTCGAGAAGGTGAGAGCCGACGCTGCGCAGAGGACGGGTGCGAAGATTGAGGTCGAGGCTGACAGGACGGATGCTGCGCCGGTAACGAGTCCTGATGCGGAGGTGTGCAGGCTGCTCGTGAGGAGTGTGCGCGAGGTTCTGAATGTAGAGCCTAAGACAGGAGGAGTCGGAGGAGGGACGTTTGCGGCATTCTTCAGGAGGAAGGGTATTCCTGCGGCGGTGTGGAGTCAGGAGTGCGGAGGAGTGGCGCATCAGCCGGACGAGTTCACGGAGATAGATTACCTTGTGAACAACGCGAAAGTGTTTGCGCTTATGATGGCCGGAAAATGATATAATCCCCCTGAACTCTTAACAGGGGGAAAACTTTATACAGAAAGGATTATTGACAATGAGCAAAGAAATTAGTATACTTGAACGCCAAACGCCAAACGCCAAACGCCAAACGCCAAACGCCAAACGCCAGAACGACAGGTCGCAAAGCACGCGCAGCTTCGCCGAACCACAAGAACGCTCAAACGACAGGTCGCAAAGCACACGAAGTTTCCACAATTGCACACCTTAAGGCATGGGCAAAGAATCAGCCGTTAATCTATTACCCCGTTCACTACATAAAGTCAACACTAAGAAACATCAAGCCATTCATCAGGTGGCAGTTCTACAAACACACAGTCAGGTTTAACCGCAGCGGCCTAAACACTACGGAGCAACGCCCCAGAAAGATAATCGCCTCACTCACGAGCTATCCGGCAAGAATTAATATAGTTCCTTACGTGATAGCCTCAATCCTGAATCAGACAATGAAGCCCGACAAGATAATATTATGGCTCGGCAATGACAGATTCCCTGACGAAAAGCTCCCGCCATTTTTGACAAGCTCAAAGCCTGCGGAGTTGAGATAAAGTTTCGTGAAGACATCGGGCCGCATACAAAATATTTCTACGCGATGCAGGAATACCCGGAGGACATAATCATAACGTTTGATGATGATACGATTTACAGAAACTTTATCATTGAGCAGCTTTACAAATCGTACATCAAGCATCCTGACTGTGTTTCAGCAATGAGAGTAATAACAATGAATATTCTACCCGACGGAAGTTTTGCAAAACCTTTGTGGTACTTACAGCCGGAAAATTCATTAGGACGAGTTTCACACAGTTTCTTTGCAACAGGTGTCGGCGGTGTTCTGTATCCTCCTCATAGTATGCACAGAGAAACATTTAACATTGAAGCTATCAAAAAGTTATGTCCACATACCGATGATACATGGCTGAAAATTATGGAGGCAATGGAAGGAGTAAAAGTAGCCTCTGCTTCCAATTACAAGCAAACACAAGGTTGGCAGGCTTTCAATTCACAGCAATACGCACTGTGCACAATAAACGTAGGCGAAAGACGGGATATTGTGGAGTTAAACGCTGCCCTCAATTACTATTCTGGCTGGAGAGACTCTCAAGGCCGTACACTCCTCGAAGTCATCCGCGAAAATTAACCCTCCCGACAAAAATTCCCCCCGCACACTTCAAGCAGGGGGACTCATTATCTCTTTATTACTTGCCGGGCTTCCCCAACAGCTTGAACATATTAGCCTTGTAGAATTCCACCCCGGGCTGGTTGAACGGATTGATGCCCAGAATGTAACCGCTCACTCCGCACGCAAACTCAAAGAAGTAGAACAGCTCGCCCAATGACCGCTCATCCTGCGCAGGCATACTCACCATCAGGTTAGCTACTCCTCCGTCAACATGCGCTGCTATCGTTCCCTTCATTGCGCACTGGTTCACGTAGCTCATGTTCTTTCCGGCCAGGTAGTTAAGG
This sequence comes from Synergistaceae bacterium, assembly GCA_017445405.1. Classification (GTDB taxonomy): domain Bacteria; phylum Synergistota; class Synergistia; order Synergistales; family Aminobacteriaceae; genus JAFUXM01. The sequence goes on from JAFSUD010000092.1 coordinate 6,767, forward strand.
CCGTCGAGGTCGTTATCCTGAGCCTTCAGCACAAAGTCTTTGCGCGGTGTCTCAATGTTCATGACGGTCTCGAACATTATGCGTGCTCCGTCCTGTATGAACTGGCCCATCGAGTGAAGGTCGGTCGTCAGGTCAACGCTCGCAGGGAATATTCCGTGCTGGTCTTTGCCCTCTGACTCTCCGTAAAGCTGCTTCCACCACTCGGAAATGTAGTGCATCGACGGCTCATAGTTCGCGAGAATCTCTACGTTCTTTCCTTTGCGGAGCATGATGTTGCGGAGTGCTGCGTACCGTAACGCAGGGTTGCTCTCGAACGGCTGATTGAGTGCAGCCTCGCGTCCTGCTGCTGCTCCGGCCATGAGTGCATCAATGTCTGCACCGCTTACCGCAATAGGCAGAAGTCCGACAGCCGTCAGCACAGAGAACCTCCCGCCCACGTCATCAGGAATCACGAAGCATTCATAGCCCTCTTTGTCCGCTAACGTCTTCAGCGCGCCTCTGGCCTTGTCGGTCGTCGCGTAAATGCGCTTGGCCGCTCCCTCCTGGCCGTACTTCTTGATGAGAAGCTCACGGAACACACGGAAGGCTATTGCTGTCTCGGTGGTCGTTCCGGACTTTGAGATTACGTTGATGCTGAAGTCCTTACCCTCGAGAAGGTCTATAACGTCCTGAATGTACGTGCCGTTCATGCTGTTGCCGATGTAGTAGATCTGAGGAGTCTTGCGTGCCTCTTTGGTCTGCTCGTTGTAGAAGCCGTGCCGCAGAAACTCGATAGCTGCCCTCGCGCCTAAGTACGATCCGCCGATGCCTGCAACAAGCAATACATCAGAGTCGCTCTGGATTCTCTTAGCTGCTGCCTTGATGCGGGCGAACTCTTCCTTGTCGTAATTGACGGGAAGGTCTATCCAGCCCAGAAAGTCATTGCCCTCGCCTTTGCGGGACTTGAGCCTCTCTGCTGCGTTGAGAGTGATTACCTTCATGCTCTCGACTTCATGATCACGGACGAACTTAGCGGCATTGGAATAGTCAAAGCCTATCATGTCTTTACCTCCTGTGAAAATTTTGTGCGTTCTTGGAATAAAGCTATTATACGCTAAAACTAGAGACTCCTGCAGAAATCTTCCATCTTGTTCATTGACTCTGTGAGAGTTTCCATTGACTGCGTGCAGGCTATGCGTATATAACCTTCACCAGTCTGGCCGAATGCGCTTCCTGGCAGCACTGCTACATGTGCCTCATTGAGTAACTGCCACACAAATTCCTCGCTCGTGAGTCCCGTCCCCGAAATGTCAGGGAAAAGGTAAAACGCTCCCTCTGCAGGGTGGCACTTCACGCCCTTCATAGCGTTGAGCCTCTCTCCTACCATCTTCATACGCTCGCCGAAAATTGCTGCTCTGGCCTTCACTTTCTCGTCCTGTGTGTTGAGCGCGTAAGCTGCTGCTTTCTGGGATAACGTGTTGACCCCGTAAGTCTGGTACGACGACAGCACGCACATTGTGTTGATGACGTTCTGAGGGGCAAAGAGATAGCCTATCCTCCATCCGGTCATGCAGTGGCTCTTCGACACGCCCGCTGCCAGGAGGGTACGTTCCTTCATGCCGGGAATGTTGGCGAAGCACTCATGCTTTCCCGTGAAGACCATAGACTCGTATATCTCATCACTGAGCACGAACAGATCCCTCTCCATCACGAACTCTGCGATCTCCTCGAACTGCCTGCGACTCGCGACTCGTCCTGAAGGGTTGCCGGGATAGTTGAGGACTATTGCTCTCGTGCGCGGGGTAGCTGCAGCTCTCAGGTCATCAATGCTAGGCGCAAAGTTATTCTCCTCACGCGTCCTGATGTACACGGGGACTCCGCCGTTGCCCTTAATCTGCGCGTCGTAGCAGGTGAAGTAAGGCTCTATCAGCATGACCTCATCGCCGGGATTCAGCAGTGCACCGAATGCCAGCCACGGAATGTGGAGTCCTCCTACTGATATATACACGTTGTCGGGAGAGGACTTGTAGCCGTGATGACGCTCCCAGTAAGCACACGCAGCTTCCCTCACGTCAAGGAAGCCCTGAAGCGGAGGGTAATGCGTGAAGCCATCCCGCGCTCCCTGTGCTCCTGCCTCAATGATGTCCGGCTCGGTTACGAAATCAGGCTCGCCTATGCTGAGGTTGAGCACGTCGTTCATCTTCTCGATTGCCTGAAACACTCTGACCATCCCGGAGGGTTTAGTCTCACTGAATCTCTTCGCTAACTCCATAATAATTAGCACGCCTCCTCAAGAAAATTGATTGCGTTATTGTACAGCAAGAAAATTAATTGTGAAATTGTTACGCTTCTGTTACTTCCATTGTGCTATACTTACCGTCGTTAATTCAGCTTTCAGGCAATAAATGAGGGCTGGTTTATATTTAAGGAGGTAATTTGCATGACTAACAAACGATTTGCATTACTAAGTTTCATTATGCTGCTCCTGTTTGCGGTTCTGGCTGCAGGAGGATGCGGAGGCTCAAGCAGCAGTTCTTCAGACTCCGGCAGCTCACAGGCTGACTCCGCAGAACTTCCCGGCATTCTCAGCCTGCAGGGAACGGAAGAGTATAACCGTGTAATGGCGGAACTGAAGACCGAACTCAGCGCAGAAGGTGTTGATGTCGACGACAACGGCAACAGAGGCGCGAACGGCGACGAAGGCCCGACAGTACATTTCGTGCTTATCGACGAGACCGGCCACGCACACATCAACAAGGACACAGCTACTGCATCAGCGACAGCGGCCGGCATAGTGAAGAGTGCTGCGACGCTTCTTCCTGAAGAGATGGCGAGAGTTGCGGCAGAACTGAAGCCCGAGTATGAGTCTGGAGACGTTATAGCGTTGATGTTCCCGAGTCCCGAGACGATTAACGACCTTTACGAGGCGTTAGACGAACAGCCCTCATACTTCAGCGGACTCTCAGAGTCTGAATCATCTGACCTGTACCCCGAGATTTACGCGATAGCCAAGCGTCCCGGCACGAAGTCAACGCACTACTTCTCCTACGAAGTCCCCGGCAGCAAGGCCCTTCTTGTGGGAGTGCTGGCAGAAAATGTCTCGAGCGGAGACGGAATCCCCGACCCTGACGACGGCATCGACGACTACAGCGGGACTACAACGCAGGACGAGAGCTTGAGCCTTAGGCTTGAATACATGTTCCAGGCGAGACGTTATGCAGCGTTCATGAAGTGGGTTGCACTGCTCGACAAGAAGGCTGCACAGTTAGACGCAGAGTCCGAGAGCGTACAGGCATCATTCAGCTTCACTGCTTCCGACACATCATCGGGCAACTTCATCACCTTCAACTCCCAGAACGTGGAGAAGGACGCAAGCTACTACAGAGCTGGCTATCTTCCGTGGAATCAGGAACGCTACAGGCATGATGTCAGCTATGCATCCGGCGCATCCTACACGATATATTCAGCGCATAATTTCTCGGACGGCGATGATTACTACCTCGTGAAGGCTAACGGCTTCAGCACGCCTCGTAATTATTGGCACGGCACTAACGGAGGCTGGGAAAACTGCCATTTCGGACAGACCAGCGACTTCAACTTTGAGACGACGATAAACGGAGCGACCACAGCGGACGCATACGCAATCCAGACCGCCCCGAAGTCCGTAGCCTACAACGGATCAGTAACCGACGGAATAAGCCAGACGATCGGCGGTAAAGTCGGAGCAAATGCCGGAGTCAGCGATAAAGGGCCGTCGGCAGGAGTAAATACAGAAATATCAGCATCCTTGACGTACAGCCATTCGAAGACGTGGTCAATAAGCGAGTGGAGGCTGAACAACCAGAGCGGTGCACTTGCAGCAAAGTGGGACGCAGATTTTGACCGTGAGGACGGAAGATACTTAGCGGACTACAGCACCGGCAACATACCCGGAGCAGGGAAGGCTCGTGTAGACCTCGACACCGAGTGGATGTGGAGAGTGCGCAAGAGTTACTGGCGCAATCACTCTACGATTCCTATTAAGCTGTCAATACAGACATGGACAGGCTTCACTCTTTGGGAATATCACTGGTACAAGAGCAACGAGAACGAGAGCTGGGAGTATGGACTTACGCAGTACCGCTACTTCAACATGAACAGGCCTCCGCACGTGTACGTAACGCAGAAGTCGTTCACCTTTGCACCTGAAGGCGGCTCTAATGAGTTCAAGCTCCTCTGCAACAGCGACTACACGATAACGAGCAGTCAGTCATGGTGCCAGATAAGCAGCAGTCAGAGGACGGGCGGAGACACCGGAGCGAACGAGCGGACGATCATGTTTGGAGTTGACCCTTACACGACGAGTTCATCAACATTCCAGACACGCACGGCGACGATCACGGTTCGCGAGAACAGCACGGGCGATACGCAGACTATCACAGTAACCCAGCGCAACAGGTAATACACGCGCAAAAAAATAATGCCCTCGTTAATTCGGGGGCTTTTTTGTTATCTCTTGAACGGCCAGAAACGCAATAACGGTTTCTTCTCACGTTTGGGCTTCACTTCAGGCGAGAAAGGCTCTGCATTTTCATCATTCACAATCACAATCTCCGGCTCATCATCATAATCACTTCTGCTTGCTGTCAGGAGGTTGATGTACATGAACTGCGCATAGATATTCCCCTTCTCTGCTGCCTTGAGGTAATACGACATTGCGAGTTCTGAATCCTGGCTAACCTTCCAGCCGTAAAGGTGCATATCCGCAAGCATTGTGAAGGCCTGTGCGTTCTCGTCGTCAGAGTAGACCTTGAGCAGCGGCATGATGAGCGCGTAATCACGTGAAAGTTCATCGCCGGAGACTGGCTGAGTGTTAGCGATTCTGACGAGTTCCGGGAATGCTTCTGTGTCAGTCCTGCTCACGAGGGAGACTCTGAGAGCGTGGAGTTCTGCTGCAGACTTGGCCGGGAGAGCGAGTCTCTCTGCTGCGCCGTCCCTGTTGTCGAGGCAGTCAGCGATCATGATTACCCTGAACTTGTCGCGGCTGGTCATTCCGGAAGTTATCCCGTCGAGCTTCAGGCTTCTCTGCGTCTCCCTGAGCAATAGCCCGGCGGGAACATTAAGCCTCATGTTTTGGAGTACGGCCTCGCTGAGTTCATGCTCATAGCCGAAATCAATATTTATCTCAGCGCACCTTATGCCCTCGTCTTTCTCGTCAAGAGCGTAATAGACAGCTCCGGCAAAGAGATTGTTGACCCAGTCCTCGCGGAGAGTGTTCTCGCGCATTATCTGACAGAGTCCGAGAATCTGTTCCCGAGTCTCGTAGTCAGTGGGCAAGCTGTCGTCGACGAGCCGGCTGATTCTGTACTTGGCGGTCTCGAGCATGTAGGGATCTTTGCGCAATACCGGCCTCCAGACTTCCTCGAACTTGTCGTAGCACTTTGCGGTCTCTTCTGAATCTCTTGCTTCCTGAGCAGCTTTAGCCCTGTAGAACCAGTAAGGAGGGTAGACCCGGAAATCTGACTCCATTGCTTGAAGCATCCGGAGCTTGCGTGAAGGCTCTTCTGTTTTCTCCACAGCACGGCAGAAATCCTCTACGGACTTCTGGACGAGGCGGTATTCATCGGGGAGGCTGTACTTGTTCATGAGATTCCATGATGAGGTGAGCAGTTCCTTCTGGAGGTCGTTGAAGTCGGCCAAGTCTTCAGCTTTCAGACGGTAGAGGTTATCCTCAAGAGTGCCCTGCAAGTTCAGGCCTCCGTACTGGTACTTGAAGTAACTTGCTGCACTCACTGATACTAAGTTGCTGAAGCTCCCGAAGAATGCTCCGATGCTGCCGTTCTCCCGAATGACTGATACGGAGCTTTTCCCGAGGTCTGAGAGTGCACCGGATATTGATTTCCGGGCTGCTGCGTTGTAGTTCTTCCTGAGGTAGTCTGCCTCCTCGCTGCGGAGCTTTTTGCGGCCAGTGATGTCTAAGAGCTTCTCGTACAGGCTGGTGATCTCCGGGTCAGAGCGTATGTTGCCGAGATTGAGGTTGTTGATGATGTTCTGGTATTCGTCATCAAGAACTGCACGGCTCTGTGTCGTGATTATCCTGTGGACGGAGACGACCGCCATGTTCAGGGCTGACATAGTGAGCTGTGGGTCATAGTCTGATGCGTGAAGGGGCGATGCGAGCACGAGCAGACTAATTACGGTTAATGCTATCTTTCTCAAAAGTTGCTGCCTCCTATTCATATAACTAAATCAAGCGGAATATCTGAAATATCCTTAAGGCGTTTTCCCTCAATAAGAACGCGTAATAATTTTATTCAATTCACAGCCTCCCGAAACAGTCAATGTATCCGTGTCAATAAGTCTGCTGTGAAAAATCCTTCTTGCATCACTAGTCAAGGCCTTATTCATTAACTAAGCACCTCACTATCTGCCGTCCTACAGCCTCAGCAACAGGAGGCGGAAAAGCATTGCCTATCATCCTGCACGATGCTGTCTTCTTTGTGCTGAATGCCCACGTGTCAGGGAAGCCCTGAAGCCTCGCAAGCATTCCCGGTGTCAAATGTATCATGCCGGTGTGTCCCGGCTCGGGAGCTTCATCCGCGACTCCTCCTCCGTCAACTCCCATCAACGCCCATGCTCTGCGTGCACGAACAGGCCCGAGATCCGGCCCTCCGTGTTTCTTAGACCCTCCCACAATTGCGGGTGCTGGCCTGTCCGCTAATTTTGCCCATTCATCCGCACCTTCCCAGCCTCTGGACGCGACTAAATCATGCAGTGCCTCTCCGGCTGTTACGATTCTGCTGTTTCCTTCAGGAAAGGCAAACAATATGTTCTGGTCATTCCTGATGCACACTATCACAACGCGAAGCCTTGACTGCGGAACGCCGTAGCATGATGCATCAAGCAGCTTGATATATACCGTGTAGCCCAGAGACTCTATGCTGTTCAGAATTTCCGCCCTGTAGTCATCGAACACACGGCCGAGAAATCCCCGCACATTCTCAAGCATTACAGCTCTGGGGTTAATCTCACGTATCAGCCTCACAGCTTCAGGGAACAAATCACGCTCATCATTCCTGCCTAGCTGTCTGCCAGCAGAAGAGAACGGAGGACAAGGCACGCCTCCCGCAAGCAAATCTGCTCCTGCATACTGTCTGCCGTCAAAATTCCGGACATCCTCACAGATAACGTTCCAGTCAGGCCGGTTTTGCTTCAGGACTCTGCAGTATTCCGGCTCATACTCAACAAGCACAGCATGACTGAAACCTGCACGCTCAAGACCCAATGCCTGACCTCCCGCACCTGCACAGATTTCAACGCAAGATAATTTCTTCATCGCTTACAACAAAAGCGGAGAAGCCCTGTTACAGACTCCTCCGCCGCAAATAACTTCTGCTTACTTGCTTGCAAGATATTCATTCATGCTCGCTGCTGCACGTCTGCCCTCGCCCATCGCGAGAATGACCGTCGCTGCTCCGAGCACTATATCTCCGCCTGCCCACACTCTGGGTATGCTCGTCTTCTGGTTCTCGTCAACAATGATGTTGCCGTACTTCGTTACGTTCAGACCCTCTGTCGTCTGGGACATGAGCGGGTTGCTGTCGTTGCCGAGCGCGATAACTGCTGCGTCGATGTCGAGGACGTGCTCAGTTCCCGGAATAGCTACGGGCTTGCGTCTGCCTGATGCGTCGGGTTCACCGAGTTCATAGCTCAGAAGCTCCACTCCGATTAAGCGTCCCTTCTCGTCGCCGATGAACTTCGTCGGGTTCTCCAAGAAGTGGAAATCTACGCCCTCTTCAAATGCGTGTGCAACTTCCTCAATTCTTGCGGGCATCTCTGCACGAGTCCTTCTGTAGACGCAGTAGACCTTCTCCGCACCGAGACGTAACGCAGTCCTTGCGCCGTCCATTGCGACGTTGCCGCCTCCGAAAACTGCGACTCTCTTCGCGTCATAGAGCGGGGTATCTGCGTGGTCTCTGTCGTATGCCTTCATGAGGTTTGAGCGCGTCAGGTACTCGTTAGCACTGAATACGCCGATGAGGTTTTCGCCCTCAATGCGCATGAACTTCGGGAGTCCTGCACCTGTCCCGATGAATGCCGCATCGAATCCCTGCTCGGTGAGGAGCTGGTCAAGTGTCGCTGTCCTTCCTACCAAGAAGCTCGTCTTGAACTCTACGCCCATCTTCTTGAGGTTCTCGACTTCTTTAGCGACGAGTGCCTTCGGAAGCCTGAACTCGGGGATACCGTACACCATGACTCCGCCGGTCTTCTGGAACGCCTCAAACACTGTTACGCTGTGGCCTTCTCTGCGGATGTCCGCCGCAACTGTGAGTCCTGCAGGGCCTGAACCGATTACTGCTACCTTCTTGCCGGTCTCGGGCTTCGGTGTCGGAACGGTAATCTTGTCCATTGCGCGCTCCCAGTCAGCTACGTAACGCTCTAAACGTCCGATAGCTACGGCCTTCTCGGGGGACTTGAGCATTTTTCCGATGGTGCAGAAGCTCTGGCACTGCTTCTCCTGCGGGCAGACTCTACCGCAGATTGCAGGAAGCAGGTTCGTGTTCTTGATGGTGTCGATTGCTCCCTTGAAGTCTCCCTGCTGAATGTGCTTGATGAACTCGGGAATCGGTACTCCGACGGGGCAGCCCTTCTTGCACGGAGCGGTGGGGCACTGGATGCAGCGTTCAGCCTCGACGCGTGCCTGAGTCTCCGTGTAGCCTAGCGCGACCTCTGACATGTTGTGCGCTCTGACTGTCGGATCCTGCGAGGGCATCTCCTGCTGAGGTATCGCGAACCTATCCTTATTAGTAAGCTCTTTGCCCTCAATACCTGCCCAAATCTTCGCAGCCTCTTCCTGCAGCATTTCTGTAGTCTTGTGTTCACTCATGATTACGCACGCACCTTTCCGGCATCAAGCCCTACCCTGCACTTGTGGTCTGCCTCGCGTTCCTTGTCCTTGAAGGCAGTCATTCTCTGCATCATGTTGTCGAAGTCGACCTCGTAGCCGTTGAACTCCGGGCCGTCAACGCACACGAACTTTGTCTTGTCGCCGACCTTGACTCTGCAGCATCCGCACATGCCTGTACCGTCGATCATTATGGTGTTGAGCGATGTTGTGATGGGCACGTTGAAGGGACGGGCAGCAGCAACGCAGAACTTCATCATGATTGCGGGTCCGATGGAGACTATCTCGCTGACCTTCTCCTTCTCGCAAATCTCTGTGAGCGGAACGGTAACTACAGCTTTGCGCCCGTATGAGCCGTCATCTGTTACGACGATAAGCTCATCGCTGGCCTTGCGCATCTCGTCCTCGAAGAACAAGAGTTCCTTTGTGCGTGCGCCGATGATGGTTACTACCTTGTTGCCGATGGCGTGATTGGCCTGAACGATCGGGTGAAGAGGAGCTATGCCGATTCCTCCGCCGACGCAGAGGACGAGTCCGTCCTTCTTCTCGATGTGCGTGGGTTTGCCGAGCGGGCCGACGAGCACGGGGACATTGTCTCCCTCGTTGAAGGTCATGGAGAAGCGGCGGGTAGTTGCTCCGACGGTCTGGAAGACGATTGCGATCCAGCCTTCGTCAGCATTAGCGTCTGCGATGGTCAGCGGGATGCGTTCGCCGTAATCTTCGTCGAGCTGGAAGATGATGAACTGTCCGGCCTTGCGGTTGCGGGCTATTTCTGGTGCTTCAACCTTGTAGTAGAAAACGCTCTGGTCTCTCTCTTTGTCGTAGGAGAGCTGGCGTTTCTCGAGTATCTTATGCAATGAGAATTCCCCCTCATTAATAGTGTATTGGCTGTGATTGGATAACTGGTTAATGATAAGCCTAATCCTTGAATCCGGCAAGCATTGATAATGTGTGAGGAGAATAAATTTTTTATGAGGAGCTTGTGTAATTTAATATCGTGTTGAGGAGATAAGGACTCCTTAATAGGATAGAATATAGCCAGTTCAAAAACAGGAGGCATAATAACATTATGTGCGGAATATTAGGTTACACAGGAGAAAGACAAGCAAGCGATATACTCCTCGCCGGTCTCGCCAGACTCGAATACAGAGGCTACGACTCCGCAGGTATCGCAGTCCTCAGCAATAACACCGTAAAAGTTGCCAAGAACAAAGGCCGACTCCGAGTCCTCGAGGAGAAGCTCAAAGCCGGTCAGGACATCTCCGGCACCTGCGGCATAGGCCACACCCGCTGGGCTACTCACGGCGAACCCTCAGACATCAACGCCCACCCTCTCTGGAGCGATGACATGTCCGTAGTCGCTGTACATAACGGAATCGTGGAGAACTACCGCGAGATCAAGAACATGCTCGCAAATCACGGCTATGCTTTCTACTCACAGACAGACACCGAAGCTGCAGTGAAGCTCATAGACTTTTACTACAAGCAGGAAAAGAGTCCCTTGCGCGCTATCACTCAGGCAATCAAGGTCATTGAAGGCTCGTACTGTTTCGTGATGCTCTTCAAGGATTACCCCGGAGAAGTCTGGGGAGTGCGCAAAGATAACCCCCTCATTGCAGGGCAGGGCAAAGGCGAGTCATTCCTCGCGTCCGACGTGTCAGCAATCCTTCATGACACACGGCAGGTCTACTATCTCGACAATATGGACATAGTCCAGCTCAAGAAGGGTGTAGTACGTTTCTTTGACACGGAGGGCTACGCAAAGCATAAGGAGTTAAGCGAAGTAACGTGGGATGCTCAGGCCGCCGAAAAAGGAGGCTTCGAGCACTTCATGATGAAGGAGATTCACGAACAGGCCAGAGCAGTGCGGGACACTTTCGGCTCAGTCTTCCACTCCGGAAAAATCGACCTCTCGGACTCGGGACTCACTGATGACGCGATGAAGAACATATCGCAGATATACATTATTGCGTGCGGAAGTGCCTATCATGTCGGAGCAGCAGCACAGTACATCATTGAGGACTTGGCCAAGATACCGGTGCGTGTGGAGCTTGCGTCGGAGTTCCGTTACCGCAATATGCCATTGAGCAGGGACTCGCTCGCAGTAATCATCAGCCAGTCCGGAGAGACCGCCGACACCCTCGCGGCAATGCGTCTCGCGAAACAGAACGGCATAAAGACTCTCGCCATCGTCAACGTAGTGGGGAGCACCATAGCCAGAGAGGCCGATAACGTTTTCTACACGATGGCCGGGCCGGAAATTGCGGTTGCCACGACGAAGGCCTACAGTGCACAGCTAATTGCGTGCTACGTTCTGGCGATGGAGTTAGCGCGCGTGAAGGGAACGATTACGCCGACGTACTACGAGAACCTTATCGGGGAGATTCAGAGCCTGCCGGAGAAGATTGACGAGATACTCGACGAGAAAGAAAGACTCTCAGAGATTGCCGCAAAGTTCGTGAATGCCCGCAACGCTTTCTACTTGGGACGGAACATAGACTATGCCGTTGCGATGGAGGGCAGCCTCAAGATGAAGGAGATCAGCTATCTTCACAGTGAGGCCATAGCTGCGGGAGAGATGAAGCATGGGCCGATTAGCCTCATTGAGCGCGGAATGCTCGTAGCGGGGATAATGACGCAGAAGAATTTATCCCTGAAGATTGCGAGCAACATGGTAGAGGCCAAGAGCAGAGGAGGATTCATTCTTGTTGTGGCGATGAGGGGATGCGAGACTCTGAAGGAGGAGTCGGACTTTACGTTCTACGTGCCGGAGACGGATGAACACTTTGCGGCGAGTCTGGCAGTGATTCCGTTGCAGCTGATGGGGTACTATGTTGCGGTTGCGAGGAAGCTCGACGTGGACAAGCCCCGGAACTTGGCCAAGAGCGTAACGGTTGAGTAAGAGAAAATATCCCCCTGTGATTTGCAGGGGGCAATTTTTATGCAAAGCCGTAACCGTCGCCGCGAATCTTTGCGTTGAAGCTCTCAGAAATAAATTCTGCCTTAACATCACGCTTGAACTTCCAGTCGCGAATCAGTTGCCATAACGTTACGAGCATTCCTCCGGCATCAATTCGGGTTAAGTCTCCTGATATGGCAGTGTAGAGCACGTTGCTTGATGAGGCTATTACGTTGGAGTATCTGAGAATCTTTCGCGTCTTAACCTCGTAGACTTTGGGGGTGTACTTGCAGGGTCGTAGAACAGCCTGTGAGTCCACGCTATGAACGTATTCACCAAGCCTGCGAGTGTTACACTGCGGGTGATGCTCCACATGTCAATACGGTTTTGCGTGAGCCATTTTGCCGCACTATCACTAAGCATTCCAACAAATGGGATAGGCAGACTTAGTTCCGTAAAAACATCTGAGCCGAGATGAAGAGCCTGACGTGCAATTGCTGCGGGAAGGTTCATCTTGTCTGCGCGTGTCTGCTCATATGCCCGGCTGAATGCTCCCGTTGTTGCGGTCTGCCCAGTGATTACCATGTCAGCGACATTGTAGGAGGTGAAGTCGGTCTTCGTGAGTGTGTCCGAGAGAATGTTCACCGGCCCGAATATCCACCCGGCTATCGGATCATGCCCGAGCGTCCGGTACCTGTGATTAAGGCCTCCGAGTCCTGCATCTACATCAGCTCCGCCCTGTATTGCGTCATACGGCACTGAGCCTAGAAGTATATCCTGCCATTTCTTGGGAACGATTTTGCCCATCAGTTTATCGCCCTCTTGTGAGGTCAATCTGCCCTTGTTGTTAGGGAGGAAGTACCACCTCACGCACTGAATAGCCGCCGCCAAAAACATGAACGCGACATCAAGTTTATCGAGCGAGGTTTTCTCCTCAAACTCTCTGTCGAGGTCATCAAGTATCTCTGAAGCATTGTGCGCAACATCAGCCACACGGTTAGCCTCGTCAGCAATATTCTTCATATTGTGCAGGTCTGCGTCTACCTCTGCGTCAAGTTCTTGTGCCTCACGGTCTAAGCTGTGAAGTTCTGAGTTTATCTTGTCGTAGTCTGTCATTACGCTGCCTCAGTGGTAAGTTTTGTGGTGAGTTTGATGCTGTCCGTTATGTCCTTGAGCTTGTCGTAGCAGTCCAGAGTCTCATCTTCGACAACAATTCCCTGTTCCTCTGCTTTGGCGATGCAGCCATCAAATTTTCCCAGAAGAGTAAAGCCCTGCGTCGCGAGTGCCTGCTCCTCAGTCCGGAGTGCCTGTTCTTTTGCGTCCAGCTTCTCGTACGGATTACTGCCCAGCCAAGATAATACACGCCGCAGAAATGTCCGGGCTTCATCGCGTTCACGTCTGAGCTGCTCGATCTCTGCATTGAGCTTCTCAAGCTGCCTCATGAACTCCTGAGCAAGTGCCCTGAGTTTTGCCTCGTATTCACGTGAAGCATTCTCGTAACTTTCCTTCAGGCCTTCTGCTTTCGCGGCTTCCATCTCTGAGGCGAAGTACTCATAAGTGCCATACACCGCAGCCAGAACAAGCCCTATTCCGCCTATTGCAAGTAACATTGAGAAAATCCCTCCATCGCTGAAAATGTGATGAAGGGATTATATACGTAATTTCTGGGGGGGGTGTAACCGTATAATTACTGTATGCTTTAATCGGAAATTATGTATTTCTCACTCGTATATCCGTGCCTCAAGCGGTGATAGCTCTGATGAGTCAATCTCCCTCTCACTGCTCAGGAGCATTCTTCTCTTCACTAACTCTTCAGGAATCTTCACAGCCTTATCCGAAAAGTTCGCCAGCGTGATAACCTCTCTGCCCTCAAGCTCCCTCACAAACCCGAACACTTCCTCGCTCTCACTCATCACCTCGCGCCAGCTCCCGCGAATCAGCACATCACTACTTTTTCTGAACGCAAGCAGTTTCCTGTACCAGTTCAGCACCGAGTCCGAGTCCTTCTCCTCACTCTCCGCGTTGATGAGCGTGTAGTTCTCGTTGACTGGAAGCCACGGTGTCCCAGACGTGAACCCTGCGTTCTTCCCAGATGTCCACTGCATGGGCGTGCGGGCGTTATCGCGCGTGAAGTACCTGATGAACTTCATAGCCTCCTCACTTGTAAATCCTTCCTTCAGCGCAAGGTCATACTGCCCCTTCGTCTGCACGTCGTTAATTTCGTCAATGTCCCGCCAGAATCGGTTCGTCATCCCTAGCTCCTGCCCCTGATAGATGAACGGAGTCCCCCTCATCGTCAGCAGCACTGCCCCCAAAACTTTTGCGGCCTTCTTGGGGTCAGCACCCTCCGGCAAAAAGTGATTCACGCTTCTCGGCTGGTCGTGGTTCTCGAAAAACGCAGGATACCAGCCGTTATTTGCTGTGGCCTTCTGGCTCGCTGAGATTGCGCGCTTAAGGTCGGTCAATGTCCACTCTTCAGGGTAGCACCATATCTCCGCATCACCGAACGGCAGGGTTACGTGGCTGAACTCGAACAGCATATCGAACACTCCGTCCTTGCCGACCCACAGAGGCAGCTCGTCAGGACTCACGCCGTTAGCCTCGCCCACAGTGAAGATGTCCCGTCCGTCAACTACCTCACGCTTGAACTCGTGCAGGAAGTCAAGTATCCCGGGCTGGTTCGCGGTCATAGTGTGAACATTCACTGTGCCTTCCTTGCTGTCTGGCGTACCGTCAAGAAATTCTGCGGGTTTCTTGATGTAGGTGATTGCGTCAATCCTGAAGCCCCCGACTCCTTTATCGAGCCAGAATCTCGCGGAGTCATAGAGTGCTCGTCTCACGTCGGGGTTCTCCCAGTTGAGGTCGGGCTGCTCAACAGCGAACGTGTGAAGGTAGTACTGCCCTCTCTCCTCGCAGTACGTCCATGCACTCCCGCCGAATATGCTCCTCCAGTTCGTGGGGGGTGTGCCATCCGGCTTGGGGTCGCGCCAGATGTACCAGTCTGCTTTGGGGTTGTCGCGCGACGACTTCGACTCCAAGAACCACGCGTGCTTGTTTGAGCTGTGGTTGTAGACTAAGTCCATCACTATTTTGATGCCTTTCTTGCCCGCCTCACTCACTAATTCTTCAAAGTCTGACATTGTCCCGAAATCAGGATTTATCCCTGAGTAGTCGGAAATGTCATAGCCGTTATCAATCATCGGTGAGGGATACACCGGAGTCATCCATACGGCATTAACGCCCAATTTTGCGAGATAGTCTAACCTGCTGATTATCCCGCGAATATCTCCCGTCCCTGTACCTGCCGTGTCCTGAAAACTCTTCGGGTATACCTGATACACTGCTCCTGTCTGCCACCATTTAGGCATCGTTAATCTCTCCTTCAGCTTCGTGATTCGTTTAATGCTCTCGTCTATTCTTGCCTCGCTTATCCTTCCGGACTTCACAGCCTCAACTATTCCGTCAAATGCTTCTCTGTAGTCCCAAGGCATAAGCAGAATATCACACCCTGCCTCAAGTGCTAAGATTGCTGCTTCTGCGCTAGTGTAGTGATTCGAGATTGCCTTCATCATGAGGGCATCAGCTATCACTACTCCGTCATAGCCGAGTTCATTGCGGAGTTTGCCGGTTACGAGTTCGCGGGAGAGTGTTGCGGGCAGATTGTCATGTGTTACGTTCTTCATTGTGATGTGGGCAATCATTACGCTGTCAGCCTTCTTGAGGTTGTCTCTGAACGGGATAATCTCTGCCTGTAAAAGCTCATCCCAAGTTTTAGTTACTTCAACATAGCCCGTGTGAGTGTCGCCCTTAGTGTCTCCGTGTCCGGGAAAATGCTTGATGCTTCCTGCGATGCCCTGAGAGTGGAGGCCGTCGAGGTATTCGCCAACAAGACGCGAGACGAGAGCAGGATTATCCCCAAAAGCGCGGTCTCCTATCACGATATTTTCAGGGTTAGTGTTGATGTCTGCAACTGGCGCAAAGTTCATATTGAAGCCGTAATCCTTCAGGTATGACGCTATGTAGGCTGCAGCTTTCCTGACTTGGCCGGAGTCCGCCATTGCCTTAGCACTCGCATACTTCTTGACGTTGAAGGCCTTGTGATTAGCTATCCGGGCAATCAGTCCGCCTTCTTCGTCAACTGCCATGATGGGAGTGATTGTGCTCGCGGTCTTGAGGGCTTGAGTGAGCTTGCGGAGCTGTGAGGGAGAGTCGATGTTCTTGCGGAAGAGTATGAAGCCTCCTGCAGGGTAGTCCTTCAGAGTCTCGAGCATGAGGGGCTTCACGGACTTCACGCCTTTAGCGTCCCTCTTGTCGTTGTGGACTTGCTCGAGAGTCTGGGTAGGGTCGAGCTGGTCGGGACGTATCAGGAACAACTGGCCGACTTTCCCGCGCAATGTCATAGCCTCACAGACTGCTGACATGATAAACACAATCATTAACGCATAGATTAACTTCTTCATGTTGACCTCCATAATGCTGGGATTTCAGGTTACTTTAGCACATAATGCTATAATCACAGCACAAATCATTCATGCTGGGAGACAAGATAACATGTACATAATTGACAAGATACCTGAAGAAGTCATGGGAGAGAATTTTTCTGAGTACTGTGCCAGAACCGGAGGAGACAAAGCAGGAGACGGCGGAGTATTCGTGATAACTAAGGACGGCAAACCCAGCGGAGCGTTATTGTCAATCGGCGAGTTCGAGGATTACAAAGCTATGAAGAACAAACAGTATCTTGACAAGCTCGACGAGTCTTGGGCACAGATTCAACGCGGAGAAGTTGTTAAGCTCAGCATGGAGCAGCTGATGGCGTTATGATGCTTGATACAAATGATACGATATTTTCGCAGCGTGCTTTAGGCGAAATAATGTCGTGGGCGTTCAATGACAGAAAGGTTCTGAAGCGTATACAGACACTTATCAATGACATCCAGCGCAACGGACTCCTCGACAAAACCGAACGTCTGAAGTATGAAGGCGAAGAATGCTGCAGAAGGAGAATTGATGACAAGAATCGCCTCGTCTACACGCTGAAAGACGGTGCATTATTTATAGTTTCCTGTTCCGGCCATTACAACGACTGACATAATAATAACCGCCCGGACTCTTCATCCGAGCGGTTCTCTGTCTCTCTATATGCTACTTCTTGAGTCTCCGGTTAATCTCCTCAAACTCCGTGCGCATTACTCCGCTCTCAAACACTTTCAGCTCCGGCATCCTGAGTGTATTCACTGTGTCAAACAGCTTCAGCCCAGAATGAATCAATCCCCTCAATTCTCCGGAACTCCGCACAGTCTTGTACGTGTTCTCGGCCAAGTCCCGGTTCAGCCTGAGACTCTTTAGGCTGTCCATAGTCCCGGCTCTCTGTGAGTCCAGAAGCTCAACATACAGCTTCGCCACCTGAATCGTCATCGCGTTAGACTGCGCATTTGCCGCAAAGCCCTTCCGCTGTTCTGTGCTGTACTCGCCTTGATTGCTCTTCACTAGTGCTTCTTTCCTGAGAGTATCCGCCTCTGTGATTATCCCCTGAAGCTGTGGTTTATACCCGTTGTCTATCTTTCTCACTAATTCCTCCTGAGTGTGAATCAGAAGGTCATTCAGCACAAGATACATTCCTGTGTAGCGGCGCGTTATCTCTAACGTGTTATCGTTCTGGGAAAGCTCCTCGAGTTTCGCCACTACTGCCTTGACGTTCGCGAAAACTACCGTGTTGTTCAGGAGGTCATCACCTGTTACTGAGTTCAGGAGAATATCCGTCTGAGTCTCGTCCAGCTCGAGTCCGATCTTCCGCAGTGCTTCCGTCAGCTTTGTGTTAATCGTCGCAAGAGCCTCTTCACTGTCTGCTATCTCCTCCTGAAGGCGCGATATCCTCTCGTCAGCCTTTGCTTTCGTCAGCTTCCACGGCAGACTCGACTCTTCGGGAGCAGTGATTCTCTTGTTGCGGAGATCGTCTAACTCCGTCTTCTGCTTGGCTATGCTGTCCCGGATCGCTGATGCTGTCTTGCGGACATCTCCCGCCTCGCCGTTCACCAGAATACTTAGTGCTGTATCAAGCAGCGCATTAATCTTCTTGGCGTTGCTGTTCTTGTCCTCCATGAACGGAATCCATGACGTGCTCGGCAAACTCTCCTGCTTGTCCCGGAGCGTTAAGGCTTTCCCGAGAGTCCCGGTGAGCTTCTCCCACCCTGATGCCACGTGCTCGGGCAGCTCCTGAGGTTCTGCAGGAGTCTTCTCTTCCGCCTTCTCTTCGGGCTTCACGTCTTCGCTCTTCTTGCTGAACAGTCCGGACACATAATCCTTCGTATTGTTCCACTTCTCGGACGCGTAATCACCTACTGAATCCCAGTCAAACTTGAGATACCCTGACCAGTCCACAGCATAAGCCTCACTGCTTAACACTGCAGAAATAATTGCTGCTGCTAATAACTTCCTGCGCATAATCAATCACTACTCCTCCCTGTGCTGTGATGCATAAATTTCGCCGTAAATTCCATTTGACTTTAGCAGTTCTTCATGTGTACCGATTGCGTCAATCCCCCCTTTGTCCATAACAATTATTCTGTCTGCGTCCTGAACTGAGAGTATACGCTGGGCAATTATTATCTTAGTCGTGCCGGGCATGTATTCTTTCAGGGCTGAACGTATCTTAGCATCCGTGTGCGTGTCTACCGCACTCATAGAATCGTCAAGAATAAGTATCTTAGGCCTCTTCAGCAGTGCCCGCGCTATACACAATCTCTGTTTCTGGCCTCCCGACAAATTCACCGCTCCCTGCTCAAGCATCGTGTCATACTTCTCGGGCAGTCTGTCAATGAACTCATCGGCACACGCTATCCTGCAGGCCTCAGCAATTTTTGAGTCTTCAGCGTCATTGTCTCCCCACAAGAGATTCTCCCTCACCGTCCAGGAAAATAACACGTTCTTCTGAAGGACTACAGCTACATTGCTGCGCAGTGCCTCGAGGTCATAGTCCCTCACGTCTTGGCCTCCGACCCGGACTCGCCCCTCCGTTGCGTCGTAGAGTCTCGGGATGAGCTGAATTAATGTCGTCTTTGATGAGCCAGTCCCGCCGATGATTCCGATTGTCTCGCCTGAAGCAATGTGAAGGTCAATGTTGTGAAGTGCAGGAGAGCCAGAGCCGTAAGAGAAGCTCACTCCCTCGAAGTCAATGCTCCCGTCAGCAAGTTCACGCAGACCGTCAGCCGGACTCGTGAGGTCCGACTCTTCCTCGAGCACCTCGACGATTCGGACTGCAGACTCACGGGCTAAAGCTACTCCCACAAACACCATCGACATACGCATTAACGAGCCGAGAATCTGGACTCCGTAAGTCAATAACGCACTTATCTGCCCGACGTTCAGAGCAAGCCCCCGTGTCGTGATAACCTTGTACGTCCCATAGTAGAGAATGAAGAGAGTCACGGTGTACATTGAGAGCTGCATCATGGGATTGTTGAGGGCTAATATCCTCTCCGCTGTCGTGAAGTCCCTGCACAACGCCTCAGCATCACGCGAAAATTTCTCCTTCTCGAAGTCCTCCCGCACAAACGCCTTCACTAACCTCACTGCCCGGACGTTCTCCTGAATCGAGTTGTTGAGGCGGTCATACTTCACGAATAGCCTTCTGAATGTCGGCATTGCCCATCTCGCGACGGAGTAAAGCCCGAACGCAAGGAACGGAATCACGCACACGAACACTATCGCAGTCATTCCTCCCATGCAGAAGGCCATGATGCACGAGAATATCACCATGAACGGCCCGCGAATCACTGTGCGCACTAACATCATGTAGGCCTGCTGAACGTTGGCTACATCAGTTGTGATTCTTGTGATGAGAGAGGCAGAAGAGAATTTGTCTATCTGTGAGAACGAGAAGCCCTGCACAGCTCTGAACATGTCGGAGCGTAAGTTCTTGGCCAGTCCGCACGAGGCAGTGGAGCATGCATTACCTGCGAGCCAGCCGAACAGGAGGGACAAGAAAGCCATAATCACGAGCACGAGGCCATCACGCAGGAGCATTGAGAGCGGGCAGCCTTCACGAATCTGATTCACTAGGCTTGCGACAACAAAAGGTATCAGGCACTCCATCACCACCTCGAGCGAGACGTAAAATGGTGCTTGCAGTGAAGGTTTCTTATATTCTCTGACACTGGATAACAGCTTTCTGTACATTATTCATTATTCTCCTGCTCAAAATTTCATGACATATTATAATTTCTCTCATCACTAAAATCTTAATGCATGGATGTGAATTTCTTGCGTATCACTATTCTCACTAACGGCCCGGGCGAATTATGGGGCTGGGTTCGGCCTGTTACCGTCGAACTCAGAAAAAAGGGACATACTATCTCATTATGGATATTGCCGTGTCAGTTCGCATCAGGTCATGAACGTGAAGCAGCCTCGCTCTTGGGTGTCGACAAGCTCGAAGGCCCTGCAAGCACTGCGCGTATCTGGCAGGATATAGCTTACGAGAAAACTGACAGGATAATTCAGCTCGGAGGTGATATTCACTTCGGAATCAGAATGTCGGAGATGTCAGGTGCTCCCTTGACGTGCTACACCTACGGCCCGAGAAAGAGCAGAAAGGGCGTGAAGTTCCTCACAGCTTACAGAGAGCAGGCCAAGAATGTACCTGATGCTGCCGCAATCGGAGACATTGTGAAGGATGCGTTAGCTATGGACATTAACCCTTCAGGCCTCATGTCGTGGAACTGGCCGAAGCAGAATGACTCTCCCAGAATACTCTTCCTGCCGGGAAGCAGACCAGCTATCAGGAATGCAGCTCTCGACTGGCTCGCTGATGTTCACTCGTGCCTTAAGACGAAGATTCCGGGTGTGCGTGTACGTTCTCTGTTCTCGCAGTTCATGCCCGAGTCGGAGTTCGACCGCTGGAGGAAAGCCGGACTGAATCCCGTGCGTGCCGGAGCAGGAATAGCTATGCGCGAGGCAGATTACGCACTCACTCAGCCGGGGACTAACACGTTCGAGCTTATGCATTGCGGACTCCCTGCATTGGTGATAGCTCCTGAACAGTTCTTAAAGTTTGTGCCTATACCCGGAATTTTAGGGTGGCTTGCGGATCTTCCGGTTGTCGGGTTGAAGCTGAGGCGTTACGCAGCAATGAGGATAGTGAAACGCTGGGGAGGATGTATCTCTCTGCCGAACAGGATAGCTCCTCACAGAGTGATGCATGAACGCTTCGGAGATGTTACGCCCGAAGATGTCGCCGAAGAGATTCATGAAGACCTCAGCAGTCCCGAGAGTCTCAGGAAGACCCGTGAAGAGTTCCTTGCGTTATCTGGTGAGGCCGGAGCAGCATCCAGGCTCTGCGATATTGTGTGCGGAAAATGAGTATACAGATGAGACATTTTGCAGTAATCATAACAGCTAATTATTGGGGAGGAGTTATCTTCCTACCGAACAGGATCGCTCCTCACAGAGTGATGCATGAACGTTTCGGAGATGTTACGCCCGAAGATGTCGCCGAAGAGATTCATGAAGACCTCAGCAGTCCCGAGAGCCTCAGGAAGACCCGTGAAGAGTTCCTTGCGTTATCTGGTGAGGCCGGAGCAGCATCTAGGCTCTGCGATATAGTGTGCGGAAAATGAAGAATACACCGATACGTTTTCTCCTGTCCTATACGCGCAAATATTACGTCAAGATTCTGTTAGCTGTCCTGTTCATGGTCGCGTCTTCAGGGCTTAACGTTTTGCCTCCGTACCTGTTCAAGACAGTAGTAGATGATGTCCTCATACGCAAAGATACCTTCATGCTCAACGTAATATGTGTATCTCTTGTGCTCATCTTCGGGCTGAAGGCAATAACGACATACTATCAGCGTTACTTGATGAACGAGGCAGGGCAGAGTGCAGTGATGGATATACGCGTAGCACTCTATGACCACATGCAGAGAATGAGCCTCACGAGAATTTACGCCTCACGGATCGGCGAACTCATGAGCAGAATCACCGGCGACGTGGCGACTCTTCAGAGCATAGTAACGAGCACATTTGTAGACCTCATCTTCAACCTTCTGACGTTCTTGGGGATGTTCGGCTTCATCATCTACCTGAACTGGAGGCTGACGTGCTTAATAGTGATAGTGCTTCCCGTTGTGGGATTCATGCTGTCGTTCGCGTCTAAGCGTCTCCGTCAGGCCGGGCATAACGTACAGGAACATCTGGCTGACATAACTGCAACTGCTCAGGAAGCATTCTCGGCAATACGTGTAGTGCGTGCATTTGCTACTGAAGATATGGAGCTGGAGAGGTTCACGCGTGCCAACACGGAGAACTTCAAGGCTTTGCTTCAGGCGGTATCTATTCAGGGGATATTGGCCGGAGTGATCGAGGTATTCCTGATAGCTGCACTCGCAGTAGTCTTCTGGTTCGGAGGGCAGAACGTAATAGACGGCAAGCTCACGCCTGGAGAATTAATCTCGTTCGTGGGCTACATAGCGTTCATGGTTCAGCCTATACGCAGCGTTATGAATCAGATGAGTACTCTGCAGACGGGAATAGCGAGCGCAGAGAGGGTTCATGAGATTCTGATGACTCCAGCAGAAAGTTCGCAGGAAGATGAAGGAATAGATCCCGGCAGAATCAAGGGAGCTGTGAGGTTCGAAAACGTACATTTCAGCTATAACACTCAGGAAGTCCTGAAGGGAATTGACCTCGACGTTAAGGCAGGAGAGAAGATCGCCATTGTCGGAGCAACAGGCTCGGGGAAGTCCACAATTGCCGACCTGATCCCGCGCTTCTATGACCCCACACAGGGACGCATACTCATTGACGGCCAGGACATCAGGACGTTATCTCTGCGGCATCTGCGCACTCAAATAGGCATAGTCCCTCAAGAATGCGTGTTGATGAAGGGCACAATTGCCTTCAATATTGCTTACGGCCTCGAAAATGTGGACATGCAGAGAGTGATAGAGGCTGCGGAAGTTGCTGACATCCGCTCGTTCATTGAGAGCCTGCCTGACAAGTACGACTCCGAAGTAGGCGAGAGGGGAGTAACTCTCTCGGGAGGCCAGCGTCAGCGCATAGCTATAGCCCGTGCAGTTATCCGCGACCCCCGCATTCTGATTCTTGACGAGGCCACAAGCTCACTTGATATTGCTGTAGAACGTGCAGTGCAGAAGGCCATCAATCAGGCGATGACTGGCAGGACATCATTCATCATTGCGCACAGGCTGACGACGATTCGCGAGGCAGACAGAATCCTAGTGCTCGAGGACGGCAAATTCACGCAGTCGGGGACTCATGAAGAGTTATTGCGTGAGGGCGGGCTTTACGCTGACCTTTACAGGATGCAGTTCGGCCAAGAGTGAGGGGGCGGTGAAAATTTCAGGCTTCATGAGTAAGTATATGCGTCATGTCAGGGGCACAGAGTATAGCTTTCTGCTTGATGCGGTGTTCACGCCGTTATCGTGGTTGAGCGGAGGAGTTACTGCTCTTCTGGACTTCCTGAGAACACACGGACTCCTTGAGACTGCCGAGCCTCCTCTGCCGGTTATCAGCGTCGGGAATCTCACCTACGGAGGCACGAACAAGACTCCGTTCGTCGGGATGCTCGCACACTACGCAGAGAGCAAAAACGTGAAGGCAGGAATAGTTACCCGCGGCTACACTGGCCGGTCTCACAGCGTACTTCTCATCCGGGACGGGCAGGGAGAACGTGAACTTGCAGGAGACGAGCCTCTCATGCTGTCGAGGGAACTTCCCGGAGTCCCTGTAGCTGTCGCAAAACACAGGCTCGACGGCGTGAAGGCCTTGCGTGATTCTGGTGCAGAACTCGTGATTGCGGATGATGCCTTTCAGCATCGTGCACTTGGCCGGGACGTGAATATCGTGCTTATAGATTCTGTGTGTCCTTTCGGGAACGGCAAGCTGATACCTGCCGGAATATTACGCGAGAAGATAAGTGCTCTGACGCGTGCGGATATAGTCGTGCTCACGAAGTCAGAACAGGTTACGAGTGAAGAAGTTAATGCTCTGCGCAGGGAGGTCATGAAGTACGTACCTGATGAGCATATCTTCACATCAAGGCTCGAGGCTGACGGCTGGCTTCTGTTCGGAGCGAATGATTCACCAAAGGCAGGGGCAAGGGTATTCACGTTCTCTGCAATAGGGAGTCCCGAGAGCTTCCGGCGTTCAGTGCAGGAGATGGGATTAACGATAACTGGACACAGGAACTTCACCGACCATCACCGATATTCACGAGCAGACCTTGAGAGGCTGAACAGAGAGGCGGAAGAGGCAGGTGCGGAGTACGTCATGTGCACCGAGAAGGATTTATACAACCTGCCGGATAAATCACAGCGACCGTTCACGTTACCGTTAGCTATCCCAAAAGTTAAGGCAGTAGTGAATGAGGAGGGGAGATTCTTTGAGCTGGTGAGTGAGATGCTTCGGCCAAGTGTGATTATTGCGTCTAACGGTTACGGCGAGGACAGCATAGGCGTTATTCTCGCTAAGAAGTTCCGTGCGCGCCTTCCTGAGTGTGAAGTCTCAGCGTTCCCTCTTGTCGGGAAAGGTGATGCGTATCTTCAGGCTGGATTCGCGGTGAAGTGTGCTCCGTCAGTTACGCCGTCGGGAGGAGTGCTGAAGTATTCTCTGCGCGATCTGTGGGGAGACATGAGAGCAGGACTCTTGAAGCATGTGCGGGCGCAGTTAGCTGACTGGAGGAAGATTGCGGGGCGGGTGAGGACTCCTGTGTGCGTCGGTGATGTGTATTTGCTGATTCACACGCTGTGGGGAGCAGGAGCGAGGCCGATGTTCTGCGCGACGGCTAAGACTGTGTATCTTTCCGGGCACTGGAGGAGCGAGAGAGCAATAATCAACAGGTACGCAATCAGGACGTGGACGAGGGACGGGAAGAGTGCGGAACAGCTAGGGAAAAATGCTGTGTATTCCGGAAGCCCGATAATGGACTTGCTGAGTGAAGAGCCTCATGAACACGTGAAGGGTAATGTGATTCTGCTTCTGCCCGGCTCGAGGATGAGAGCTTGCAGGGACGTGAAGCTGCTGCTGGATGCTTCGGAGATTCTGAATCGTGAGGGAGAGCGCGATTTCAGGATGGTGCTTGCGCCGACATTGCCGGTTAATGAGTTCGTGAAGGCGTGTGAAGGTTACGGCTGGCAGGTGAACGGAAAGATGCTCACACATGACGGGACAGCTATAGCTATGACTGATGAGCCGATTGCCAGAGCAGCAGAGGGCGTGAAAATCTTGCTGGGCTTGGGAGGGACGGCTAATCAGTTGTGCGCTGGCTTAGGAATACCCGTAATCTCGATTGATGAGAAGGGAAAGCGTGTGCAGAAAAAATTGCTTGGCGAGGCGGAAATTCTGGTGTCCCCTAATGGTGAGTCTCTTGCGGAGTGTGCGTTGAGGGTGCTGCGTAATGGTGAGCTGTATGCTCGGATGAGTGAGGCAGGGTGTGAGAGGATGGGGTATCCCGGAGCACTTGATGACATAGTGAATTATGCGTGTGAGGTGCTGGGGTGGGGAGTGCGTGAGGAAGTGTACATTAAGATGAAGGCCTGAAGAGTAAGTGCTCTGCTGAGAGTCATAATTTCCCGACAGAGCACAATGCTTACTCACTCACCGAGAGCCTCAAACAGTCCAGCTAAACCCTTTGCTGCTACGTCTTTGATTATCTTTCCTGCATCGTTGAAGTAGTAGAAGTTCATGCACGAAAACGCAAACTTCTTCCCTGTAGGTGCTCGTCCCATAAATTCGCCGTCATGTGTCCCTGAACATATCCAGCTCACAGCAACTTTATCATCTTCTGCCGCCATGTCCTCAATATCCCAGTGTATGTCTGAAAAACTCTTCCGCATAAGCTCAACAACTGAAAGATACCCGCTCCCTCCGTAAAGCACTTCGCTCGATGTCAGGCTTGCAAACTCTGCCTTGCTGTCTATCAGTTCTTCCGCTAGTGCCTTATCGTTCGTGTTGATGCATTCCCTGAAACGCTCTATAGTATGTTTATGCTGTTCTGTTTTCGTCATCATTATTCCTCCTGTAAGATATTTATTCTCATCATTGTGGAAGCATACGCCCCAATTTGCAAACAGATAAAGCCCGCTACGTTCTATTCCTAAGCAAGCAAATTCACTCCCAGCCCGTGAAGCATAGCCCTAATCTGCACACAGGAAGTCCCGCTACGTTAAAGTGCACAAGCGCAGCCTACGGCCATATATCCAACAATCCATCAGCAAGCAAATTCACTCCCAGCTCATGAAGCATAGCCCTAATCTGCACACAGGAAGTCCCGCTACGTTAAAGTGCACAAGCGCAGCCTACGACCCATATCTCCAACAATCACTCAGCAAGCAAATTCATTCCCCAGCCCGTGAAGCATAGCCCCAATCTGCACACAGGAAACCCCACTGCGTTAAAGTGCACAAGCGCAGCCTACGGCCATATATCCAACAATCCATCAGCAAGCATCACTCCCAGCTTGTGAAGCATAGCCCTAACCTGCATACAGGAAGCCTCACTACATTAAAGTGCGCAAGCGCAGCCTACGACCCATATCTCCAACAATCACTCAGCAAGCAAATTCATTCCCCAGCCCGTGAAGCATAGCC
>JAFSUD010000093.1 GCA_017445405.1 Synergistaceae bacterium
ACCGGACGGATGCCCTCCACCTGGATCGGCGCGCGGAACACGGTGCCGTCCAGAAGGGCGCGGATCGTGCCGTTCGGGGACTTCCACATCTCGTGGAGGTTGTACTCCTCGACGCGCTGCTTGTTGGGGGTAATCGTTGCGCACTTCACTCCGACGTGATGCTTCTTGATTGCCTCTGCTGCTGCCCATGTTACTTTGTCGCCGGTCTTGTCTCTCTCTGGCAGTCCCAGATCGTAATACTCCATGTTCAGCTCAACGAACGGTGAAAGCAGGTCGTCCTTGATGATCTGCCACAGTACGCGGGTCATTTCGTCGCCGTCCATCTCAACGATCGGGTTAGCCATCTTAATCTTGCCCATTGGTGAATCAATCTCCCTTCAAAGTTTTGTTGTGTATGTAACGACCCCGCCCGGCCTCCCCTTACGCAGGGGAGGTGGGGATAGTCCCGCCCTGATGCAGGGGGGATTTAGGGGGGTGCTTCTTACTTCGCTCTGTTGCGGTTAAAGTTGATGAGGCATCCGGCCTTAACGATTGTTCTCTCGTTCTCGGTCATGGGCTGGATGTAAAGCTCTGCCTCTGTTACCTTGCCGCCCTTGATAACGTATGCCTTGATGCTCTCGAGCGAGTTGTTGTCAAGTGCGCTTCTGATGCCGGGCACGTACACGTAGTCGCCGACTTCGAAATCAGGCTGTCCCTTCAGGTGGAACGGAATCATGCCCCAGTTCATGCTGTTGCTGCGGTAACGCTTCGTCGCGTACTCCTGCGTGATGTTCGCAAGTGCACCAAGAACCCTCTGGCATGACGCAGCCTGCTCACGTGCCGAGCCGTCGCCTGGCTTGTTAGCGTAAATCGTTGAGCCGAACTCGATCGCCTTTACGTCAACGCCTTCCTGTCCGGGAATCGTCTTGATTGCTGCGTAGACTTCATCAAGCTCCGGTGTCGCTTCACCCTTGAGGCGTGCGTACTCGACCTTCTGGACTGCCTTAGCTCTGCCGACGTACTCGGGGTCTCTGCGTGAGAGCGTGAATTCTGCAAGTCCGAGCGGGTTCGAACGGAAGGATGATGTCTCGCCTGACGGGATAAGCTCGTCGGTAGTGGTAACCTCGTCGAGAATCTTTGACACTACGCGCAGAAGGATATTCTCTGCGAGTGCCTCCTGCTCCGGCCAGTCCTTGATGTTCGGCCCGAAGCGGATCTCGCTCTCAGGGTTGCCCTTGCCGAAGCCCCAGTAAACTCTGGACTTGTAGGCTTTGTCGTCATAGTGGTATGCAGGAATATCGCCCCAGCAGTCAAGCTCTTCTGCACTGGTGAGTTTTCCGCCGTTTGCTGCCGTTGCTGCGATTGAGCGCGCGTCCATGAGTGCCACTGCTGACATCTGGCCGTTGCCTGGCTTTGAGCCTTCGCGGTTCGGGAAGTTGCGGGTCGTGTGGCGGATGGAGAACGCGTTGTTGGCGGGAGTGTCTCCTGCGCCGAAGCAAGGTCCGCAGAATGCCGTCCTAATGATCGCGCCTGCGTCCATGAGGTCAGCGAGGAAGCCCTTCCTGTCGAGGTCAACGAACACGGGCTGTGATGACGGGTAAACGCTCAGGTAGAACTCATCAAATCCGCAGGTCTTGCCCTTGAGTGCGTGTGCTGCCTCAACTACGTTGGTGTAGTTTCCGCCTGCGCATCCGCCGATGACTCCCTGCTGAACCATGAGCTTGCCGTCTGGAGTGATCTTGTCCATCATCGTGAACGTTGCGCGTCCTCCGGCGACTTTTGCGGCTCTCTTCTCCGTGTCTGCGAGAATGTCCTTCAGGTTGGCGTAAAGCTCATCAATCGTGTATGCGTTTGACGGGTGGAAGGGCATTGCGATCATCGGCTTGATCTTCGAGAGGTCGATCTCTACGCAGCCGTCATAGTACGCTACATCTGCAGGGTTGAGTTCCTTGTAGTCCTGTGCTCTGCCGTGCTCTGCGAGGAATGCCTTTGTGTCGTCGTCCGTCCTCCACACTGACGATAAGCAGGTCGTCTCTGTGGTCATGACATCTACGCCGTTCCTGTAGTCGGTGGTCATTGAGGCAACGCCGGGTCCTACGAACTCCATTACCTTATTCTTGACGTAGCCCTTCTCGAACACTGCCTTGACGATGGCAATTGCTATGTCATGAGGGCCGACGAACGGAGCGGGCTTGCCGGTCATGTAGATTGCAACAACGCCGGGATATGCGACATCGTAGGTGTCCTCGAGGAGCTGCTTGACGAGTTCGCCGCCGCCTTCACCGATGGCCATTGTGCCGAGTGCACCGTAGCGTGTGTGGGAGTCCGAGCCGAGAATCATTTTTCCGCAGCCAGCGAACATCTCGCGCATGAACTGGTGAATTACTGCAATGTGCGGAGGAACATAGATTCCGCCGTATTTCTTGGCCGCACTGAGTCCGAAATAGTGGTCGTCATCGTTAATCGTTCCGCCGACTGCACAGAGTGAGTTATGACAGTTGGTCATGACATAGGGAAGCGGGAACTTCTTCATGCCTGATGCTCTGGCTGTCTGGATGATGCCGACGAACGTAATGTCGTGTGATGCCATCGAGTCGAACTTGATGCGGAGGTGATCCATATTGTCCGCAGTGTTGTGGGACTTCAGGATACCGTAAGCTATTGTGCCCTTCTTGGCCTCGGCCTTGTTGTACTTTCCGGCTGCCTGGCTTTCAGGGACTATCTGTGTGCCGTTGACGAGATAAACGCCTTCGTCATAAAGTTTGATCATGCAGGTTATACCCCCTCAGATAAATATATGAGTGTTATTAGTTATCGTCGTGAATAAATTGTGAGTGTGAACTAAAATTTTGTTTAGCGAAATTATAACACGCGCAGAGAAAATCAAATCTACGTGTAATTATGTAGAATATTCACTGACTCTTCGTGAAGTTCACATTTTTCCGCAAGATGCTGAACTCATTACCACGCTCACGAACTCGGACATACTTACACCTACAGCCTTTGCCGCCTTCGGAACGAGCCTCGTCGCCGTGCCTTGAGGCGTGCTCCGCGACCATCCGTGCGCAGTGATTATCTTTTCCCGCATGACGCTGAAGACATAATCTCGCTCACGAACTCCGACATGCTCACTCCTGTTGCTTTTGCAGCCTTCGGAACTAGACTCGTCGCCGTGCCTTGAGGCGTGCTCCGCGACCATCCCGGCGCAGTGATTATCTTTTCCCGCATGACGCTGAAGACATAATCTCGCTCACAAACTCCGACATGCTCACTCCTATTGCTTTTGCTGCTTTCGGAACGAGACTCGTCCCCGTCATTCCCGGTGCAGTGTTGACCTCGAGAATATATGCCTTGCCGTCAGGTGCGAGCCGGAAATCTGCCCTGCTGTAGCCCGAACACCCTAACGCTTCATGAGCCTTAACCGCCATTGCCTGAACATTTGCGAACTCTTCAGGCGTAAGGGACTTAGCAGGTACTATGTAATCTGTCGCTCCGGAAGTGTATTTGTTGGCGTAATCGTAGAAGCCGGTGTGCGGAGCTATCTCTATCACAGGGAGAGCTTCAGTCCTGCCGTCATGTTCCCACACTGCACATGTAAGCTCTTTGCCGGGAATATACTTCTCAACCATCACGTCAGAGTCGTAGCTCCCCTTCGCTGCTCTTACTGCCTCGTCCAGATTCTCCGGAGTCAAATCATGAATGATTGTCAGGCCTACAGTACTTCCTCCCGAGCACGGTTTTACAACGACATCACGGCCAAGACGGGAGACTATCTCCTCAAAGCCTGCGGGCATCAATACGCCTTCAGGAAAAGTTATTCCTGCTTTCATGAACACTTCGCACGCTGTCCACTTGTTCATTGCCGACATGCTCGCAGCAGGGCCGGAGCCGGTGTAGGAGATATTCATTGCCTCGAGTTTTGCCTGAAGCTGTCCTCCCTCTCCCCAGTCTCCGTGCATAGCGATAAATACTCCGTCATAGCCAGAGAGTCTTTCTGCCTCAGCAAGACTCTTGAGGTCAATCAATGCTGCGTGAAAATCTGCCTCGTTCAAGGCATCACACACAGCTTTTCCGCTCCGAAGGGATACCTCGCGCTCCCGGCCGTCTCCTCCGCATAACACTGCAACTTTCTTTCCTGTCATGACATTACCTCGATTTAAATTTAGTTTGCGTATATTATAATCATTGCTGAAAGGATAGTGATTTCCATGAAGAATAAACCGTTATTAGTGCTCTACGTCCTAGTTGTGATTCTGGCGGGCGCATTCATCTTCAGCGAAGTGTACGACAGCAGACAGGACATCTTCGGCTCGGAGAGGCAGACCAAGTACACAATGTACATAGGCATGAACGACAAGGACACTCAGGAGCAGACATACGGCCTGAACGAAGCCAAAGAAGTAATGTTCATGATAGTGCGGAAGTACACGGGAGGCTGCACGTTTTACGAAGCACAGGGCTGCTGGTACGACGAAGAGAAAAAGGCTATGGTCTCAGAAAATACTCTAGTATGCGTGTTTCTGGACATTGAGCCGGAAGCCGTGAAGAGCATCATGGATGAGGCACTAAAGGTGTTCAATCAGAGCAGTATTTTGCTTGAGACAGAAGAAGTCCGCAACGTCTTCTATAGCAACTAGCCAGCAAAAAGCCGGAAGCCCCTTTAATGAACTCAGGACTCCCGGCACTATCACTAGTAAGTGCGGAATCAAGGAGGCATAATGAAAACTAGAGCAGTATATCCGGGTTCATTTGATCCCATAACTAACGGACATATATATATCGCTGAGAGAGCCGCAGCAGTCTTTGATGAAGTTATTGTTAGCGTGCTTGTCAATGAGCGCAAAGTTTCAGCCTTCACAGTTGAAGAGCGTTGCAGGATGGCCAGAGAATCATTGAGTCATGTGAAGAATATCACAGTAGACAGCTTCAACGGTCTTCTAGTGGACTACGTGAGGCAGAGAGAAGCAGGAGTAATTATCAGAGGCCTGCGGGCAATGAGTGATTTCGAGTACGAGTTCCAGATGGCACTTATGAACAGGCAGTTAGCTCCGGAAATTGAGACGTTCTTTATCGTAACTGATCCAAAATATTCTTACGTGTCAAGCTCAAGCGTCAGGGAGATATTTCACTTTGGGGGAACAGTTAAGGACGTTGTGCCTTCCGGAGTGTATGAGAGGCTGCGGGAACTCTATAGCAGCAGCCATGAATAACGCAGAGAAAGAAGTATTTTTCCGTAAACTTGGCCTGTTTGCTGATACTCTTTCTGACAGGATAACTATGTGCGGATAATGGAACGTGCGGGGCTTCATCGACATATTCAGGAATGTTTATGCTATGTCATCAGACTCAAAAGTTCTCTCTAAAGTCTTGGAGCTTCACTTATTGCCTGAGCTTCTGCATTTTGCTGAGAGTACAGGCTATGACATTGAGCCTGCGGAAAATCAGAACTGGTATCCTGATTTCACATTCACCTCAAAACATGACCATAACGTAAAGTTTGCCGTAGACCTGAAAACGAACTACAGGAGCATAATTAATCCTGATTTCTGCAACGGCTTCACTCTAGGTTCGCACGGAGAGTACTCCATTGACCGCACAAGCACTAAAAATATTCAGCATCCCTACAGCGAATACAGCGGACATTTTTGCTTGGGCATAATCTACTCACGGAACATTGCAGCGCACTATGACGCAAAAACTTACTCTGTCAGCAAACTCGAGAACATACCCGCAGTGATTAGGGACTTCACATTCTTTACAGCAGAGAAATGGAGGATAGCCAGCGACAAGCCCGGAAGCGGGTAACACGGCTAACACAGGAAGAATGAATACATCAGCAAATTCTGGAACTTCTGCAGGAAAGTCAATCATGAACACTTTTACCATGTCGGAGCAAAGGAGTCTAACCGTCATTCAGTAACTGAGGCACTGCTGATAAACTATTAACCCTGCCGGAACAATCTTCACAGCAGGGCATCATCACACCTTCTAGCGTTTTACATGCCTAACTTCAATCTCTTCGGACTCTGAACGCTTCCTGTCCTCCTCAAGCGGCAATACATACTCGCGCTCTGCATACGTCCAATCTCCCCAAGTCTCAGGCCGGAAACGCTTCAACGTTATCTCGTAGCCGTTAATCACGAATCCCAAGCGCGCAATCAACGGACGTTCGCCGTACTTGAAGGGCAGGTTGTGCCAGAAAGTTACCCGCACCCAGAATCCCGCAGGAATATCTCTCGGGTTGCCGTTGGCCAGAGAGTCAGCGATATATCCCCAGTCCCCGCTCCTGTAGCTGAACTTGTTCGTCCTGATGTCCACTCCGTCAAGTATGTCCAGCTTCAGGCTCGTATCTCTGTCTGACTTCACCATGAATACAGTAAACATTCCTTCATCGGGCTTGATCTCTGCATCCGGCGATTCCGGATTCGGCTCCGGCGGCTTGACTCTGTACGTTCCCCTCCAGACTACATGGAGTCCGTCAAGAGTCCTGAAACCAGTAGCGTTTCCCATATCCCGCTGAATCGTGTACCCCGCAATGTTATTCTCCGCAACGTCCTGACTCGCTGTCTCCTCAGCAGACGCACAGCATGACAACAACAATACTATTACTGCAGCTAAAATTTTCTTCATCTTATTTCTTGTCCCCGCTCTTCATTGTGTCAAGTTCATCAAGCTGGAAATCTCCTTCCTGCTCGTTCTCCTCAAGCTCTATAATCTTCGGCTCTATCTTCTTCCAGTCCTCCCACGCTGCGGGACGTATACGCTTGTACGATAATTCGTTGCCGTTGATCACGAAGCCTATACGTGCAATCACAGGACGCGAGCCGTACTTGAACGGCAGGTCATGCCAGAATGTTACCCTCACCCAGAACGTCTCGAGAATATCTCTCGGGTTGCCGTTGGTCTCAATGTCCGCAATGTAGCCCCAAGGCTCAGAGTTGCGCCAGGTGAATTTGTTGGTGCGGGTGTCGTAGCCGTCCCTGACATCAAGCTGAAGGGGAGTATCTTTGTCGGATTTCACCATGAACACTGTGAAGATTCCCTCGTCGGGAGTCATGGCTTCGTCCTGAGATTCTGTCCTGGCCTCCGGGTCAGTCCTGAACGTCCCGATGTAGATTATCCGCAGGCCTTCGGGACTCTTCATGTCGATGATGTTGCCGGACTTGTCGCGTCTGATGTCTTGGCTGGCCGGTTCTTCGGCACACGCATAACTGCACAGCGCAAGCACAGCTATAACTGCAAACAATAACTTCTTCATGATAATGATTTCTTCCTCCTGAAAAGCTGGATTGTCTTATGCGTATATTATAATAGCTGAAAATTTCTCATGTCTAACAGGTGAACTCATTATGTCTCACAGAAAATTGCTCTTTTCCGCCTTCTGCTCTTTCTTTTACGCAGGTATGGTCGCTCTAGTCATAGGGGCTGCTCTGCCTGATTTAAGCTCTGCCTACAGTCTGCCTTATTCCATCAGCGGTGCGTTAATTTCCTGCTACTCTCTGGGCAATCTCGCATCAGGTATTCTCTCAGGACTTGCAGCAATGTATCTCGGCCAGAAAACTGCAGCCGTCATCATGACCCTTGCTATCTGTCTGGGTATAGGCACGCTTACTCTTTCAGGAATGCCCGCTATTCTCTTCACTGCCTGTGTACTTATCGGGCTTGGAAGAGGAAGCCTCATCACATTTTCTCAGGGAACAGTCAGCATCATCACTAACGGAAGGCCAAGCACTACATTAATGCTTCATGCGTCTTTTGCTGCAGGAGCGATCATTGCACCGCTCGCTTTCTCGGCCCTGAGAATCATTGACTGGAGAGCAGGTTTAGTTTTCGTTGTCATTCTAGGCCTGTCAGATGCTGCTCTGTCAGCAAGTGTTAAGTATTACCCTGCCGTTAAGCGTTCATCAGGAGGTGCATTGACCTTCCTGCGGGATAAGGGCTTTCTGATATTGGCCGCATTGATATTCCTGTACCTGTGCTGTGAGTTCTCAATGAACGGCTGGCTCGTTACATACATGACTCATAAGAACATGAGCATGAATTTTTCTCAGGCTATGGCGGCCTTAATGTGGCTGGTCATTCTTGCAGGAAGATTGATATGCGTGTGGCTGTCAAGATACATGAACCAAAAAAATATACTTCTTGTGCTTGCTGCGGGGTCAAGTATATTCTTCGGCCTGATGCTGAAGTCAGAAGGCAGGGTGTTTATTGCGCTGAGTGTGGCATGTGTAGGGCTATGCATGTCGGGAATAAGCCCGATAATTTACGCGCTGTCGGCCAAGTACACGAACGAGTACCCTTTAGCAATGGGAGTGTTATTCACAATAGGCTGCTTAGGCGGAACATTGATGCCGCTTGCTGCAGGGATAATTGCGGAGCACTGGGGATTTGCTGCCGGGATGTCGGCAATACTGGTAACATTTATGCTTATGGTTATCTTGTCAGTGATTAATCTTAACTGGAGGGATATATCATGAATCAAATCTGGAACGCAGACAATTATTCATCAAGTTTTTCGTTCGTACATAAATACGGCGAGGATGTACTGAACCTGATAGTCGGCGAAAATGTACGTAAAGTTCTTGACTTAGGATGCGGGACCGGTGCACTCACTAACGCACTAGCAGAAAGAGGATATGAAGTTACAGGGCTTGATGCCTCTGAAAATATGCTGAAGAAAGCAAGAGAAAGTTTCCCGTCATTGAGCTTCAGGCAGGCAGATGCTTCAGATTTCAGGATCGACAGCCCGGCAGATGCAGTATTCTCTAACGCTGTGCTTCACTGGATAGACAGAACGCGTCAGCCATTGATGATGAAGTGCGTCTATGATTCCCTGAGGCTTGGCGGGCAGTTTGTCTTTGAGATGGGAGGTTCAGGATGCGGGAAAATGATTCATGAGGGACTTGCTGAAACCTTCAAGAAACATGGCAGAGAGTACGTTATGCCGTTCTTCTTTCCGACAATAGGCGAGTACGCTGATCTGCTTGAGGATGTCGGCTTCACTGTGAGATATGCTCTTCTGTTTGACAGGCCGACAAAGCTGAAGGGTGCTGACGGGTTACATGACTGGATAAGTATGTTTGTCAGCACTCCGTTCTTGGGAATAGGTGAAGATGAGAAGGAGTGCATAATTCACGAGACGACAGAAGAGCTGCGGGATCAGCTTTGTGCAGGCGGTCAATGGTACGCTGACTACGTAAGGCTGAGGATGCGAGCCGTGAAAGAGTAATCATGCGCTCATCAGGTACAGGCCTATCATGCAGACTACTGCGCCGATAATCTGTCTCAGTGAGATATTCTCGTGATACACTAACGCCCCGATGAAGAGAAGCACTATCGCCAGAGAAATATTCGCACACAGAGACCCCATGCTGATTTTCCAGCCCGCGCGGTAAAGATAGACATAGCCAGCCTCAAGCCCTACGATTGCGAGGCCAAGCACAAGAGAAGGCATGTTGAAGCTAGTGAACGGGCTGACTTCATGAGAGTGCATCAGGAAGAAGATATACGCTATCAATGCTCCGGCTATGTAGGTCAGAATCAGCGTCCCAAATGAATCAGCATTCTGCGGAATGGATTTAGTGCAGAGATTGTAGAGAACGTTGGAAATTATTATAAGCAAAAGCGGCCAGGTCATCCGCCACATGGATTATCACCTCGCCGCTTATTTTACACTACTACTTATACTGCGCAGGATAGACTATCTTTGCTCCGGCATACTCAAGAGGCCACACTGTCTTATACACGCCGTCCTGAACCTGCGAGATCGCGATTGATGCATACACGTTGTTGTTGTAGTGCTGCTTACCCGCAAACTCGTGATTCTCGAACTTGATGCGGCTGTACGGAAGAATAATCTCCGGGCCGTCAGGGAACTTCTCCACAATGTCCATCTTCATGAGTGCGTCCTTCACCTTCGGGCCTTCTGAGCTTCCCGCCGTCTCAAACGCCGTCTTCAGAATCCATGTCGCCGTGAAGCTCTCCGCAGAGTGTCCGTTCATGTCGACTCCGTACTCTTCCTTGAAGGCCTTGTTGATGTCCTGTCCCTTCGTGAGGTCGGGATTCCACTCGACGGCAGAGGCGACTCCGTTCGAGATTCCCTGATTGTTCTGCAGGAACGTCGGATCGGTGTAGCCGTTCGCCTTCGCAACAAGAATCGGAGGCTGGTAATTCTGCTCCTGCAATGTCCTCATCAGCAGCGTCGCATCATTGATGTAGCTCTCCGCAATGACTGCATCAGCGTTTGCGTTCTTGAGGGCCAATACTTCACTGCTCATGTCGGGCTGGCCTCCCTGATACTCGATTTTCGCGACTATCTTCATGCCGTACTCTGGAGCAAATATCTCTGCACACCTGATGATTTCCTGCCCGATGTTCGAGTTGTCAGCAAATATAGCTATCGTCTTGACCTCATGGCCTGTAGCTTTCGCCTGATCTCTCAGGTAGTCGAACATTCCGCGAACGTACACGGAGTTCATCGGGCACATCCTGAAGAAATACTCGTAGCCGTTCTCGCTCAAGTTATCCACCGTAGAGATTGCCGTAACCATCGGAATCTCGTTTGCGTCGCACACCTGAGCAGCTATGTTCGTGAGCGTGGACTGATGACACCCGAGCAGAGCGTCGACCTTGTCCTGAGTTACGAGCTTCTCCGCAACCGAGCGGGCTTTTGCAGCATCACCCTCTGTGTCGCCTCTCACGACCTCGAGCATCCTGCCGTTCACTCCTCCGCTGGCGTTGATCATCTTCACGGCAAAGTCTATCCCCCGAAGAATATTCGTCCCGATTGCCGCATTAGCCCCGGTCAGAGCATACATCGCACCTATCCTTATTGGCGGCTCGGCAGCAAACGCACTCCCTGCACACAGCAGGACACACACCAGCAACGCTAAACACTTCTTCATAAATAACTACCTCCTTAATTAGTCTTCACACTGCTTTATGGCATCAGCGGCACTCGTTCCCTTGAAGATTACATCAAGCAGACCGGGCGCGTAACGCTTGAACGTCAGGCCGGGAATAACTATGCTCGCCTCGACTATGTCCCTTGAGGGCAGTAACCCGTCGCAGTTTACGTAGGTCTTGTAGCGGATCTCTCCGTCCCTCATGTCCACCTCAAAATTGCCGTTCCGGAGACCGTAATTCGCACGGCAGATAAATTCTGTGATGTTACTCATCATGTCAGCATCATCAATATCTGCATTCAGCGGGGATATTGCGTAGACTGAATACGATGTGTCCCTGACAATCACAGAGTAATCTACATGCTTCATCTTGCTGTGAAGTGCAAGGCCGAAACTGAAAACGCCCCGTTCGTCGTCAAAGGTAAATTTCCAGTCATCATCAATGAGAAAATCACGTACTACTCCGGCTATGTCCTGCGAATAGTTCCTGACTGCGTTATCTGCACTTGCATTAGTCTCTGCCTGTGCCGGAGGTTCAATGTCTGCAGACTCGGGAGCGTCCGACGCAAACACACTCCCGGCGCAAAGCAGGATACTCATTAACAGCACTAAACACTTCTTCATGAGTTAGGCCTCTCTAGTTCTCGCACTGCTCTATTGCCTCAGCAGCGTTTGACCCCTTGAAGATTACATCAAGCAGACCGGGAGAATACCTCTCGAACATCATAGCGGGAATGATTATGCTTCCCCTGATTACGTCGCGAGTGGGTATGCTTCCTCCGTCGCAGTCAACAAAGACTTTGTAGCGGATCTCTCCGTCTCTCATGTCGATCTCGAAATTTCCGTTGCGCAGTCCGTAGTTGGCTCTGCAGATGAACTCAGTGATCGCGTTCATCACTTGGGGATCGTCAGAGTCGGCACTCACGGGGGAGATTGCGTAGACGGTGTACGAATCATCACGCACAGGCACAAAGTAATTCACGTGCTTCATCTTGCCGTCAATGTTCACTCCGAACCTGAATATCCCTCTGTCGTCGTCAAAGTCGAACTTCCAGTCATCATCAAGCAAAAAGCCTCTTATCTCTGAAGCTATGTCCTGAGAATAATTCTCGTCCGCACAAGCCGAACGCGCCGTCATGAGAAGCAGCATTACACTGCAGGCAATTAACATCATTGTCATTCGTAAAACCTCCTGAAATTATGGATTGCTACATTATATCCCAAGATACGCGCGCTTGACGTGTTCATTGCCCTGAAGCTCTGCCGATGTACCCGACAAGACTACCTGCCCGTTCTCGATGACGTAGCCCCGGTTCGCTGTGTTGAGTGCCTTGTTCACGTCCTGCTCGACAAGAATAATGCTGACTCCCTGATTCACGGCCATATCATGAGCAACAGTCAGAATCTCGTCTACGATGTTGGGAGCGAGTCCGAGTGATGGCTCGTCGAGAATCAGGACACGGGGGAGGCCGATTAATGCTCTGGCGACGGCGACCATCTGCTGCTCTCCGCCCGAGAGAGTCCCTGCTGCCTGTTCCGTGCGTTCCTTGAGCTTGGGAAAATACCTGTAGCAGAACTCCAGAGAATCAGCTAACTTCTTCTTGGCCGTGATGGAGAATGCGCCCAGCTCGAGATTC
The DNA here is from genome assembly GCA_017445405.1 of Synergistaceae bacterium. Lineage (GTDB taxonomy): Bacteria > Synergistota > Synergistia > Synergistales > Aminobacteriaceae > JAFUXM01. The sequence goes on from JAFSUD010000093.1 coordinate 12,521, forward strand.
TCGTAAACCGTCATTTCCGTGAAGAGCTGCCGTCCTTCCGGGACCTGAATTATTCCTGCATCGAGAATTGCCCTGCTCGGCTTCCCGCACAATTCTTCTCCGTTGAGCATGACGCTTCCGCTTTTGGGCCTGAGCATACCCGTAACTGCACGAACTGTGGTAGTCTTGCCTGCTCCGTTGCTCCCGAGAATGGCTACAACTTCTCCGTCGTCAACCTTGAAGCTGACATCACGCAAAATCTGAACATGCCCGTAACCTGCATTAAGATTCCTGACTTCAAGCATTCTTATGCACCCCCAAATACACCTGCATTACCTGCGGATCGTTCATGACCTGTTCGGGAGTCCCCTCCGCAATCTTTACGCCGTGATGAAGGACTACGACCTTCTCGCACAGGGACACTACAGCCTTCATGATGTGCTCGATCAGGAAGATAGTTACTCCGTGAGAGTTGATGCGGCGGATTAGCTCGATCGCCGACTCTGTCTCCGCAGGGTTGAGTCCTGCCATGACCTCATCGAGAAACAGCATGTCAGGTTTCGTTGCGAGTGCCCGGGCCATCTCGAGGCGTTTCTGGTCGGGAGTGCCCATTGAGCGGGCGAGCACATCACGTTTTGCGATTAACCCGGTGAACTCCAGAATCCCCTCCGCAATCTTCCGTGCCTCGTGAATCGTCCTGGCCTTGTGCCGTCCGAAAAATGCGCTAGAGGCTACATTGTCTAACACGCTCAGATTCCCGAGCGGCTTCATTATCTGGAATGTTCTTGCTATGCCCATATCTGCAAATTCGTATGCCCGCTTTCCCGTGATGTCCTTTCCTCTGTAGAGTATGCGCCCTGACGTGGGAGGGTAGTAGCCGCATATCATGTTGAACGTCGTAGATTTCCCCGCACCGTTCGGGCCGATCATGCCGGTAATTCTGCCTTCCTCAGCAAACAGTGATACGTGATTGACTGCACAGAGTCCCTTGAAGCTCTTAGTGAGTCCCTCGACCTCGATAATATGACTCATTATTCGCGCCCCCTCCTCCCAAAGAAGCCGAGTATACCCGTCGGTCGGAAGCGTGATACATGATTTACTGCTAATCTCTTCGTGAGTCCCGCTGCCTTGATGATATGAC
>JAFSUD010000011.1 GCA_017445405.1 Synergistaceae bacterium
AAGAACACCGCAGATTCCGAGCACCTCACTGCACAGCTCGAGTCTCTCGGCCACACCATCACTGACATTCCAGACGGAGCGGACGCAGCAATCATCAACACATGCGGATTCCTTCAGGATGCTGTGAAGGAGAACATCGACGCAATCCTCGACCTAGAGTCCCTGAAGCAGCAGGGAGTCATCAAGAGAGTGATAGTTGTCGGCTGCTTGGTGAACAGGTACGAGCAGGAATTACGCGCAGAACTCTCAGAGACGGTTGACTTGTTCGCGAGGTCGGAGGAGTGGGAAAAAGTCATCTCGTTCTTAGGCGGAAAGTACAATGCAAACTGTCAGGCAGTCTCACACGCAATAGATAATCATTTCTGGACGCGCTATCTGAAGATCTCCGAAGGCTGCAACACGTTATGTTCTTACTGCGCAATCCCCATGATACGAGGAAGACTCCGGAGCATCCCGGTGAGTCAGCTCATCGCAGAAGCTAAGATGCTCTGTGCTGCAGGAGCTAGGGAGCTGTGCCTCGTCGGCCAAGACCTCACAGTCTACGGACAGGACATAGGTTCATCACTTCACGAACTGATTCACGCTCTGGACTCTGAGCTTCCGGAGGGAGTCTGGCTTCGTCTTCTCTACCTTCACCCTAACAGAGTAGATGAATCGCTGATAGACTTTCTCCTCACGCAATCACATGTCCTTCACTATCTTGACATTCCGATTCAGCACGCAGCCCCGGAAATTCTCTCACGCATGAACCGGCCTTGTCCTGAAGGCCATATGCGCAGGATATTCACGTACATTCGGGAGCAGGATTCGTTATTCACTCTCCGCACAACGATAATGACGGGCTTTCCCGGCGAGAAGGACTCGCACTTCGGGCACGTTATGGACTTCGTGAGCGATATTGAGTTCGACAGATTGGGAGTGTTCGTGTACTCACCTGAAGAGGGAACACCGGCGGCCAAGCTCAGAGGACGAGTCCCCCGCAAAGTTGCAGAATCCCGGTGCACGCAGCTCATGAATCTTCAGGCGGAGATAGCCCACGAGAGGAGCAGCCTTTTCGTCGGGAGAGAACTTGACGTGCTCGCTGAGGAGAGAGAAGGCGGAGAACTCTGGGGGAGGAGTTACCGTGATGCCCCTGAAATTGACGGCATGGTCTGCATTGACGGAGCAGAGCCGACCAAGCCCGGAGACATGCTGAAAGTGAAGATTAACGACTACAACGAAAACGACTTATTCGGTGAGATCACGCACAGAGCGTAAAGCACAAAAATACCCCTATGAAATCTCTAAGGGGTATTTGTTATCTCCTAGGCTTAGAATGTCAGCCGCATCTGATACCACACTGCTCCACCGTGAACCGACTCGCTCACTCCTTCATTCACGAACCCGAACTTTGCGTACCACTGCACCAGCCTGTCTTTGCACGTCAGCACAACTCCGGCTCGTCCCTGCTCCCTCGCGTCGGCAATCACCCGGAAGATAAGCTCTCCCGCACAGCCCTTCCGCCTGTACTCAGGAAGCGTGTTGACTCCGAAGATCATCTGCCACTTCCCGGACTCGTCGTGCATTTCCGGGTGCGAATACATCTCGTCCGTGAGGTCTGCTTCGCTGCTGACCATGCCGTCCGCAAACGCAATCAGCTTTTCTCCCGCAAACATCAGCCAGAAGTGTGATGCATAATGCCTGAGCCTCCCTGCAAACTGCTCGCGTGTAGCCGCCTCCGACTCGGGGAAACATTCCGCCTCGACTCGCGCTATCTCGTCAAGATCCTGCATTGTCGCTGTCCGGATAATCATCATTCTGCGTAAAATACTCTGCCGTCTCTTCGGGGAGCTGCCTCCGGGACTTGGCCGTCAATGTAGCCTATTGCGCAGTGCCCTATGCCCTCATAGTCTCCGGTTATGCCCAAGTCTGCAAGCAGTTTCCTGTACTCCTCTGTCCCGAACTCTTCACGTGCCCTGTGAATCCAGATGCTCCCGAGTCCGAGTGAGTGGGCTGCTAGCATCATGTTTCCTAGAGTGAGGCTGCCGTCGTAAACATGAGTCGGGCGTTCCTTGTCTGCGAGTACTGCCAGAATCACCGGAGCACCATAGAACGGATCAAAGCCTTTATTCCAGCCTCCTATCCTGCAGTTGTCGCGTGAAATCTTATCTCGCAGTTCCTTGTTCGTTACTGCAATGATGATTGACGACTGCCCGCCCCTTCCGCTCGCTGCATACAGCCCTGCCTCGATGATTGCGTCAATGTCCTCACGCTTCGGCATGTCAGGCTTGAATTTGTGTATGCTTCTGCGTTCCTTGATTGCCCTGATTACTTCGTTCATGATTACGCCTCCTGTTTACGGTCTGTCCTGATGAGTCCTAAGCACACGAGACACGCTGACAGGCCAAGCACAGATATTCCTGCGCTGCAGCCTCCGCCGCCTCCGCTTCCTCCGTCTGAGGGCTGAGTCGGGGTGTCCTCACCGCTTCCGTTCGCAGAGAAGTACACGACTCCCGTCTCGCTTGATGTCCCTGATGAAGGCACGCAGTATATCGTGTAATAGCTCTCAGGGATACTTGGCCTGCTTCCGTCAGGGTACTCAAGAGCATCAACATCGACAGTGATTACTCCGTCCTTGTTCGTGATGAGGCTGAACGGCCCGTAAACAGGGTAGTTAATTCCTGCGTCGTTCCAGAATAAATCAGGCTTATACCCCGTCTTGTACACCGGCACAACTACCCACTCGATAGGCCCGGTGCGTCCTTTGGGGTAACCTTCGCTGTCGAGCTGTTCCTCTTCCGAGATGCTCAGAGGCTCGTATGTTCTTGACTTGTCCACAAGGTAAACGCTTACGTCTGCATTTGCCCCGCTGTTCAGAGATACCGAAGCTGTCTTGCTTGATGCAGAAGGAATAGTGCTGCTGATGCTTGATGTTCCTGCAGGAGTGAATGTCTCCACAGGTATATTCATGATGCTGCGTGAGGCCTGAGTGCTCCCGGTGAAGTTCGGCGCAACCGTGAAGGCCTTGATGCACGCGTTGACGTGATAGGGTATTCCGCCCCTGAAGTCGTCCACCATGTCTGTCCCGTCCGTCCAGGTAGTGCCGTCATCTGAGAAGAAGCTCTCCTTGTCGTACACAGCGACGTTATCTGAATACCGCTTTATCGCTACCTCAACAGGAGCAGAGCCTTCATTGACTCCGTTAGTGTTGGTGAACTGTATCACTACGGAGAAGTAATTTCCTCTTGTGAGAGCTGTTCCGTAAGTCTTGATGGTGTGATAGCCCGCGTAATTCATCATCTCTTCAGCGGAATAGATAATGCTTCCTGCTGTGGGATCTGTGCCTCCGAAGCTCGCGCCCAAGTCGTAGACCTTCACATTCACTCTGGTGTTGTGGTCGGAAGTGTAGAAGCCCACAGACTCGAGAGTCTCTCCCTCGCTGTCAGTCCTGAATACGTTAGCTGCCCAGATGTCCGGCTGGTTAATCATGAACGAGTTGCACCAGCCCAGAGGATCATATTCGTAGACGTGTAAATTCTCCGGCCTGTCCTCAACTTCACAGACTACTCCGTCGCCGATGAGCATCTCATAGGAAATCCACTCATAGCCGCCGTCAGAGCCTGCAAAATTTCCCCAGCTGTTTCGTGCGAGCCATGCACCGTTATTCTGGGGCTTGTCGATGAAGTTATCCCGTGAGTAATCATCATCCCAGCCGATAACCGTTATTTCGTGATTGCCTTTCCACTTGGCAGGGTCGCTTATGTTGTAGCCGTGAGTTGAGCTGTTGAGGGTTGAGCCTGTGCGCTCGTCAGAATAATACCCTATCATTGCAGCACCGTAATGCATGATTAAAGCCTTGAGTGCGTCATTGCTGACCTTGTTCTGTTCTGCATAGTCTCTCCTCTGGTTTGCGAAGGCAGCAGGAACAGCATTAGCCGCTGCGAAGTATGCACCCGTCATTCTAAGGTCAGAGCGCGGAGTTGCTGTCCTTCCAGAGAAAACGAGCCTTGACGGAGCTGATGACCTCAAGGGGATAAGTCCTGCGTTCTCTGCTTCAGAGTGTGTAGGCGGATTGCCTGTGCTGTAGCCTGCATAAATGAATGATGTGCTGTCAAGGTAAGGGAAATCCTGTTCGTCTGCTATGTTGTCAAGCCTAGCGAGGGAAGCAAGCGCGACATTAGGGAAAGCTCCCTCGTTAAGGGCTGTGCCGTAATCTCCCATGCGGATTAGCTGCGCCCTGTTTCTGGTGTACATGCTGAAGCTCCGGCTCTTGTCCTGATTTATCCTTGAGAACCACACTAACATCATTTCCGAGAAGTCGACGTTTCCGGGAACTGTGCCTGTGTGAGTCGTGAGGTAGTTAGACTCTACAGAGGCTACTGCTGCGTGTGCCCAGCATGTCTTCCAAGGATTCTGGGTGCGTATGGGAGTGATTCTGCCTGTTTCCCGAAGGTCATAGCGTGAGGGGATGTCCTCTGCGGCCAAGACTCTCGGGGGGACAGCGGAGACTCTGGGAGCTGCTGACACAAAGAACCCCGCTTCGGCTGTGTTAGCCAGAAACAGGGCAATAGCTGCAGAAATGCTTAGTGCTTTAGTCTTCATGCTAGATAAGATTTTGGCGTTCCTTTTTTCCGCCGAACACTTCGTCCTTCTTCAGATCTCCGCCTTCAAGAAAGAGATACTTTCCGCCTCCGTGCAGCTCTCCGCCTGCTATCTGCTGCTGCTCGTCAAGTGATAACTCCTCGCTGCCTGTTAATTCTGTGATGTCTTTCTTCTGCATGATAAAACTTCCTCCTTAATTAGTTAATGTTGTTGCTGCAATGTAATTATACGACATGATTACGCCTTCAACATGTGCATAAAAAAATTTCCTGCAGAGGGGGTAATTTCTCCGCAGGAATAACACTTGCACTTCAGCATTTCAAGCTGCCTGACTGCTGCTCACGGTATCGCATTAAATCAGCTCAAACCTTGTCCCCGATTTGCCGCTGTCCTCTCCCAATGGGCTGTTTAAATACTTTCCGCCTCCGCTTATGCCTCCTGCTACCTGCTGCTGCTCGTCAAGCTCCGATTCCTCGAGAGCCTCGCTGTCTTCCTTCTTCATGATGATACTTCCTCCTTATTGCTTGAACTATGTCTGCTATTATACTCTCTTGAAGTAACATAACCGCAACAGACACAAAAAAGTTCCCGCAGAGATGCCGTCTCCCTGCAGGAATGATTACGTACTACCAACTGTATTTGCTGCGGCTGGAGCAGTTCCCATCGTGGAATACCTCTCTGCCGTTCACCTTAATCGTAAGGCTTGCATTATCTTGTGTGCCGCCTAAATCGATTAACACAGAGTCAATCTTCTCTTCCGCCGTTTTGCCGACAGTCCAGAACACTCCGCTGTACTGCCATACTGGGCCGCCTGCTATGCCGAACTCAAAGCCCGGCTCTGCGTATTTCCGTGAGACCTCGAAACTCTGGCCGATGAATTTATGTGCGTGAATTATACTACAGACCGCGCAACATCAACGCAACATAAATTTATGCTATAATGCAGAACATTCATTATCATAACGACAGCAAAGGAACTAGACACAATGCATTCAATTTATCTTCACTTCAACATAAAGCCATGAAGATACTGGCTGCAGATTCAAAGCTCTCTGACCTCTCGGAGCTGTTAATCATTACTGCCAGGCTTCTGCCTGATGCTGAAATCATGAGTTCTCTTACTGCAGAAGATACTATCAGACTCGCCTCTGCAGAATCATTCAGCGCAGTACTCCTTGATGACGGACTGGGCATAACTGAAAAGCTGCGTACGCTTTCACCTGAGACGCGCATAATTCTCACGCATAAGCCCATATCACGGGAAGAGATAAGCCGTGAACTTCGAGAATGGCTTCCCCGCAGGAAGCTGTACGTTCAGACATTCGGAGGGTTCAGCCTCTTCGTCGACGGAAAGCCCCTGATATTCAGACGTGCAAAGACTAAAGAACTGTTAGCTGTCCTTGTTGACAGAAGGGGAGGCTCTGTGTCTGTGCGTGAGGCGTGTGCGCTGCTCTTTGAGGACAAGGCCTATGACATATCGCAGGGAGGCTATTTCCGTGTGCTTGTGTCAGACCTGATGAAGACGCTGAAAGATGAGAGGCTTGAAGGCATAATCCGGAAATCCCGCAACAATATTTCTGTGGACATTAAGGCTTTCGAGTGCGACGCATATAATTTTCTGAAGGGAGACCCTGAAGCCATAAGAAACTACAACGGGGATTACATGATATGTTACGGCTGGGCGGAATACTCATCAGAACTGTTTAACCGGAAAATTTCAGGTACGGAAAGCATACAAGCCTGATAAACTATATAGACACATATTACTGACAGGAGGCAAAACATGGAAGAGCTGCTTAGTATGGACGAGCTGGAGAAAGTTTCCGGGGGCATGTCTGCAGGAGAGCACGCAGTGTTATTCTCGAGCGTCAAGTGCCCTGTGAACGGCTGCGGGTTTGAGTGTTCCAGCTTCGGAGAACTTAATGTGC
>JAFSUD010000094.1 GCA_017445405.1 Synergistaceae bacterium
CCTTTACACAGGCGCAGCACTTGAGTTCTTCCCGAGCAACGTAATGGGCGAGCCTGATACGAACGCAAGGTTCTTCAAGGAGAGCAACGGCAGCCTTACAGCCCTCACAGCGGCTGAGGTATTCGGAGCAAGCTCACGCTATACGCAGGGCTATGTAGCATTCCAGCTTTCAGCAGCGGCAACGAAGCCCGCAATCGCGACAGATGTCAAGAAGGCCTCGACCGCGCCAAGTACACCTATTGAGATCAACGAATTCACGATCGAGCTGATTCCTGCCGAACAGACAGTAACCGCAGGAAATGCAATCACAGCAATCACTCTCTCGGCGGACAGCACATTAAGAACATGGAGCTTCAGAGTGTCAGGAGATTACGAGCTTGGCCTTGCTTCACGGGATATGCGCATCACAGGGACTGTTCCCGCTTCTCTTCAGGCAGGTACTTACTTGCTGACAGTTGACGCGGAAAACACTAACGGCGCATCTGCTTCGGCTCAGGCATTCATCACCGTGATTGCTCAGGAGATAATTGACTCGCCAGACGTGAGTCCGGACTTGAGTCCCGATGTATCACCGGACATCCTTGTTCCTCCGGAGAGCGGAGACACGCCGGGAGGCAGGAGCGACAGAGCGTATCACGTGTTCACTCTGCCAGACAGAGTCCGTGAACGGGCAGCAGCACGGTTCGGAGGGAGCGTCTACCAGTTTGACGACGACGAGATAATCTCTGACACTTGGACTCTCGGAGAGTCAGACCTTCAGGCAATAACTGAACTCAACGAACAGGTAATCCTTAATCTGCCTTATGTCATGCCCAAAAATTCAGGAGTCTACATGCTGAGGCTTACTCTGTCTGACGCAAACGCGGGCAAACTCTTAAAGCTCTACGGCATCACTGAAGGCGGAAATCCTGTGAACGCTTCAGCACTTGAGGAGATTAATTACGTGTTCCTTGATGAAGACGGCAATGAATTAGACAGAGTCCCCGAGAACGGGATAGTCTATGCTGCAATGAATCTAACTGCAGGACGAACGCACAGAGGAGTGATTACCTCGGTCAATGAGCTTGATATAGGAACGATCCAGCCGGTGGAACTCAGCGAGACTCTGCTCGAGAAGATCGCCGATACAGTGAACATCTCAGCGGACGAGATTCGCTTTATCACCGACAATAACATTTCCGATCCGGAAGAACCTACACAGGCAATGCGTGAGGAAATGGAGAGTCAGCAGAGTGAAGTAATCGGCAAGCTCAACACCTTAACTGTCAGCGAGGACGGTTACTACATTGTGAAAGTAACGCTGTCTGATGACCTGTACGAGCAGATACGCGGAGTAAGCATCAACGAACTGAAGATATATGCACTCTATGATGACGGCACAGGAGAGCAGGTAAATACGTCGTTCATCACCGGACTTCTGAATACGTGGGAGCTTCTCACTCTTACCGGCGAAAAGATGGAATTTGGTGCAAGAGAGTTCCTTATGATTGGCTTCCTCAATGCTGGTACTCCCTTCAGCGTGTATCTTACAAAGCTGCTCATTGCGTTATTGATGGGAGGCTGTGATGCTGGATTGGGAGTTGCAGGTTTGGCATTAACAGCAGCATTCTTCATTCTCAGGAGAAAACGTTAGCACAAAAATTGCCGGGGGACTCTTTCACGAATCCCTCCGGCTTCTTACTTAGTCAACAATCCCTTAATGGCAATAATTAGCCTTTTAACAGCGTGAGCATGACTCCCGCAGCAACTGCAGTCCCGATAACTCCGGCGACGTTAGGACCCATCGCGTGCATAAGCAGGAAATGCCCCGGATACTCATGCTGTACGCAACGCTGAACGACTCTTGCGGCCATAGGTACGGCACTGACACCTGCAGCTCCGATCATCGGGTTAATCTTTCCGCCCGAGAGCACCTTCATTATCTGCCCGAACACCAAGCCTCCGAACGTTGAGAAAGCGAACGCCACGAGACCCAGACAGATAATTGCGAGCGTGCCCATAGTCAGGAATCTCTCTGCTGCCATCGTTGAGCCTACGGAAAGCGCAAGGAATATCGTTACTATGTTCATGAGCTCGTTCTGGGCGGTGTTGCTTAGACGCTCAGTAACTCCGCATTCACGAAGGAGGTTTCCGAACATGAGAGTACCTACCAGCGGCACACATGCAGGAAGTATTAATCCAGATACTACGGTGCAGATAATCGGGAACAGAATCTTTTCGCGTTTGCTTACAGGCCTGAGCTGTCCCATTATGATTCCTCTGTCCTTCTTGCTGGTCATGAGGTAGATAACCGGCGGCTGAATCATCGGCACTAATGACATGTAGCTATACGCTGCGACTGCCACAGCTCCGAGAATCTGAGTCTGCCCTAACATGACGGTGAGGTAAATGCTCGTCGGTCCGTCTGCTCCTCCGATGATGGCGATACTTGCAGCTTCCTTGATGTTGAATGACACGAGACCGTTAGTCAGAGGCCCGAGATAGTTAGCTCCGATGAAGGCCACGAACACGCCGAACTGTGCAGCAGCTCCCAGAAGGAACGTGATGGGGTTGGCGATGAGGGGGGCGAAGTCTGTCATTGCTCCGATGCCTAAGAAGATAAGTATCGGGTAGATCTCGAACTCTGCTCCGTAGTACAGCGAACGCAGGAAGCCTATTGTGTGAGTCGTCTCGTTGAACTCGTCCCAGATTCCGGAGAGCGGCAGGTTGACGAGAAGGCAGCCGAAAGCGATGGGAACAAGCAATAACGGCTCAAAACCTTTCCCGATAGCCAGATAGAGAAGGACGAACGACACGAGAATCATGATGATGTTTCCCTGTGTAAGGCCTGCAAATCCGGACTGAAGCATTAAGTCTTTCAGAGCAGTCAAATACATTTCCATGTTGGAATCAATCCTTTCGTGAAAATAATTGTGAGTAGAGTAATTTATATCACAAGGCTTGATACTTTGGCAAATGAAAACATCCCCCGCTGGCTTACGAGGGATGCTTTATGTCTTGATGAGCATGATTTATCTAGTGATAGTTGCTGTTGTTGGAATGAAAATGCCTCGCAAGAGTGTGTGCTCCCTGCTGGTTATTGCCCGCCTGAACAGGGACGGCCTGCGGATGCTCGGGTAACTCCCTCTGAATCTCCCGTATTCTCTCAATTAACACGTTCACAATGTGTTTGTCCTCGTCTTCTGGCTTGACAGTCTGCACCGGCTCACTTGCTGCATCATCACCGTATGAGTGAGACAACGCGAGCGACAATTTCGCACAGCCCGGGCCTATCAGCTCGTAGAGTACGCTAGACGCGAGAATCACCGTCCTCAATGCACTTCCTGTAGCTCCTCCGAGAGTACGTGCTCCGAGTTCTGCGAGGCCTATTGCGACTCCTGCCTGCGGGATGAGCGCGAGGCCGAGATAGTTGCGGACGAGTTTATCCTTGTGAGTCATGAGGCAGCCCATAAATGCTCCTGCGTACTTGCCGAGTATCCTCACGATGAAGTACACGACACCCAGCATGAGGAGTGATGTATCGCCGTCAGAGTGTCCGCCTGTGAGCGAGCCGAGATCGAAATTTACTCCCGACCTCACGAAGAACAGCAGCAGGAACGGAGGGCTGAATGTGTTTAGCTGCTTGAATAACCTGTCATCATCAGTAAGATTGATATACACCGTTGACATGAACATACACCCGAGCAATGGCGACACTCCCAGAATCTGGCACACTCCGCAGAAGCCGAACAGCACAGCGACGGAGATTATCAGCCTGTTATCAGTTGACCGCTTGGGAAAGAACATCATCTTTAGGACAACTCCGAGCATTGCGCCGAGAATCACGCTCGCCAGGTTGAGGAGCAGAGGAGTAATGATATTTCTGACCTCGAAGCCTGCACCTGAAGCCGAGACCGACGACGCGAGAGCTATAGATATTGCTATGCTGTAGGCCAGGAGTCCGACTACGTCATCGAGAGCGACGACCTGAAGCAGAGTATTCACGAAATCTCCGTGAGCACCAGTCTGACGAATGGTCATCATGGTAGAGGCGGGAGCAGTCGCCGACGCGAGGGCAGCCAGCACAGTGGAGAAGGCCAAGTCCATACCGAGCACGAAATACGCAGCTATGAACACGAAGATTGACGCTACACACGCCTCAAGTATTGTAATGATGAGCACTTTTGCGCCGTTGCCCCTGAGAGCGTTCAGCCTGAAGAACTGCCCTGTGCTGAAGGCGATAAATGCGAGTGCGACATCAGGCAGAAAAGCTGTGTACTCGACGACGATATCTGGTACGAGGTTCATGCAGTAAGGGCCGATTAATATTCCTGTAACTATGTAAGCTGTAACGTTCGGGAGCTTGAGGAGTTTAGTTATTCTGGTGAGGGCAAATCCGAACAGCAGCATCAAAGCAACTGTTATTATCCCCACGCTTGCCGATGAGCCGTTGTGAAGATAATCAATAAACTGAGCAAACACTTTATATTCTCTCCTTCCTATGTTTGCGCGCCATTAATAAAAATTTACCCCCTCATTTCTCAGGTCAGAGGGGAAGATAAATTCATATATTGGAATGAAAAGATATTCTAGCATCTTTCTCAACTTATGCATTGTGTTAGTTACTTACCTGCAAAGATATTGACATGTGAAAATTTCAGGCTATAATGTTTGGCACAACGAACAAATACGGAATGCGAATCAATTACTCAGACATCACACCTGCAAGTGAGTCAGACACATAATAGATGAATTGATACCCCTCGTTCTTGTTCGGATCGTTAATAGTTTTACCCCCCTCAACGAAGCGAGCCAGTAAGTCCTAGATTGACATCTTGGATGGACGGCTCTTATTCGTTATTACGTTTCTTGATACACCTTCCTTCTGTGAGTATAATTCCTGCATAGTTTGAGCCGGGGTGAAATCCGCCGAACTATATGCAGTAAATAATATGGCAGGGGCATCTGCCATTAGCGGAGACGTACTAAGACCTGACATATCAGGCAGCGTTGTTGATGCTACAATCCCCGCCTTCGGGTGCAGGGAGTATGTCAACCCCCTCAAGAACTAGGCTGAACTCCCATTTTCAGGATGAAGGCCTCGTTTTTTGTCTGCACATTCCTTCATGATATATACTTACTGTTTCAAGGAGGCGTAAATTTTGCGGATACTATTCTGTTCTGATGCACTCACTATTGACGGCATCAACAGCTACATACTCAATACAGGTACAGCTCTCATACACGCAGGACATGATGTCGCAGTGCTTGGCCGTTGGGCTGGAGTCAAAGGCTTTCAGGCACGCTACAGGCAAGAAGGCTTCACAGTGATAACCTGTCCGTCAATTAGCGTCGGCAATGCATACTTCGATTTCAGAGCTAAACGCTTTCACCCCGACGTTATCATGACTGACCACAGGCGGACTTTTCCCCTAGCGACAAGACTCAAGCACATAACTCACGCGCCGGTAATCACATACTTTCTTGACCCCCTCTGGAAAACTGACAAGAAGGGCAGAGATATTCCCTCGCTCGAGAAATTCAGTGATGCATTCATAGCGTTTGAGCCGGGCATTCTAGCGAGTCTTCACGAGTTGACTTCAGGAGTCCCAATAGTGAAGATGCCCCGTCCCGTCGATGTGTTCTTCTCGCCGTCTGAGCTTCCCTCACGAAAGGACTTCACTATTCTGTGCTTCGGCCGTCTCAGCAGGTACAAGACTCCCGGAATATTCCGCATGCTGGAAAACATAACGCGCATTCAGGAACACATACCTGACTTCAGGATAAACATTCTCGGCGGCGGAGGCTGGCGGCTCTGGAAATTCAGGCTCTTAGCTCACAAGATTAACCGTTCGCTCGGGAGAAAGTGCGTCAAAATAACCGGTACTCAGGACGACCCTGCAGACTTCATCAGGAACGCTAACGTAGTGTGTGCATCTGCAACTTCAGCAATGGAAGCAGCTTACTCATTACGCCCTGTGATAGCCATGTGCACGGGATATTTGGGACAGGTTACAATGCAGAATCTTGACGAGGCAGAGAGAAGCTATTTCTCTGAACGCTACGTGCTCGAGGACAACAGAGGAGATTTCAGCGGACTTATTGATGACCTGTTCAGGATATACGACAGCTATTGTGATGCTGAGTTCGTGAGGGATCTGCGTAATGTGTCGCGTAAACTTGGGGAAGAGTTCTCGGCAGGTGAGACGGTGAGAATCTTTGCAGAAATAATGTCCGGTATTCAACGGCACCCGAAGAATTCTGTTTAGTGCTGCTTCGTTCCCGATCTGACACGATTCGCAGGTCTCCGCCGCGCTGAACCGGACAAAGCGTATTCTATCACACTCCGAGCATTTCGCACCATACAGCATTACCGAGCCTCATACCTTTTTGAGTGAGGGCTATGCGTTCAGGAGTAATCACGAACAGGTCAGAAGGCATTGACGCAATCACGGCCTCGAGTTCAGGAAGCAGCCTACTCCTCTCAATCCCCCACTTCGTCCGCAGAGAGAGTATCGCAAGCTCGATTGCACGGTCTCTCGGCGAAAGCTCCTCGCGTTCAGGCTCTTCACCGTCAAGCCAAGCACTCAGAGTCCGGGGATTTGCTGTCCTCACGCCGTCAAGGTAACTAACTGCAGAAGACCCGAGAGCTATCACGTTCTCCTGATGCCAATACGCGATGTTGTGCCTGCATTCTTGGCCGTCCGGTGCAAAACTGGAAATCTCGTACTGCGTGAAGCCATGCCGGGGGAGCATGTACTGCGCATACCTGTAGAGTGAATAGCCCTCAGCGTTAAGGCTCTCGTTGTCGTAGTGCCGGGCTAGGGGAGTCTCCGGCTCGAGGGTGAGCTGATACGCCGAGATGTGCCCTGCGTAGTTCATGACGGTGCGCAGTGAGTAATCCCACGTCCTGAGAGTCTGGCCGGGTATGGCGAAGATGAGATCACAGCTCAGATTGAGGGACGACTCTCTCACGAGCTGCATTGCCCGGAGTGCCTGACGTGAATCATGAATCCGGCCAAGCGTGCGCAGCTCTTCATCATTGAGGCTCTGGACTCCCAGACTGATTCGCGTGAAGTGATTGCGCGTCAGGAAGTCCAGCAGCTCAGGAGTCAGGGAGTTCGGATTAGCCTCGCATGTCGCCTCTGTGAATGAAGAGAGGCCGAAGTTTGCGTGAAGAATCCTCATGAGTTCCTGCCAGTGAGTCAGAGTCAGGACGCTCGGAGTCCCCCCTCCGATGTAGAGAGTCCGCACGCTAGTTCCCGAGTACTTCCTGGCTTCACGGGAGAGTCCATCAAGCCATGACGCAACCAAGCCTTCATTCTGTCTTACACTGTAGAACGAACAGTAACCGCACTTCCTCTCACAGAATGGGACGTGAACGTACAGGCTACTTTTCACCAGTATCTACCTGCATGAACGCCAAGAATGCCTCCTGCGGGATTGCGACTTTTCCTATCTGCTTCATCCGCTTCTTGCCCTCTTTCTGCTTCTCGAGGAGCTTTCTTTTGCGCGTGATGTCTCCTCCGTAGCACTTGGCCAGTACGTCCTTGCGCAGAGCCTTCACGTTCACTCGGACTATTACTCTCCTGCCGATTGATGCCTGAATGGGTATCTCGAACAACTGAGACGGGATTAACTCTTTGAGCTTCGTAACGACAGCATGTCCGCGGTTGTAAGCAGCATCCTTGTGGCAGATGAACGAGAAAGCATCAGCAGCCTCACCGTTCACGAGAATATCTACTCTCACAAGTTCGCTCGCTCTGAGGCCGATTAATTCATAGTCCAGCGACGCATAGCCCCGAGTCTGGGATTTCAGCTTGTCGTGGAAATCAACGATGAACTCAGATAACGGCATTTCGTAGACGAGCCGGACTCTCTCGGGCGTGATGTAGTCCATTGACTTATACGTGCCTCGTTTGTCCTGCACAAGCTGCATTACTCTTCCCGTGAACTCCGACGGCATGAACACGGACAGCTTGATGTAGGGTTCGCGTATCTCTGTGATTTCGCTCGCGTCCGGAAAGTCTGAAGGCCTGTGTGCCTCTATCACTTCTCCTGATGCCTTCACGACCTCGTAAATTACGTTCGGGGATGTCGCGACTAGTTCGACTCCGTATTCCTCGCGTAATCTCTCCTGCACAACGTCCATGTGAAGCAGCCCCAAGAATCCGCACCTGAACCCGAAGCCGAGTGCCTCCGAACTTTCAGGCTCATACGTTACGGCGGAGTCGTTGAGGCACAATTTTTCCAGAGCGTCGCGCAATTGCGGGTAGTTGTCGCGCTCGACAGGATAGAATCCGCAGAACACTACGCTCTTCACCTTCTTGTAGCCGGGAAGGGGTGAGCTTGCAGGGTTGTTTGCGTCAGTGATAGTGTCGCCGACCTGAGCCTCTGCAAGAGTCTTGATGCTCGCAGTGATGTAGCCGACCTCTCCGGGCCCGAGTTCATTTACCGGAGTGAAGCCGGGCTTGAAGACTCCTGCCTCGTTGACGGGATAAGTTATGCCGTTGCTCATGAACATGATGTTTTGTCCGGCCTTGATGCGTCCGTTGATGACCCTGACGTAGCAGATTACGCCCCTGTAGTTGTCGTAGACCGAGTCAAAGATGAGTGCCTGCAATGGAGAGTCGGGGCTGCCCTTCGGAGCCGGGATGTCGCGGACTATGCGCTCGAGGATTTCGCTTACGCCTTCGCCGGTCTTTGCGCTGGCGAGGACGGAGTCAGAAGCATCAATCCCCACAACTTCGGAGATTTCCTGCTTTGCGTTATCCGGGCGTGCTGAAGGTAAATCTATCTTGTTGATGACGGGCAGAATCTCGAGTCCCTGCTCTACGGCCTGATATGCATTTGCGACGGTCTGAGCCTCGACACCCTGAGTCGCGTCAACTACGAGGAGTGCGCCTTCACATGCAGCGAGCGAGCGGGAGACTTCGTAGGCAAAATCGACATGGCCGGGAGTGTCTATGAGGTTGAGTATGTATTTATGGCCGTCTTTGGCGGTGTAGTCCATTCTGACGGGGACGAGCTTTATTGTTATGCCGCGTTCACGTTCAAGGGCTAGGGAATCAAGAATCTGAGCCTTCATGTCGCGTGAAGCAATTGTGCCTGTGGATTCTAGTAACCTGTCGGCTAGGGTAGATTTGCCGTGATCTATGTGAGCGATTATGCAAAAGTTTCGGATATTATTCATTGTTTCACCTCACGTAGAATAATATCACGTGTGAGTTTGGGAGCTTATAGGGAGTGTATTATCTGGACGAGTTCGGAAGGTGTTACGGCTGGAATGCTGCTGTGTTCGTAGTCCTTGACGTTGACGGTTACGATGTAGTCGCACCCGGCACTGACAGCACAGCACTCTTGAAGGTTGTCTTCGAAGTCTCTGAACTCGACGTTATCTACTGCCTTAAGCACAGTTTCATTATTAGCAGCAGCAATTTTGAGTATACTGCATACCCTACGCATCCAATTTCTGCGCGTAAAATCAGAAAATTTTCTAGACCAGTACCATATCGTAGGAAGTGAGTGAAAAGCTACATAACCTTCAAGTTCCTCATCTGCGCACATCGTCATGATATAGTCTGAAGCTTCGGAGTAATCATATTCACGCCCTGAAATGTAATTGATTATCACATTAGTATCAACAAGTATCTTCATGGCTATACCCCATACTTCTCAAACATTGCTTCTTCTCTGGCGGCTGCAAACTCCATAGAACCAAGCCTTCTTGCATCTTCCCGAAGAAATTGCAGGTCTCGTAAAGCCTCTTTCTTCCTCATTCTCGCCAGCTCCGGCCGCTCCCAAGTTGATGGGCTGTTAGCTGTTACCCTTAGCATCTGCAAAATATCTCCCATAACTCTATCCGGCAGCTTGTTGATGATTTCACATGCTTCTTCCTTCAGCGTCATGATATTTTCTCCTCTCTGTGAATAAATCTCCCCTGCAGAGTTCACAGGGGAGACCGTTAATGCTTATTTGCCTAGTAGTTCTCGGCGTGAATCTCGAAATACGCTCCCGGATGAGCGCACACCGGGCACATTGCCGGAGCCTTAGTGCCTACTACGATGTGTCCGCAGTTCCTGCACTCCCACACCTTCACTTCACTGCGCGCGAAAACTTCCTGCGCCTCGACGTTCTTAAGCAGTGCACGGTATCTTTCCTCGTGATGCTTCTCGATCGCGCCGACCATCCTGAACTTCGCTGCAAGAGCCTTGAAGCCTTCCTCTTCGGCCGTCTTCGCAAAGCCCTCGTACATGTCCGTCCACTCGTAGTTCTCGCCCTCTGCCGCTGCAGCAAGGTTAGCTGCTGTGTCGCCGATGCCCTCGAGTTCCTTGAACCAGATCTCCGCGTGCTCTTTTTCGTTCGCTGCTGTCTGGAGGAAGATTGCCGCTATCTGCTCGTAGCCTTCCTTCTTGGCCTTCGACGCAAAATAGGTGTACTTGTTCCGTGCCTGCGACTCTCCTGCAAAAGCCGTCTGCAAATTCTTCTCCGTCTGTGTTCCTGCGTACTTGTTCGCCATGTTATTACCTCCTCATGAATTTTCGCGTATTATATCATCATTACTCTTCAAGCTCGGGAAGTATCTTCTCAAACTCGCTCTCGTATGCATGAGCCTTCTTCGAGTTACGCTTTATCTTCGCTACCTCGCCTGCTGCCTGAGTGATAAGCTCTACTGTACCTGCTCCTCCTACACAGCCTCCGGGACATGCCATCCCTTCAAGCAAGTAACCGTTGCGCTTTCCTGCCTTCGCCATCAGGAGCATCTTTCTGCAGTCGTTCAGGCCTTCAGCACGCTCAATATTTATCTCACGTTCAGGGTGCAATTGCTTGATGCAGTTCGCCACAGCCTCAGCTACTCCTCCGGAAACAGCAAAGCCTCTTCCGTCTGCGCTCGCCGTGTCGGGTACATCCATCTTCTCGAGATAGTCGAAATCTACCTCTTTGGCCTCAAACATTCCCGCAACTTCCTCGAACGTCAGCACGAAATCTACATCACTGCGGACGCTACGTCTGCTTGCCTCGAGCTTCTTTGCTGCACACGGCCCGATAAATGCAACTTTGCAGCCGGGGTGTTCCTTCTTGATGAGACGGCCTGTAAGCACCATCGGAGTAAGAGCCATGCTGATGCACTCGGCGTACTGCGGAAACTCCTTCTTGGCCATCACTGACCACGCAGGACAGCATGATGTTCCCATGAACGGAATCTTGTCGGGTACTTCCTTCACGAAGTCTTCAGCTTCCTGAAGAGTGCATAAGTCCGCTCCGACGGCAACCTCTACGACATCATGAAATCCCAGCGCACGGAAGGCAGCACGCATCTTTTCGGGAGTTAATGTCTTGCCGAACTGTCCGGCAATCGCTGGAGCTATAGCTGCGTAGACTGGAGTCTCGCTTCTGATGGCCTGTATGCACTGGAAAATCTGTGCTTTGTCGGCAATTGCACCGAACGGGCAGTTAGCGAGGCACATTCCGCAAGACACGCATTTTTCCTGATCTATGTCTGCACGTCCGAACTCGTCCGTCGTTATGGCCTTCACTCCGCAGGCTACTGCACAAGGCCTCTGCATCCTCAGAATCACTCCGTACTGGCATACACTCATGCATTTTCCGCACTTTATGCACTTTTCGGAATTGATGTGTGCCTGGCCGTGTTCAAAGTAGATTGCGTCTTTTGGGCAGACCTGAGAGCATGGACGGGCGAGGCAGCCCTGGCATTGGTCAGTGATTACTACTTTGTTGTCGGGGCAGGAATGGCACGCAAACTTGATGATGTTGATTAACGGCGGCTGGTAGTACTTCTCAGGGTGAACGCACTCCTCTGCTCCGGTTGAGACGGGGGCATGTTCAGAGGCTTTCCTGAGCGGGAGTCCCATTGCGAGCCGGAGTCTCTCTCTGACGATTGCACGCTCGAGAAATACGCTCTCCCTGTAGCGCGAGACTTCTCCGGGAATTACTCTGTAGGGGATTAACTCCATCTCTGACAGGTCGCCCGGCTTGTAGTTGTAGGATAATCTGGCTACTTCAGCGAATATTGCACGGCGTATATCATTTACGGATGTGTGAATACCTCTCATTCCCATAGCGATAGTACCTCCTCAAAAAATTTTGTGTTCATGGAATGTGATAATTATAGTATGTTGCGGAGATAAACGGTGCAGAAAAAAAGAGTCCCCTTCAGGCGAGAGGGGGAACTCCATTACTCAAATTTCCTTAAGTTATCTCTTGTGATAAACGTCCCTGTGTCCGCAGTTAGAGCAGTCGTAATAATGGCCGACTACATTAAACGTACTCCGGAATTCTGTACACTTGCAGTTACCGTAAGTGCAGCGTGCCTTATAACTGAAGCTGCCCTTGCTTGCGAAAGCAACACCCGCAACTGCCAGCAGCAACGCAAGCATGCACACCCAAAACATGAAACCTTTGCGCATTTTCTTCATTGTGTATCCTCCTTGAATTTTTGCCGTTGTTATCCGCGCCTGTACAGATAACAATACTCACGCAGACTCTCACTGCGCACGCCTAGACGGTAAATTTTATGCTGTTGAAAATATGGATAGCTGAAATTATAGCATGAATATTTGGCATTTCTACGCTAAAAGTTTCGATGTGTCGATACCCTCAAGCTCCAGCAGTCTTCTCTTGCGCTCAAGGCCTCCTGCATAACCTGTAAGGCTTCCGTTTTTCCCGATGACTCTGTGGCAGGGAATCATAAGGGCTATTCTGTTCCTTGAGGATGCTCCGCCGACTGCCTGAGCCGACATTCCGGGACTTCCCCTGCGTCCGGCAATAACCGCTGCAATCTCTGAGTACGTCATGACCTGGCCGAAAGGAATTGTGAGCATGATTCCGTACACTGACTTCTGAAACTCTGTCCCGCATATCTTCAGGGAAGGCAGAAAGCCCGGAGATTTTCCGCTGAAGTATATATCAAGCCATTCATCAGCCTCTTCAAAAATTGGTGATGCAGTATGTGCCTGATGCGGTGGTAACGAGCTGACGAATGATAAACCTGTTATCTTTTCGCCGTCGCTGCAAATCATAATTCCGCCCAAAGGTGAACTGTAAAAATGATTGATAGCTGTCTCTTCCATAATTAAGCATCTCCCAAAAATCAGGTTATGAGCATATTATAAACGTGCCGAAATTCATAATGTCTATATATTGCAATGATAATCTTTGAGCAATGAAAGGTGGTTATGAACATGAAGAGAACAATAATTATTCTGGCATTGCTGGCAGCTATAACAATAAGTACATACCCTGCAGATGCTGATACTCTGGCACGCGACGCACTAATCGCTTACTCGGGCACAGAAGCATTCACGAAACTCGAAGCCTCAGAACGCCAGGCATGTATGGAGTGGCTTGTGAGAGGAGGGACAATGACGGCAGAGTGCAGCAGCGCAGTCATGAAGCTAGTATCTCAAGCTCCCGACGCAGTTACGCCAGAACAGAGGCAGGCACTCATAGCTGAAGCGTCAGGCAGGACAGGCACAGCATCAGCGAAGCCCGCCCCAGTTCCCGAGACGAGCGAGCCTCAGATAAGCAAGAAGAATGATGATACCGGAAAGATTGTAGCTGTCGGACTCTTGGGAGTCTTGGCCGGACTGATTATCCACAACAACGTGAGGCATCATAAGTCCTCGCCGTCGTACACTCCCGAGCCTCCGAGACCTGCTCCTCAGGTAAGGCCCGCTCCTCCGCACGCTAACAGGCCTCCTCAAGCTCCGAGACCTCCTCAGCGTCAGCCTCAGCCTAGACCCGTGAATGCGCCGAGACTTCCCCGCAGGTAAATCACTCAGACAATAACCCCCGGCCAAGTTACCGGGGGCTTGTTATCTACATCAGCTTGTCCTTCTCAGCATTCACGGTAGCTGCATAAGCACTATTGCAGAGACCGAACACCGCAGACATCATAAACAGAGTCTCGATACCCATAACCTGCCAGATCCACCCGCCGAATAATGCAATCAATATTGTGATGAGATGATTGACTGATACGCCAGTAGAAATAGTAGCCTTTATCTCTTCCGGAGTGTCTGATAAATCCTGAACGTATACATTTGAAGCCATAGAGGCAAGAGAGATTACGGCATCAAGAATATAATTCACGCAGCAAACAAGAAATGCCGTCTGCATTGAGAACATATGATGAGCAAAGCCGTAGAAGAAGCATACTGCCACAAGAATAATCGTGTCCATTACCATAACGATTTTGTAACCGAAGCGGTCAATTATCTTCCCGACCAGAGGAGAACACACAAACGCTGCTATTGCTGAGAGGGCAAAAAGTATACTTATAGCCATAGGGCCAGCTCCGTAAAACAGCACAAGCAAATACGGCCCGAACGTGAAGAATATCTGCTTGCGTGCTCCGTAAAACACCTCCAGCATGTAGAACTTCGTGTACTTTTTCCGGAAGTAAAACCTGCTCACTGTATGATCCGGCCTGCTCTGTCCCTTGAGCTTCAGGCAGAAGATAAAGCCTCCCGCTATTATCAATGACGAGGCAATGAACACCGGCCTGTAGAGATTTATTCTGTGCCCCAAGAAATAGAAGACTACTGCAATGAGAATATATCCTGCTAACGTCCCGAACTGATACGCTGAGTTCTGGAAGCCTAATGCTATACCTCCCCGGCCTTCCTGCGAGTACTCGAGAGCCAGAGTGCTCCTCATGCCGAACTGCATATGTTCGCCCAGAGAGTACACGAACACTGCAGCAGTAACCAGTACCCTATTTGCCGGAATAACTGACTGCATAACCATTCCTGCAAGCATAATCAGCGCACCGGCCTTGAAGATTTTTTCTGCCGAGAACTCATAGAGCACCGCGAGCACGAACACCAGCATGAAGCCCGGAAGCTCCCTGAAAAATTCCGATACTCCTCTGTCAAACTGTGTCATGCTTACAATTTCGGCCAGGTAATTATCCAGTACTGCCTTGTAGAGTCCATAAGCCAGCCCGAAAGTTACCAGAGAAATTATGAATGCCTTATACTGTGATTCAGGTTTGAACGCTGAAGTCATGACTGCCTCCTTTAAAGAAATGCTGCATATTATAGACGCTGTATAATGTTAGTCAAAATATCAAGGGAGGTAAAACTATGAAAGCATTATTTGTGAACGGAAGCCCCCGCAGGAACTGGAACACTCACAAAATGTTAGCCAGTGCAATGCAGGGAGCGCAGGATTCAGGAGTAGAGTGCGAGCTTGTTAATCTCTATGAGCTTCCGGCGTTCAGAGGGTGCATGTCATGTTTTGCGTGCAAGCTCAAGAACGCCAAGACTAACGGACTGTGCGCAATAAGGGACAGTTTGAGGCCGGTGCTCGAGAAGGCTTTAGAGAGCGATATTATCGTCGCAGGCAGCCCGATATACTTCAGCCACCCTACAGGACTAACATACTCATTCCTTGAGCGTCTGATGTTCCCTGTCCTGAGCTACAACGGAAAGTATGACCCGGAGACTCACACTATGGATTCAAGAATACTCACACGGACGATTCACACAGCAATGATTTACACGATGGGCTATCCCGATGAAGAAGGCATCAAGGATTTCGGCTATCCTGAAATGTTCAGGGAGAACAGCAGATTTCTCGGTCAGCTTTTCGGGACATGCGAGACTCTTTACGCATACAACACGTACCAGTTCAGCGACTACTCACGCTACGATGTTGCGGAAGGCATCGAGCCGATGAAGGCCAAGTGGAGGGACGAGAAATTTCCTGAAGACCTGAAGAAGGCCTATGAACTCGGGCAGAGGTTAGCAGAGAAAGCGAAAGGAAGACGCGATTAGGATATTCTGAAATTTTCGCGGATGTGTACTTCTATAGCATAAGCCCCTCCTGAAATTTCCAGGAGAGGCAGCATATTTCACTAGCTCTTGAATGATGCTGTTATCACCGTCCCCTTCCCCTGCTCAGATGCTATCTTCAGGCTGCCGTTCATCAGGCTCATTCTCTCCTTCATGCTCGCAAGCCCACGGTGTCCCTCAACCCTCAATGTCTCGTGGTTGATGTCTCCAGCGTCAAAGCCTTTCCCGTTGTCCGAAATCTCCATCGTGATTAAGTCGCCTTCACGCCGGAGCTGTATATCCACCTCGTCAGCCTCGCCATGACGAACCGCATTGCTCACAGCCTCCTGCACTATCCTCAAGAGTGAGAGTATCTTTTCGTTCTCTACGTCTACCTCCCTGATGGCCTCGTCAATGTCCGTGAACACAGATATATCGTAGACCTGCGCTAGCCTCTCTGCTAACTCAGTCATCGCCTCAGAGAGTCCCAAGTCCATCCACGGAGGGGCAAGCTCGTCGCACAACGACCTCAATTCGCGCACAACGCTCTTCGCAATAATCTCTGCCCGCTTAAGCCTCGAGGTCTTGTTCTCGTCCATCGCTACCATGTGAATCTGCTGCAGCAACGCCGTAATGTCCTGCAATGGCCCGTCGTGAAGCTCCCTCGCCATGTCCATACGTTCCTGTTCCTGAGCACGCACTACATCTTTCACGTAACTGTTCCGAAGATTGTCTCTCTCGACCGCTGCCTGAGCATAACGCATCAGGGCAGAGTGTACGCTGTCGATCTCCTGAATCGTGCCCTCGCCGAGCTGGTCGGGTACATCCTTGCCGAGAGTCATGCTGTCGATCTCTGCGACGAGGGACTGCAGAGGAGTAACGAGCTTGCTCCAGAGAAGGCGAATCGCGAAGAAGCTCGAAAGCCCGATAATCACAATCAGGATCGGCCATATTCTGGTAACTCCGACGAGTCCGCCTAAAAGCTGCGACCACGACACAGCAGCAACTACATATCCTCCGCTTGCTCTCTTCACAGGGTAAACCGCAAGAGTGTATTGCGCTCCCTGCCTGTCAGTTATACGTATTGCCTTGCCCACAGGAAACTCGGGATTCCAGATAGCCGCAATGTTCATAGCTCCGGGTGAGGCAATAATCACTCTCGCATCCTGATCAAGCAGAGCAACCCATCCGGGAATCGACGGCCCCCACGAGAAGAAAGGGTAACGTGTGAAATCGCTTAACATCTGGAACGTCCACACATCAGACTCGGAACTCAGGTGAAAGCTCATGCTCTCGGCCAAGTCCTGAACGTAGGAGCTGACTGCTGCCTCCATAGCCCGCTCCTGAACCAGCATTCCGGCAACAGCAACAAGTACTACTGCTGCAGACGGAAGGACAAGTGCGCACAGCAAAAAGGCCAGGAAGTGAGATCTTGGCCTTGTGAAAAACTTGAACATTTACTTAGTCTCTAGTCGTCAAGCAGCTCTTCCAGCGTAACTACTCCGTACTTCAGGGCAAGCAGCAACGCTTCTGTCTTGTTCCGGCTGCCCAGCTTGTCATAGATTGAGGCAAGGTGAGTCTGGACTGTACGCTCACTGATGAATAACTGCTTGGCTACTTCCTTGCTCGAGAGGCCTTTTGCCGCAAGCAATAACACTTCACGTTCCCTGACTGAAAGCTGCTCGGGGATAAAATCCTGCTCTCCCATGACGGACGCAACTTCAGGGTCAAGGTAGAGTCCGCCCTTAGCTACGGTGTTAATGGCTGTGGTGAGTTCTTTGGGGCTTACTGTCTTTAGCACAAATCCGCGTGCTCCTGCCCTGAGCGAGGCTATCACGTACTGCTGGGCATCATAGGACGTGAGCATGACTATAGCCGTGTTGATGCCTTCATTCTTGACCTTCTGCGCAACTGTTACGCCGTCAAGTCCGGGCATTCTTATATCAAGAAGCGCAACGTCAGGCTTCAGGGTAAAAATCTGTTCCCATGCACTTATGCCGTCCTCTGCTTCGGCCACAAGCTCAAATGTTGACTCACGCTTCACAAATTCGGCTATTCCTGAACGTGTCAAAGGGTGATCATCAGCGAGTAAAATTCTTACGCTCATAACTAGTAAATCATCTCCTGAAGTATATTTACATGCCTATAGATTTCTCAACAGGCCTTAAGGCTGATATTGTCTCATTTATTACGTCGTCAAGGGGCATGTTCATTTTCTCCGCGCCCTGCCTGATTATGTCCCTGTTCACTCCGCGCGCAAAGGCCTTATCCTTCCACTTCTTCTTGACTGACTTCAGCTCGAGGTCTGCGAGGGATTTCGAGGGCCTTACGAGTCCGGCAGTGATGATTAAGCCGGTGAGTTCGTCAATCGTGAAGAGTGTGCGCTCCATGTTGTTAGCTGGCTCGATGTCGGTGCAGATTCCCCAGCCGTGAGACTGGACAGCGTGAATGATGCTCTCGTCGACTCCGGCCTCTCTCAGCATGTCCGGCGCGAGGTGGCAGTGCTTCTCGGGAGTGCTCGTCGTCTGCTCCCAGTCGATGTCGTGAAGGATTCCTACTACTCCCCAGAGGTCAGGGTTTTCGCGGTAAATCTCTGCGAAGTGCCGCATAGTGGCCTCAACTGCGAGGGCATGATGGATGTGCGATTCTTCGTTGTTGTACTTGCGCAATAAGTCAAGTGCTTGTTCTCTAGTTGGTATCAATAAATATTCTCTCCTCAATAATTGCGTGAAAATTTTTCTCGTTATTATAGCTTGACAGATTGATTTTCACGTATCGTATAAGGCGGAATTTTCTTGCAGTCTTCTCAATTCATAAAGGCGTGTATAATTCTCAGCATCAAACTTTTTAGGAGGAAAACTCATGCATAGATTAATAGCTGCAATTTATCTTGTTATGCTGCTCATAGTTCCGCAGGTCTCATTCGCTGAGAAACCGGCCAAGTCAGCAATACTCGTAGTGTCGTTCGGCACATCAGTTCCTGAGGCGAGACAGGCAATCGATAATCTGGTCAACACAGCGCGCAAAGCCTTTCCCGATTCAGAAGTCAGGTTAGCTTTCACGTCAAACATTATCCGCAGGAAAATTGCCCGCGAATCAGGAGACATAATCCCTAATCCTGTTCAGGCACTCGCACAGCTCAATGATGAGGGCTTCACTGACGTTATAGTCATGCCGACGCACATAATTCCCGGTGAAGAGTTCGACGAGATAGCAGGGGTCGTTGAGGCCTTCGGAGGTTTTGAGGGCAAATACGGCTTCAAGTTCTTGGCTCTCGGCACTCCATTTCTTTACGGAGCTGATGACTGCGACGGAATGGCAGATGTCCTTATCGCGCGCTTCAAGGCACAGCTTGAGGACAAGGAGACAGCAATAATCCTCATGGGGCACGGAACGCCCGAGCATTTTGCGAACGCACTGTACTCACAGCTTCAGCTCGCACTCGACACGAAGGCCTACGGGAGATTCTTTCTCGGGACAGTCGAGGCCGCGCCCAAAATCGAGGACGTAATCGCGAGACTCAAGCGTCATCCAGAGGTGAAGAAGCTGATTCTGAGTCCGTTAATGATCGTTGCAGGAGACCACGCACATAATGACTTGGCCGGAGAGGACGATCCCGAGTCGTGGCTTAATGTCCTTAAGGCAGCGGGCTACGAGAACATCAGCACGTACCTTGTAGGTCTCGGGCAGGATGAGAACATAGCGCGGAAATTCGAGAGCAAGATACGTGAAATCATGGACGACGACTAGGCAGAGAATAATTCTGCTCACAGCAATAGCATTAATATCAATTTGGCGCATCACTTCAGGAGAATGGGCAATCCCGCTTTCTGAGGTGATGCATTATTTGTCGCCGTTTGCTGAAATCGACTCTCCGCAGGCTGTTGTGATTAGGTCAGTGCGTCTCCCTCGTTTAATGTGTTCTCTCGGAACGGGAGGACTCCTCTCTGTCTCTGGACTCGTCTTTCAGGGAATACTCGCGAATCCTCTTGCAGAACCTTACACGTTGGGTGTCGCGTCAGGTGCTGCGTTCGGTGCGGCTCTGGGAATAATGGCGGGAGTGTTCGTGATGCCGTGTGCGTTTGCCGGAGCGGTGATTGCGTTAGTGCTGACGTGGGGAATCTCCCGCAACGGAGGCAGCGAGAGAATTATTCTTGCTGGGGTAATCTCTAATGCTGTGCTGTCTGCAGGAGTAACGTTCCTGAAGGCGATTGCAGGAGACAAGCTCGGAGCTGTTGTGCTGTGGCTGATGGGGAGTCTCTCAGGAGCAGGAGGACGAGAAGCATTAAGTGTGTGGATGTCTGCGTTGATGGTGAGTGCGTGTGCGTATGCGTTCGGGCCGGTGCTTGATGCTATGTCGATGGGGAAAGATTATGCGTCGGTGCTCGGCGTGAATGAGGACAGAGTGAGAGTGATGCTGATGCTGATTGTGTCGCTGGGAGTGAGCGTGTGCGTGAGTGCGTTCGGAGTAATAGGCTTCGTGGGATTGATTGTGCCTCATGCTGCGAGGAGGCTTTGCGGAGCGGTGCACAGGAGGAGCGTGATTCATGCGTTCTTAGTCGGAGCGTGCGTGATGGGACTCGCGGACGGAGTTGCACAGAGGATGGGAGAGTTGCCGGTCGGAGTGATTACTGCGTTAGTGGGAGGAGTATTTTTCTGTAGAGTGTTAATGAGGCGGTGAGGAATTGTGCGAGTCATGCGTTCCTGCTTGGAGCGTGCGTGATGGGGCTTGCGGACGGAGTAGCTCAGATGATGGGAGAGCTGCCGGTCGGAGTGATTACTGCGTTAGTGGGAGGGATATTTTTCTGCAGAGTGTTGATGAGACGCTAAAGAATTAATATGATATACTTTCACGAGTTCCCATAAATACGTGAAAGGAGTGTTGACAAATTGGAAATTTCCCCCATAATTGATACAACACAACACAACACAACACAACCAATAGGCACGCCCAGTTATCACCACAAGGCACAAGCATAATTATTCCCGTCTACAATGTAGAGAAATATCTTCCTGAATGCATCGACAGCGTAATCAATCAGACATGCTCAGACATTGAGATTATCCTTGTTGATGACGGTGCTACGGACTCGAGCGGCAAAATCTGCGACGACTACGCCAAGAAAGATTCCAGAATCTCAGTCATCCACAAGCCCAACGGCGGACTCTCAGATGCTCGCAACGCAGGCCTAGCTAAGGCCACAGGAAAATACGTCTACTTCCTCGACAGCGACGACTACATCGAGCCGCAGACCATAGAGATACTTCGTGCGTTCTCAGAGCAGCATAATCTAGATATACTTGGTTTTGATGCATACTCATTCTGTGATGAAGGCTGTCTCAGTACATCAAGCTTGAATGGTTTAATTGTTTCAGGCTATTATCCAGATGTTATGCTAGGACACGAAATGTTGTCTGTGATGCTTAAGAATCGCGACTATAAAGCACCAGTACCTTTACGTTTCTTTAACAGAATCTTTCTCAAGGAAAATTGCCTGACATTCAAGAAAGATATTCTTCATGAAGATGAATTGTTCTCTTTTGTAGCACTCCTCAGCGCAAAACGGGCTATGCATATCCCTGCGTTGCTATACAACAGACGCGTGCGTTCAAACTCTATAACTAGTTCTAGGGCAACACAGAAGAACTCTGATAGCATGTATATTATTCTTTATGAAGCACTCACAACATACAGGCACTTTCATGATTGTGAGCAGACAAAGTTTGCCTATGACTTGGGCATTCAGTATTTCATGAAGCTATACACATTTCGTTATGTACAGGCTACAGGCCTTCAGAACAGCAAAGGCCGCGAACAGATTCGTGTAATGGTTAAACATCTTGATTCTTTGGGCTATAGCACATCATGGATGAGGCTTCATATAGTTTTATGTTACCTCTTCTACGTTAAGTTGACATTAAGTAAAATCACTTCGCTAAAGAAGTATCTTAAGGCCTGCTATAAGTGCGCTAGGAAACTCTTCATCCGCTTCTGGCCAAGACTCGACGTTGAAGCTCGAAGCATTCTCCAGCGTCTCGAGGACACCAACAAGCCCGGCATCAAGCGCATCATCACTCTCTGCGTCCCCAGACACGGCAACAGAGGAGACATCGCCATTGCCTTAGCCCAGCGCAAACTCTTCACGGAGAACTGCCCGGACTTCACGCTGATTGAGTTACCCGGCGACCTAGTCAGAGATTACCCCGGACGAATCATCAGGCATCTCAACGCAAACGATATTCTCCTCACGAACGGAGGAGGCTATTTCGGGAGCTTCTGGAGGCACGACGAACTCGAGGCACTCTACATTCTCCGGCATTTCCCGAACAACAGAGTAATCATCATGCCGCAGACTATCTGCTACTTCAACAGCAAGCAGGGCAGACGTGAACTCTCTCATGACAGAAAGGCCTTCTCTGTCTTCACTGACCTTCACGTTTTTGTGCGCGACAGGAACTCTTACGACCTCATCAACAGCAACAATCTCTATCCTTACGCAAAGAGTGTTGAGCTTGTGCCGGATATGGTCTGCTCTATGGACGGTAAAGACTGCATAGCCCCCCCCCCAGTAAGCAAAAATACCTAAATATTCTTGTATGTCTAAGGCCTGACATTGAGCAGGTATTAAGCAAGCAGCAGCGCAATGAACTCTGTGCAAAGCTCACCCGTGAGTTCGGAAGTGTAGGTTTCTTCACAACTAACCCGGCACATGGCCTCATGAAGATGCATGACTGGGAAGACGCATTCTCTGAGACATTGAGGCGTGTTGCCGGTGCTGAACTTGTCGTTACTGACAGGCTGCACGGAATGCTCTTTGCGGCAATCACAGGAACACCATGCGTAGCGTTCGACAACAAGACCGGCAAAGTCCATAGCGTCTATGAATGGATTGCTGGATGTGAGTACGTGCAGGTGTGCAGGGGGCTTGATGAGTTTGATGCCGCAATGCACAAAGCCCTGAACTCTCCCCGCAAATGGGACAATTCGGGGCTTTTGCCATATTTCAGTAAGATAACTTCACTAATCACAGAAAGGGTGTAACTATGCAGACATCAATCAAGAAATTTGTTGAGTGTACTGTGCCTATCTCGCATTGCAACCTCAGGTGCAGTTACTGCTACATCATTCAGGAGAACCGCAGAGATGCCGACATGCCGGGCTTCAGGTATTCTCCGGAGTACATAGGCCGTGCTTTCAGGCAGGAACGATGGGGCGGGACTATGTTAGTCAACCTTTGCGGTGCCGGGGAAACTTTGCTGTGCCCTCAGATTACGGAAGTCATCTCCGCGATTCTTGAGCAGGGGCATTTCATGAACGTAACGACTAACGGAACGATAAGCGCAAAATTTGATGAGATTGCGAGGCTTCCTGAGGAACTGAGGAGCAGGCTTTGCTTTGCGTTTTCCCTGCACTACACCGAGCTTAAGAGGACTCATAATCTGCAGAACTTTGCGGAAAACGTGAGGAGAATGCAGCAAGCGGGATGTTCTGTGCTGGTGCAATTGAACCTTTGCGACGAATATATCGACTGCAAGGATGAAATAAAACAATTCTGCATCAAAAACTTCGGAGCACTGCCTCATGTTGCCCTCACAAGGAATGAGCACGGGGGGGGGGTGGTACATTCTCTATCCTCACAAGACACACTGACGAGGAATATATCAGCTATGGCAGAGAGTTCGAGTCTCCGCTGTTCGAGTTCACATGTAAGAACTTCAGGGTCAAGCGGCATGAATTTTGTTACGCAGGAGATTGGAGCTTCACACTCAACCTTGCTACAGGAGAATTGAGGAGCTGCTATTTTGCTTATCCGTTCTGCAACATTTACACGGACATTAACGAAAAGGTGAAGCCTCAGGCTGTGGGGAACAATTGCGGTGCGGCATACTGTGTAAATTCCAGCCACTTTATGTCTCTGGGAGTGATACCAGAAATAGCCTGTCCGTCTTACGCTGAACTCAGAGACCGTCCGGAAGCTCACTGGTATAACCCTGAAATGCGAGCTTTCCTGAGTACACGTTTATCTGATGCAAACCCGCAGTACAGCCCGCTGAAGAAATGTATTGTAAATGCATGTTTCAGAATTAACTATTTTATGTTCAGAGTCAGAAGGAAGCTCAAGAAATTAATCTTACGGAAGGAATGATTATCATGGACAAGATGGAGAAGATGCTGCTGTTTGCTGTCCCTACTTCGATATGCAATTTCCGGTGCATGTACTGTTACATTGCCCAGCGTCCTGTGCACTATCAGGGCTTGCAGGCAGACATGAAGTATTCCCCTGAGCAGGTAGCCTATGCGTGCAGGCCTGAACGACTCGGAGGCCTCGCCTACATGAACTTCTGCGGTGAGGGCGAGACTCTCCTCTCGCGGGATATTGACCTCTACGTCAGGGCACTCGTCGAGCGGGGACATTACGCGGAGGTAGTTACGAACCTCACGATTACGCCGATGGTGAATAAGTTTCTGGCTTGGCCTGCAGAACTTAGGGCACGTTTGGAGTTCAAGTGCTCGTTCCACTACATGGAGCTGAAGAAGCGCGGATTGCTGCAGACGTTTGCAGATAACGTTCACAGAGTCTGGGATGCTGGAGCGTCGGCGAACATTGAGGTAACTCCGCATGATGAGCTTGTGCCGTACGCTGATGAGCTGAAGGAGTTCTCGATGAAGAATTTCGGTGCACTGCCTCACCTGACGATTGCGAGGGATGACAGGACGAAGGGCATAGACTACCTTACGAGCCTGCCGATGGATGAGTACGACAGAGTGTGGGGGAGCTTTGACTCGGAGTTCTAGCGTTACAAGAAGTCAGTATTCGGAGTGAAACAGAAGGCGTTCTGTTATGCTGGCTTGTGGAGTATTTATATTAATATTGCTAATGGAAAAGCTGTTAGCTGTTATGGCGGCTACCCTCTCGGGAATGTGTTTGCTCATCCGGATAGACCTTTTCCTGTGCGTCCGACGGGGAAATGCAAGCTAGCTCACTGCTACAACGCACATGCTTTCCTGACTGTTGGATGCATTCCCGGCGCGAATAATGTACGTTATGGGAACATACGCAACAGAGTTTGTGATGACGGCACAAATTGGCTGCAGCCCTCACTTCTCAGCTTCTTTAACTGCAAACTCGAGGAGAGCAACGAACTCATGACTCCCTCGCAGGAAAGACTCTGGCTCATCAGGAACAGGCTGTCAGATATTCCGCTGGGACTTAGGCATATTGCCGGGAAGGTATACAGATTCCTGAAGAGGGCGGTGAAGAAGTGATGACGGTGCTTCACGTTATGTGTGCTGTGAATGTGATGCTGCTCGTGATTGTCGGAGGCTTCTGCGTGAAGTACGAAATCCCTGCAAAGCTAGTAAGCAGAATTACTCACGGGGGGGGGGGCATAATTGATCCCGTGAAAACTGAACGCTACACTTTACAGCTCGACGTGTTCAGGAATGCTCCTCGAGGTGATGAAGCTATAGTCATGCTCGGAGACTCGCTCACGGAAAACACTCCCTTCTGCGAACTTTTGGGCTTCAGGCACAGAATCAGGAACAGGGGAATCTCGAGCGACAACACGCGCGGAGTACTGCACCGCATCGACGAGACAGCCTCCCTCAATGCTGCAAAGGTCTTTATTCTCTTGGGGATTAATGACATCGGCAACGGAATATCCCAGAGCGAGACTCTCAGCAATTACAGGCAGATTGTGCAAAGACTCAAGGCATCATCAGGAGAGGTATATATTCAGAGCGTGTTACCTGTTGACCATAAGAAGCTAGCGGATAATGCGCGGTGCAGACGCAGGACACGTGAGGCTATTACGTCTCTGAACGCAGAACTTAGGAGGCTTGCTGATGAGCTGGGGTGTGAGTTTGTGGATACGTATTCTGTGTTTGCTGGGGATGATGGCGAGATGGATGATGCTTGTACGTTTGACGGCCTTCACTTGAACGGGCACGGCATGATGAAGTGGTGTAACTTTCTCGAACAGTACATGTGATTAGAGCTTCAGGAACTCTTGTGCACTCACAATGTAGGGAAAACCGACTCCTGATTCCAGAAATCCCTTGTGTCCCGTAATAATGTAGTCTGCTGCGGCATTGATGGCTGCCCGAAAAATAGGCCTGTCATTGCCGCTCAGCCTGTTATCATCATAAATCGTTGCCTCTGGTGTTGGAAGTATCAGGACAGCACGCAGCATGTGATACAAGAATGCTTCAAGCTCCGTTATTCTGTTAGGGAACTTTTCCCCGAACCTTCTGTGAAGTTCATCAAGTATGTAGTTGCTGACCACAGGCTCAAATGGTTTGTAGAGTGATTTCACGAATGCCTTATATGCCAAGCCTGAAGGTCTAAGTACCGAAGAAGCAATTATGTCGGTGTCGAGCATCACCATCATCGTATTTCGTCCTCCCTCCGTGATTGCGTTATCCATTCTGCAATATCTGCCTCTGTGTATAATCCTGCTAGTTCAGCTTCACCCTTCATCTGTTCCTGAAACCTGCGAAGCGCATTAATCGCTGCAAGCTCGTATCCTTCCTCAACAGCAAACGGCAAATCTGCAGGACACACAAAGGTTTCATCATTAATGACCATATTCACCACTCCTCAAGAATAAGCCCCCGAAATCGCTTCAGGGGCATCATGTTTATAACTCTACATCTCTCCGCGCTCAATAGCTACTATTCCCGTCCGGGCCAAGTCCAGAATCCCGAAGTCCTTCATCAGTTCCTCAAACGCTCCCGTCTTCTGGTCATCACCCGTTACTGACAGTGTTATACTGTCCGGCGTAATGTCCACAACTGAGCCTCTAAAGATATTCCCTATCTGGATAATCTCGTTCCGCGCTGCCCTGTCCTCTGCCTTCACACGCACAAGCATCAATTCTCGGCGTATAGACTTCGACGTGTCAAGTATCTCGACATAGTGAATCGGCACAAGTTTACGCAGCTGGCTGCACAATAACTGAACTCTCGCCTCGTCGGAATATATCTCTATCGTGAAGCGCGTAACGTTCTGATCGACCGTCCACCCCGCCGCAATCGTCTCAATGTTATAGCCCTTCCGCGAAAACAGGTGAGCTAACTGTGAGAGCACTCCTGCCTCGTTGTCCATCGCCGTAATTATTGTGTAACGCTTCATGTTCTGGCTGTCTTCTTTTGCCTGCATGTCTATCACCCCGCTAATACAGCATGAAGTTCGTGATGAAGCTGTTTCCGCCGACCATAGGCCTCACCATCTCGTCAATGTCTATCCTGCAGTCGATTACCCAGCCCCTGCCGTCAAAGCGTGAGTTTACTGCTTCTGTCAATGTCTGCCTCAGCGTCGCCTCATCCTTCACGCACCTTCCGTGAATGCCGTATGCCTCCGCCAGCTTCACGAAATCAGGGCCTCTGTCTAACGTCGTCTGCGAGTAATGCTCGTGATAGATTAGGTGCTGCCACTGCCTCACCATTCCCAGAGTCGAGTTGTTGAAGAGCAGAGTGATTATCGGCATCTTGTAGTAGGCTTCCGTCGCTAACTCGTTACAGTTCATCCTGAAGCTCCCGTCCCCTGTAACGTGTAACACCGTCTTTTCCGGGTTGCCAGCCTGAACGCCAATAGCTGCTCCGAGTCCGAAGCCCATCGTCCCGAAGCCTCCTGAAGTTGTTAGCTGTCTCGGGTAATCGAACCTGAAGTGCTGAATCGCCCACATCTGGTGCTGTCCAACATCAGTAGTAACCATTGTGTCCTGAGGGAGAATCTCCGCTGCTGCTGAGAGTATCTGCATCGGCGTGAGCGTCCCGTCCTCCGGATCGTCGTACTCGGTCTCGCGCTTGAACGAGAACACGTACTTCTTCCACTCGTCATTATGCCTGTCGCGTTTGAGCTTGCCGAGCAGGAGCTTCAGCACTGCCTTAGCGTCGCCTATGATGTGAAGGTCAGTCTTTACGTTCTTGTCTATTTCTGATGGGTCAATGTCAATATGAGCTATCTTTGCGTTTTTCGCAAAGCCTGCAGGGTTCAGGGTAACTCTGTCGGAGAATCTGCAGCCAACAGCAAGCAATAAGTCGCACGCATCACACGCCATGTTGCTTGCCTGAGAGCCGTGCATTCCTATCATGCCGGTCTTGAGGTCGTCATAGCCCCCGAAAGCTCCTCCGCCCATCACGGTAATTGCGACGGGAATATCAAGCCTGTGAGCAAGCTCGCGGAACTCTTCAGAGGCCTCTGACCTCACGACTCCTCCTCCGCAAATCAATAATGGCTTCTCTGCTTTGTCGAGCATATCGGCGAGTTCTTCGACCGCGTGAATATTGATATCCGGATAGCTCACTGAAGGATGATGCGTTGCCTTGAGGCGGGCGATTCTCCTGTCAGGGTGTGCCTCGAACTCTTCCGGAGTCATGGGCGTGTAGTCGCATTCTCCTGCTGTTGCGTTCTTCTGTATGTCTATGAGTACCGGTCCCGGCCTCCCTGAACGCGCAATCACGAAGGCCTCGCGCACTGTGTCAGCAAGTTTCGTTACGTCGCTCACAATGTAGCTGCACTTGGTTACAGGAAGGCTGACTCCGGCGATGTCGACCTCCTGAAACGAATCGCGGCCTATGAGGTCATTGTTGACGTTGCAGGTGATGAACACGACGGGAGAAGAGTCCATGTATGCGGTAGCTATGCCTGTGGTGAGGTTCGTAGCTCCCGGCCCTGACGTGGCGAAGCAGACTCCGACTTTGCCGGTAGACCTTGCGTAGCCGTCTGCAGCATGAGAAGCTCCCTGTTCGTGTGAGGTGAGAATGTGGCGTATCTCCGGATGAGCATAGAGGGCATCATAAACATTGAGGATTGCTCCGCCGGGGTAACCGAATATCGTATCAACGCCCTGTTCAAGAAGGCATTGTATTAATATTTCTGAGCCGTTAAGTTTTCTGGTGTTACTGTTCAAGAAAGATGTTCCCCCCGTAAAAAGTTTTCGTAGAATTGTAGCACAAGCGCATATGATATACTCATTTCACAATAAATCCCTGACCGCAGACTTATGAGAGAAAGAGAGTTTTACCAACTACTTTAACAACTACAAAAATGTGATGTTAAGTTAGTAATGAACGGTGATTACGCGCCTAAAAATTTTGCTTCATGTTCACTTTTCACATTACTGCTACAATGACTGCATCAACACTAAAGGAGAATGATTACATGAAACGTTTTGCACTGTTGCTATTAATGACTCTGAGCCTTAGCCCGGCCTATGCGCTGCCTCCTGTCCTCATGTACCACGACATTAAGGCTGTCCCGGTAAACGGCTTCGACGTGAGCATTAAAGACTTCTGCGCACAGCTCGACTTCCTTAAGGATGAAGGATATATCACGCTTTCTCCTGAAGACCTGCTCTCTTCACAGGAAATCCCGGCCAAGTCGGTAATCATTACGTTTGATGACGGCTACAGAGGCGTATACCTTCACGCTGTCCCTGAACTGCGCAAACGCAACATGAAGGCTGCTCTCTTCATCATCACCGACATGATAGGCCGGCTCGACACGAGCTACCCACACATCACGGAGTCAGAACTTGCAGACATAGCTAGTGATGACAGATTCAGCATCGGATCGCACACTCTGACTCACCCCGACATGATGACTCTCTCCCGCGAAGACAGACTCTCTCAGCTCAAGCGTTCCCGGGAAATTCTCTCTAGCATGACCGGCAGAAAGATTAACGTGTTCACATACCCCTACGGCAACTACAGCGCAGAGACAGCAGATGACGTGAAGGCTTCCGGCTATGATCTGGCCTTCGCTGTTGACGAGAGAGGCATTGACGGCGTGCCCGAACTCTTCAGGATTCCGCGCATCTACATGGGAAATTCAGTAACGCTCGAGCAGCTCGCAGACTTCCTCAACAACTCACCTGCTGAGGCATTCAGTGAACGTTACGGGGACTTGGCCGTGTCGTATGACATAGTGATTGCAGGGGGAGGAATGGGAGGCACAGGAGCAGCAATTCAGGCCTCAAGAATGGGAATGCGCGTGCTGGTCGTTGAGCCGAGTAACATGCTCGGAGGACAGGCTACTGCTGCAGGAGTTAGCACTATGGACGACATGAGCAACATTGAGAGCGGAGTCTACCATGAGTTCATGAACAGGGTGCGGGGGTATTACGCGAAACTGAGAAAGTCAATCAGCACGTGTTACTGGAAGACTTAC
This sequence comes from Synergistaceae bacterium, assembly GCA_017445405.1. Classification (GTDB taxonomy): domain Bacteria; phylum Synergistota; class Synergistia; order Synergistales; family Aminobacteriaceae; genus JAFUXM01. The sequence goes on from JAFSUD010000094.1 coordinate 29,951, forward strand.
GGGAAAGCGTTTGAGCCTTCTGTAGGGCATAACATACTAGCTGAGATGATGACGAGTTCCGACATTCTCTACTTCTCAGAAATCGTGAAGGTTGAGAGCGACAACGTAACTGTCCGGACTCTTGAGGGCACAAAGACCATCGGCTATAAGATTCTGATTGACGCGACGGAGTACGGAGACATGATGCCGCTTGCAGGTGTTAGCTATCGTGTGGGAAACTCTGTGATGCCCGGAGAACTGAACGACACGATGATTCAGGACATCACGTGGACTGCGATAATCAGGAAATACCCTCAAGGTGTGCCCTCACACTTGCGGCCGAAATCTCCATTGCCCGGCTACGATAAGGCTCTCAAGAACTACAGGAGCTATGTAGCACGAAACGGCTTCGACTTCACAGGCAAATACCCCGTCAGAATGCCCGTGAACCTCGCAACGCACAACGCTTACCGGGCAGTCCCGGACTCCTACACCAAAGGCAGCTACACCGGCGCAAAATCAGACTGGAGGCGCATAACGAAGACGGGCGTAAACTGGGGCAATGATTATCCCGGCGCGTACAGGTGGGAGGAAAGATTCGGACTCCCTGTAGCGTACCTCGAGAGCAAAGACCTGCGCGCATACGTTGAACGCGAGGCACTCATCAAGACTCTGCACTTCATCTACTACCTGCAGAACGAGATGGGCGAGTCATGGTCAGTTGACGAGAACGAATACAGCTATCTTCCTGAAGCTGCGAAGGATTTACCCGACGAGTGGAAGGAAATTGCCCGGCACATGCCCCCGATACCCTACGTGAGAGAATCACGGCGCATTCTCGGCGAATACACCCTGAACTCTAAGGCGATACGCGAGAACTCCACGAGCTACCGCAACGGAAACCGCAACCATGAGTTCACTGACGCAATCGCGATCGGAGGCTACAACCTTGACCTTCACGGCTCGGACGACGACGACGACATCGAGAAATCACTCGGCGAGACTCAGGCCTCAATCTGGCGAGACTCTCCGCTCGGGCCGTTCCAAGTTCCCATGAGGGTGCTTATTCCGGCGAGCAGTGATAATTTCCTTGCTGCAGAGAAGAATTTATCAATGTCGCGCCTATCTTCCGGAGCACTGAGACTTCAGCCTATATGCATGATGACGGGGCAAGCAGCAGGAGCATTAGCTGCACTCGCTATCACTGACGGACTCGCTCCCCGCAAAGTTCACGCACTCAGGGTTCAGAAGGCATTGCTGGATTCTGGAGTGAGATTGTCGCTTGCGAATTATGCGGACGTACCGGCGAGACATGAATACTTCGGGAGCATACAGTTAGCCTCACTGTACAGGCTGCTCGAGCCGAGAACGTACCCTAACGTTCAGTCTGGGCAGCTTCATTCCGGCAAGAAGAAAGGCACTGTGAAGGGGAGATTTGGCATCAACGAGCGGATAAGCGAGCGCGAACTCTCAGGTATGCTTGCGAGGGCGGAAGAAGTCTGCGGAAAGAAGATAACGCTTGATGAACACGGAAAACTTACTCGCGGACAGGCTGTAGACATGGTGATTAACGCAATGTGTGAATCACTTGCCGACACAGAAACGGCTGAACATCGAGTCGAGCAGCTCGTCCCCGGCATCAACTCCCAAGACACGGAGGAGTGAGACTCTCGCGCTCCCCAGCAGTCCCGCAGTAATGTCTTCACCGAGCATGAGGGAGTCCCTAGCCTCACGGACAGCCTGAAGACTCCCTCTCAGCTCCTCAAGCTGCATTGCCGACGCATTAAGCCCCTCACTCAGCAATGATTCATCACACGCAAGCGCATACACAGCATTCTTCACGTCATCAATTCCGGCACAATTTTTTGCTGACACATGAACTTTCTTAAGCGGTATTCTCGCCTCATCTAGTGCGCTCACGAGGTCGGATTTGTTAAGCACAGCGAGAGCCTTTCTGCCAGCAAGCATAGACATGTAGCCTCTATCGTCATCATCAAGCCCGCGCGACGAATCGATAACGTATAGGCAAATATCGCCCTCACTCATGGCATCAAGAGCTAACCTCACGCCTTCAGCCTCGATAACGTCCTCCGACTCTCTCAGCCCTGCAGTGTCTGTGAGCCTCACGGGGATTCCGTCAATGATTAATCCTTCCTCGATGATGTCCCGTGTCGTGCCGGGAATGTCTGTAACTATTGCCCTGTTCCTGCCGAGAAGCGCATTCATGAGTGAAGATTTCCCTGCGTTGGGACGGCCGGCAATCACTACACGCACGCCTTCACGCAATATCTGCCCTGCACTGCATTGACTCACTAACTCCTCAAGCTCAGAGATTACCCCGTCGAGTCCGCCGTTGATGTCATCGCTGACTGTTTCGCCTTCAGGAAAATCTAGCTGAATCTCTAGGGATGACTGCAAAGCCAGAATCTCATCATGAATCTTGTGCGCCCGACTCGAGAGTTCCCCGGTGAGAGTCCTCGCTGCTGCGTGTAATGCCTCCTGACTCTTGGCCTGAATGACTCCGAGTACTCCCTCTGCCTGTGATAGATCTATTCTTCCGTTGATGAATGCACGCCGTGTAAATTCTCCCGGTTCGGCTAATCTCGCTCCGTTCTTCACGGCAAGCTCCAGGCATGTCCTCGCAATCAAGCTCCCTCCGTGAGTGTGAATCTCTGCGGACTCTTCTCCGGTGTAGCTTCTCCCGCGCATGAACCTCACGGCTAGGACTCTATCTATCACTCTGCCTTCATCATCAAGAAGGCTCGTAAGGTACATTCTGCCGTGCTCAGGGAACTCCTGACGCTTCACGAGCCTGCGCACAACATTAACGGCATCAGGGCCGGAAATCCGAACTACTGCGATTCCTGAATGCCCCAATGCCGTAGATATTGCCGCTATCGTGTCAGACCTGTGCACGTAACCAGTCTTCCGCCGCAGCAAGACTCGAGACCTTGCCTGTGCCGACTGCCATATCGAGGCCGTCGAGGAGTTCTCCGATTCTGCGTCCGGGCTTCATGTGAAGGAGGCTCATAACTTCGCGGCCGGTCATGTAGCGCGTTGAGCCTTCGGTCTGGAGCTTGACGTTCTCGAACCTGCGGAGCACCTGATCCAGATTCCAGCGGTTGGCCTCCAGAATATCCCTCACGCTGTCCATGAATCCTTCGGCCTCAGCTACGCACATTGCAAACTCTATCCCTATCTCCACTGCATCGCGCGTGTATTCCAGAACGTCTTTGCAGAAGTATTCTTCCGTTACAGGCTCGTAGAACTTCTTGTAGCCGTTGATGATTGCGATAACCTCGTCAATTATCTGCGAGGGAACATTCCAGCGCGTGAGGTACTCGTTGACCTTGTGGTCGGCTATGCGTGTCCTGTCGCTGCCGTCAAGCGTGCGCGTGCCGATTACGCTGAAGAGTCCTGCAAGCACAAACGCATCATTCTGCATTATCTTGCTCGTGTCCATCTTCTGCTCAATGATCCTCAGTACTTCGAGTATGTGATCGTAAATGCTTCTGCCCTCAGTCTTGCCGTCAGGTATTGATTTCAGCTCCTCAAGCTCAGGCAGGAAGTACGGTATCAGGTCATAGTCATCGCAAAGCTCAATGAACCTGTGAGGCCTGCGGTGGAGTCCCTTCATGATTTCGCGTCCCCATCGTTCTGCAGGAATATCATTCATTCTGTCTGCGTAGACATCAAGAAATGCCCTGACATCGCTCTCACTCTTCCAGAAAATATCCATCTCGAACTCTGCAGCAAATCTCAGCATACGCAGTATTCTCAAGGGGTCTGCGTCTATCAGGTCTACGTTGTCTCCTGTGAGGCGTATTACTCTGTTTCTGATGTCGAACCTTCCGCCGAACGGGTCAACTACTCCGCCGTCTGAACGGATAGCTATTGCTTCGATGCTAAGGTCTCTGCACGCCAAATCGTCCTCTATGGTCTCGCCTCTGAGTCCGAAGGCGCGGAAAGTCGTCCCGAGCATCTCTCCTCTGAGTGCGGGATAAGGCCCTCTTGCGTCTACTGTTCCTGTCCCGAGATGGCGGGCAACCTGATACATGTCCTGTGTGTCGATTGCGAGGGTGATAGTTTCCGGCTGGATGCCCATTTCGAGCATTCTTACTGTGTCGCCGACAAGCCAAGCCCTGTAGCCTGTCTCCTCTATCTTTTGGAGAACGTCAAGGTAATTGCGCAAAATAACTCCTCCTTATTATGTAAATATTATGGAAACGTATTGCGTAAGATTTTAACACGCACAATGACTTTCAGGAAATGATTTAGTGTTTGTGATGATGCGGGGAAAATTAATGATGGCTTTGGTGATTATAATTTAGTAGATAGTACACGTGCAAGTGCATGTGAAGTATTGTATGAATTATTTGTCGCAATGCAAATTGTTATAGACAAGCATATAGCCACCTGTTTATACACTGGTGTATGTACCGATACTGGTTGTTTTATGCATAATAATGTACA
>JAFSUD010000012.1 GCA_017445405.1 Synergistaceae bacterium
AGAATAAGAGCTTGCAGGTCAACAACTGGCGAGATGAATAACGCCTTCTCTATTTCGCATTCACCAAGTGAGAGCATAGCAAAGTATGCCCCGATACTGTTTGCCAGAACGTAAATTACATCATAGTTTTCACGCGCTGAATCATACGCTGCAATAATTTTAGACTTCACTACACAAGGCAAATCACCGTCATCGTAATCAACTCCCAAGACATCAAAGCCCTGACAACTCTTCGCAAAAATTCCTGACTCCGATGCACTCCCCCCTTTGCCGTGAATGTACAAGATTGCTTTATTCACGATAAATCACACACCCTTCAAGTTAATCATGTGAGGATATTATAGACACGAAAAATTTTCACGACTACGTAAAATTAACTATTGCACTTTTTGACTCATTGGGCTATCATTTCGCGCGTTGTTCGATTAGCACTCTTTATGATTGAGTGCCATTACATGAGAGAGAGGTAAATAGAATCATGAAACTTAAGCCGCTTGGCGACAGAATAGTTGTAAAAGTCTTAGAACGTGAAGAGAAAACCAAAGGCGGACTCTTCCTGCCTGACACAGCAAAAGAGAAACCCACCGAGGGTGAAGTTGTTGCAGTAGGAACCGGCAAGATACTCGATAACGGACAGAAGCAGCCTGTTGAGCTTAAAGTAGGCGACAGAATAATCTTCAGCAAGTACGCAGGCACAGAGGTCAAACTTGACGGTGAAGATTTCGTAATTTTCAGCGAGAGAGATGTCCTCGCAATCATCGAGAAATAAGAATAGTTAATATATCTAGGAGGAAATAATTACTATGGCAAAGATTCTTTCATTCAACGAGGAAGCCAGACGAGCAATGCTCAGGGGAATAGATAAAGTTGCAGATACAGTAGGCGTAACACTTGGCCCTAAGGGACGCAACGTAGTACTTGAGAAGAAATTCGGCTCGCCCATGATTACCAACGACGGCGTAACCATCGCAAAGGAGATCGAGCTTGAGGATCCGTTCGAGAATGCAGGCGCACAGCTCCTCAAAGAAGTAGCCTCCAAGACGAACGACATCGCCGGAGACGGGACTACCACAGCAACAATCTTCTCACGCTCAATCATCCGCGAGGGCATGAAGAACGTAGCCGCTGGTGCTAACGGAATGCTTATGCGTCAGGGCATCGAGAAGGCTATTGATTTCGTTGTGGAAGAGCTGAAGAAGCAGAGCACTCCCGTCAAGGACAAGGAGAAAATTGCTCAGGTAGCATCAATCTCCGCGAATGATTCAGCAGTCGGAGCACTCATCTCTGAGGCAATGGCTAAAGTCGGCGAGGACGGAGTAATCACCATCGAGGACAGCCAGACCGTAGGCACAACGTTAGAGATGGTCGAGGGCTTACAGTTCGACAAGGGATACATCAGCCCTTACATGGTAACTGACAGCGACAGAATGGAAGCCAGCTTTGACGATGCATATATCCTCATTCATGACAGCAAGATTAGCAACATCAAAGATCTGCTCCCCATCCTTGAGAAGGTCGTGCAGACAGGCAAGCCGTTAGTGATTATTGCAGAGGACGTAGAGGGCGAGGCACTGGCGACTCTGGTAGTGAACAAGCTGCGCGGAGTAATGCAGGTCGCGGCAGTTAAGGCTCCCGGCTTCGGCGACAGGCGCAAGGCAATGCTTCAGGACATCGCAATCGTTACGGGCGGTGTGGTCGTCAGCGAGGAGACCGGCATGAAGTTCGAGAATACCGAGCTTAACATGTTAGGCCGTGCCAAGAAGGTAAAGATTACGAAGGAAGACACGACGATTACTCAGGGTGCAGGCAACCCCGACGAGATCCGCGCAAGAGCAAAGCAGATCCGCAAGGAGATCGAGGACAGCACCTCCGACTACGACAAGGAGAAGCTCCACGAGAGACTCGCGAAACTGGTCGGCGGAGTAGCGGTGATTCAGGTCGGAAGCGCAACAGAGACCGAGCAGAAGGAACTCAAGCACCGCATCGAGGACGCACTCAACGCAACACGTGCAGCAGTCGAGGAAGGCATTGTAGCAGGAGGCGGAGTCGCAGCACTGAACTGTGCAGCAGCACTCGAGCCGTTCGTCGAGAAGCTCAACGGCGACGTGAAGACCGGCGCACGCATCGTTCTTGACTCACTGAAAGCACCGCTGTACCTCATCGCAGAGAACGCAGGCTATCAGGGCGACGTAGTGGTCGAGAGAGTCAGGAGCGAGAAGATCGGACACGGCCTCAACGCAGCGACCGGCGAGTACACCGACATGGTGGCAGCAGGAATCATCGACCCCGTGAAGGTAACACGTTCAGCACTTCAGAACGCAGGAAGTATTGCTGCGATGGTGCTCACAACTGAGGCGATCATTGCTGACAAGCCCGAGAAGAAGGATGCAGCTCCTGCAATGCCCGGCGGTATGGGCGGAATGGACGGCATGTATTAATCGCATCAAGCAAATAACAGTCCCCGAAGGCGTAAAACCTCCGGGGATTTCTTTATGCCCTCATGTATGGCAGCGCATAGCAGAACACAAAGAATACTCCTAATATTACCCCGAATAATGCATAAATATATGTCAGCATGAATGTAGCTCTGTCCTTCTCCGCAGACTTCTCGGACTCCGGGCGCACATGAAGAATGTCATACTCTCTCATATCATCATCACTGGCAGAATGAATTACGCTCCCGGCAATCAGCCCCGCAATACTGAGAAACATTCCGATGAAGAACGGATCAAGCCATAACGGCAAAGAAATTCCCTTCACAGCAGCATATATCTTAGGCACAATACATCCTGCAAATCCCAGAAACATACCCCAGAAAGCTCCGCACTCACTGATGTGCCTGAACCATACACTGGCAAGCGCAGTAATCCCCCATGATGATGCTATTACCGTTCCGCCGAAATACATCACCCAAAATATTTGAGGAGGGTTGAAGACTGCAAGCATAAGCACAAACAGCCCGGCCAAGAACATAACAAGCCTTGACATTTTCAGGCTTCCGGACTGCATAATGTCATTAGTCAGTGATGAGCCGATTAATGACAAAAATGTTGAGGCCGATGATATTCCGGCTGATAATATTCCAGTGAGCATCATTAAGCCTGCCGGCAAAGGTACTATATTCATTGCGGCCCAGACTAAATTTGTGCTTGCTGGTGAAATGTAAGGATTTATCTTGCGGACAAATGCGGCAGAAAAATATAACGCTGCTGTTACTGTAATCACACTCATTGAAGCCCACACTGATGAACGCATCACAGTATGTTCATCTTTTGCCATAAGATAACGGCTGGTCTGCTAGGGACTCACCATGACGACAACTGCCCAGACTATTCCGTAAGTAACTGCCCAGATAAGATTTTGCGTTCCTGACGGGTAAAGATAATCAAGATTGTTAGTCCATGATATTATGCCGGGACATGATGACGATAACGCAAGCTCAGTTATTGCCGTGTTCCAGCCTCCTGCCGTCCTCACTATATACGGAACGCAGACAAGAGATGCAGCAAGAAATATCATGAACATAATAGTGTCAGTTATCAATACTCCATTAGCTCCAGAATAGACAGTGAAAATTGTGAAGGACAGCCAGGAAATTATCACGCAAATTCTGTAGTCGAGTCCTGTTACTGACATCATGAGCGAAGAAATCCCCTGCATTGCTGATAATGTGTAGGCAGTTACAGCAAATATCAGCGTCATTGATGACAGAACACGAAGCCGCCTAGAGTGAAATCTTTTCCCGAAATATTCAGGGACAGTGTTTGCTCTTGCACGCCGGATATATCTGCCGAACAGGTTAGCTCCGTAAACATAGCCCGATGCCTGAAGGATTCCGACTATCATTATTGCCATGAAGAAACCTGAATAGACTTCACCGGTATCGCCCATGAACGCGCCGGTGCTTAAGAATGAAGCGACCAATGACCCGACAATCAATATAACTGGGGCTTTTCTGCCTGCGACGTAATAATCATTTGTGTCCTTGACTGCACGGCCTGCTATTACTCCTATTATCACGAAGACAGCTATAGATATGCATATTCCGCAAGTGTAGATATTCATTCTGCTTCACCTTTTTTTGCCATAAATCCATAAAAGATAGCTGACAGGATAAACCACAGCCCGAATATTATTGATAATGCAAGCTCCATGATTCAGCCTCTTTTTTCCGGGAGAGTGATGAACGCTCCGAACTGCTCATCATAAATTTCCGGCTTAAAATGACATAATCCGGCCTCGTGGTAAAAAGTCATTTCACCGATGTAGACTTTTCCTCCGGCAAGAAACGTATCTATCCTTACCTGCGGGATTCCGGCTGAAAGTTTGCGGGCTAGGCTTAACATTTCGTCATATTCTGACGGCTTGCTGTCATGTTCCGGAGAATTGGGATAACTTCCGGTTAGTGGAATATGAGTGAAGCCAATATCGTAGAAATCATTAGTGCGTCCGGCTGCGTGAGCTTTTCCCTTGCATACGAGGACAATTTTCGGTTCTCCGCTGAAGCAGAAAAATTTGTATTCGGCTGAAATATCCGGCAAATATTCTTCAGCTATTATGCGCGGCTTGATGTCTTTATAAACCCATTCACGGAACAATCTGAAAAAATCATGATTGAGTCCACGCGTCAGAAGGCGGCGGACATGTGCTCTATTGAAGCTGGTTTTGTCAGGGACGACTATAACGCTTCCGCTGTCATGAGTGCATTTCAGGACGAAACTACGAGGCAGGGAGTCAAAATTTATGTCGTCGAATTTGTCCCATACTCCAAGCAAGGGTATAACGTACTCACTGCCTATCTTGTCTGCTATCAGCTTCTTGACGGCGTATTTGTCTGCCATGAGCGTATATTCCGGCCGACGGTCATAGAGCTTGAGCCACTGCAATTTTTCTGTAAACGTTCGGGGATTGTCAAGGTCTAACTCTCTGCCCATGCGGAATTTGTACATGCGCTTCAAGTATTCATCATCAGGTACATTCCTGAAGACGAACCCTGAAAACTTCAGGACAAGCAGCCAATATTCTTTAGGCATTAAAGCACGTAAAGTCTTATACGCAAACTTTAGGGGATTCATGATGCTGCCCCCTGCTTAAGCGAACTTGTTGTGTGCTGGAAAAATAGATAGATTAGGCTGCTTTTAACTGTGAACTGCTGACTGAGATTACGATAAAATTTCTGTGAAGTGCAGGGTGATACGCGATAAGTTTTCTGCGGAATGCCGACTGCAAAGCGCGCGATAGCTTCTGCGAACTGCAAATTGTAGAATTATACACATTTTACGCACTCGTGTAATCCTCCTTAATACTGAATTTTGCACATTGTACCATAACGATAAATGAAAAACGAACTCCATTATTATTAGAGAGTCCGTCAATCTTTCCTCACTGAGTTATTCTCATCAGCTCAGATTTCAGATATTCATAACGCTCCCTCTTCTCCTCACGCGCAAAATGATTCTCCCTGAACTGCTCGGGGTTATTGCTGTAAGATAAGCTCTCTCCTCCGAACTGTTCGCTCGTCAGGTCAAACACGTAACCATTCACAGCGTTGTAGCAATGTATGCTCCCCTCCGGCCTCACGATCCCGAAGACCCGTCCGCCGAAAATGTTCTGCGCAAGAAATGCCGTGATTGAGCACTGCCCCAGAGTGATATTCTCCTCGCTCCATGCCTGCCTCATTCTCGGGGCACAGGAATACTCACACCACACATGCCTTAACGCATCATAGAGATCACAGGGGGTGATTATCCCCCTGTAGGTGTCATTGACTGCGTGAACGTTCAGAGAGTCCCGCCAGCCGTAAAAGCTATAGCTATTCATGGTCATACTGTCCTCTGGGATATTCCCCTCATTCCGCAGATTGCCCAATCTGTATTTACGGTTGTGATGACGCTTCCGCAGTACTCGCACTGTGCCGACGCATTCAGCTTCAGGGGTGCTCCGCAGTGAGGGCATGTCTCAGTGTGAATTCCTTCTGCTTCGGGCTTGGTGGTCTCGCCGGACTTGCGGCAGAGTTCGATCTCGTACTCCATGAATTTTTCGCGCTTCTTGTCTCCGGAAATGAGTTCGCCTGTCCTGTCGTCGAGAGTGTAGCTGACTATGCGGGAGTTGAGTCCGACGGTGATGTAGTCCATGCCTGCGGACTGCCTCCAGCCGCGAATATCTGTGCTGAGTACGGCGATGCGTTCGGTGTAGTCTGTCCTGCCGAGTTTCCTGAACTGGTCTAACTGCTTGTCCATCTGGCTGAAGAACTTATCCGTCATGTAGGGGCGCAGGCTCGAGATGTCTTTTGCCTGCCATGTCTCCTGCATCTGGACGTAGAGATTGCTCATCCGGGATTTGATTCTTTCCTCGTCGAACTCGGGGTCAAGCTCCAAGTACTCATCCATCGGACGGAGGACTCTCACCGGCTCGTTGATTGTCAGCTCGGCGTGATTCTGCTGTTGCCTCTTGCTCCTGCGGTGAATCATGTACCAGAACAGGAAGAACACTAACAGCACAAACACTATGCCCATGCATTCATCAAAGTCTTCATCAGAGAGTTCCGAAGTGTCAGAGCCTCCGGAACGAATCCCGGTGGTCATGCCGGCCAGTCTGGTAATGTCAATATTCGGGCTGCTGCTGCTGTCGTAGGTGCTGCCGGAACGCCGGGTGCTTAAGCTGGGGGAGTAGCTAGACGGGCGTGAGGAACTGCGGGATGATGAACCTGAAGAGCTGCTGCTACGTGATGATGAACTTGATGATGAAGAACGTGATGAACTCCTTGAAGAGCTGTAGTCAGAGTTTCCGGAGAAGCTCCCGAAATCCGGCCAGGCTCTCCCCGCGAAGAGAAAGACTGTGATAATGAGAGTTAATGTCAATAATCTGCGTCTCATGAGTGAATGATGCCTCCGTTTAATTTATTGTGAATGATAGGCGTGATTATACACAAAAAAGGGAAGCCTATAACCTTATACTTCAGCTTCCCGGTAATGCAAGTTTTTACTGCGCAAGAGAATCAGGAATAAAGGGAGGCGCAAAATAACCTTGAACATGCGCCGTGTATAAAGAATAACAAGAATTAATAACGCATAACCTTAACCATGAACAGGAGGATTCGAACCTCATTAGTCCAATAAAAGGGTCTGATTCCCTCACGCAGAAGGTAATTAATCTCTATATGTCTATCTCGAACTTCACGCTGTTATTCACAACGTCTAATGCTGTCTGTGCCCTCGCAAGCTCGTCAGATACTTTGTCGTAATCTTTCGCGGCGGCCTCGATGTCGTAATTCGCGTATAAGTACTCTATTATCCCTGCAACCCTGATGTATTCTCTGGACTTCGGGAGTCTGTCCTTCATGCCCGAAAGCTTGGCCTTCTTGTGCGTAAGCTGAGGGATATACACGAGCATCTGGTCTATCGTCATTCCGAAGCCGGGGACTTCCTGCGTAAGGTTGAAGGTATTTATTGCGTGCTTGACCTTGCGGATCTGGGACTCTATCCCGTCAATCGCTGACTGTGCAGCTGCGTAATCATAGGCCGGCCTCGCTGACTCTACGTCCTCAGTTATCGCTGCCCTGAACGTAACACTCTGGGACTCCTGAGACTCGATAGATGATTTCTTGTCGTTGAGCCTTCGTAAGAGCTTGGCTGCCTCTGCAGATGTGTATAGCATTATGTGCCTGATTCCTCCTTCTCGTGATTATGATTTATCGGGAAAATTATTGTCCGTGATTATAGCATGTGTTGACAAAACTTTTGCTCGGGGTTAAAATTCCCTTCGTTGTTTCCACAATAGCGCAATCGGCAGCGCGGATGACTGTTAATCATTAGGTTCCAGGTTCGAGTCCTGGTTGTGGAGCCAAAAAAATTTCTTATCTGACATTAACTAGTTCCTGTGAAGCAATTTGCAGGAACTTTTCTTTTGCGTCAATTTCTGCAGGATAGGTGATATGATTTATTCATCACAACTTTTGATTTTCAGGAGGAATTAATATTAATGGCGCAAGATAAGACGTTCTACATAACGACACCAATATATTACGTCAATGACATACCGCACATAGGGCACGCATACACGACTATAGCCTGCGACACGATGGCACGTTACAAGCGCATGAAAGGCTATGATGTTCACTTCCTCACAGGGACAGACGAACACGGCCAGAAGATTCAGGCAGCAGCAGAAACGAAAGGCATAACACCTCAGCAGCTCGTTGACCAGATACACGTGAACTTCAAGGACCTGTGGCGCGTCCTCAACATCAGCAATGACGACTTCATCAGGACGACCGAAGACCGCCATATCAAGACAGTGCAGGCAGTGTTCAGAAAGCTCATAGATCAGGGAGACATCTACAAAGGCACTTACTCCGGGTATTACTGCGTGCCTGATGAGACATACGTTCCGGAAAACGCAATGGGTCCTAACAAGACCTGTCCCGACTGCGGAAGGCCATTAACAATAATGGAGGAAGAGAGCTACTTTTTCAGAGGGAGCAAGTATGTTCCTGAACTCATCAAGTACTACGAGGAACACATGAAGGCAGTGATGCCCCGAGTGCGCTACAACGAGATAATGAGTTTTCTGAAGGGCGGAGTGAGGGATCAGTCAGTTTCACGCACGAGCCTCAAATGGGGAATCCCTGTGCCCGGCGACGAAAAACATGTTATCTATGTCTGGTTCGACGCGCTCATCAACTACATGACTGCGGTCGGCTATCTCGACAATCCCGAAATGTTCAGCAAGTACTGGCCTAACGTCCGCCACATGGTCGGCAAGGACATTATCCGCTTCCACTGCGTAACCTGGCCTCTGATGCTGTTAGCTTTGGGGCTGCCTCTCCCTGCAGAGATAATCGCTCACGGCTGGTGGACTGTCGACGGCGAGAAGATGAGCAAGACTCGCGGAAACGTAGTAGACCCCTTCAAGATGGTGAAGGCTTACGGACTCGACGCGTTCAGGTATTTTCTTCTGCGTGAAGTGCCCTTCGGCAACGACGGCGATTTTTCTGAGCTGGCACTCGTGAGCGGGATAAACAGCGACTTAGCTAACGATCTCGGCAATCTGCTCAACCGGACTCTCCAGATGATTCAGAGCTACCGTGAAGGCACAGTCCCCTCATGCAGTGATGCAAGCTCCGAACTCTCAAGGATGTACCCTGAAGTCCTCTCGCGCGTTGATGAGGCACTGAATAATTACGCCTACGACGAGGCACTAAAAGCGATATGGGAGTTCATCAGCCGGTCTAACAAGTTCATTGATGAGACCATGCCTTGGAAGCTCGCAAAGTCTCAGGAAGATTCGGACAAAGTCTCGCTCTCTCACGTCCTCCTGAATCTCTATGAGTCCCTCCGTCTCGCAGGACTCTTAATCGCCCCCTTCATGCCGGACACAGCAAAGCGGATCTACTCTCAGCTCGGGCAGGACGCAGACCCGCTCACGCTGAACTATGAATCGTTCACGTGGGGAGCAGGAGCAGGGAGCACCATCAAGAAGGGTGAAGTGCTTTTCCCGAGAATCGACCTCAAGGAGTGGAAGAAAGCCCGCGAGGCCGAGAATGCCCCGAAAGCTGAAGAACCGCCTCATGAGGCAGAGATAGGCATTGAGGACTTCGGCAAGGTAGAGATGCGTGTAGCTCAGGTAGTGAAGTGCGAAGAGATTCCCAAGAGCAAGAAACTCTACAAGCTCGAGGTTGATTTGGGCTACGAGAAGCGCACTGTGTGTAGCGGCATCAAGGCATTCTTCACGACGGAGGAGCTGACAGGAAAGCGCGTTATTCTGGTTACTAACCTGAAACCGGCCAAGTTAATGGGCATAGAGAGCAAGGGAATGATTCTGTGTGCGAGCGTGAAGAAAGACGGCAAGTCTGAACAATTAACCCTGCTGACTCCAGAGAAAGATATTCCGCTGGGAAGCCGAGTGAGCTGACATGACAGGCATATCAAGAAAGTACATGGAGTTCTTGGCCTCAGAGTCCGCAGTCTGGACAGAAGAAGGCATAATTTCAGAGGAACAGGCAGAGAGCATTACATCACTCTATGAAGTGCGTGAACACAGCCTGAGAAAGATTCTGCTCATTGCCGGAGGAGTACTTCTCGGCTTGGGAGGAGTGAGCTTTATTGCTGCGCATTGGCATCAATTCCCGAAGCTCATGCGTGTGTGCGTTATTCTTGCAGGTTACCTTGCCTCGCTGGCTGTTTACGCGTTCACAGGAAGAAGTTCGACCCGGACAGGGCGGGCGTTTCTTCTGCTGGGGAGCGTGATATTTGGTGCAGGAATCTACCTGATAACCAGAATGTATAACTATAAGCTCTCGTTCTCTGAAGTTCTGGGGTACTGGCTCGTCGAACTCATAATCACGGCTGTGTGTGCACGGGATACATGGCAGGTGTATTTTTCTCAGGCGGTCTCTCTGGTTTACCTGAACTGGATTAACGCAATAGATATTTTTGCTCTGGAGTTCATGAGCACGAGCAAGATTCCAGTAACACAATTTTTCCTGCCTCTTGAAGGCTTCGCATTGCTGGCTGCGTTGTGGCTGGTCTCAAGGCGAGTCCCGGATCGTACAGCCTTCAGCGTGAACATGCTGCTTACTCTGTTAGTGCTCGCGTCAAGAATGAGTCTGTGTTTCGGCGGGACGTGGACATTGATAATTCTTGCTCTTGCGGGAGCGGGGCTATCGTTCTCGGGGTTCAGTGATGCGGAGATTATGGGGCTGCTGGCTGCGGGATTGTGCGGGCTGATTCTGACTTGGCCGGAAGTCTGGAGGGACGGCTTTGCAGAATGGGGAAGTATCCTCGCTGTAGTAAGTGCTGTGATCAGTGCGTGCGTTATGCTCGTGAACATTTACCGCGGACACGGGGCAATAGGCGTAACTTTTTGTGCATTGCTGGCAGTACGGTACTTCTTCGACCGATTGTTTGGCTATATGCCCAAAGCGTGGGGATTTACTCTGCTGGGAATAGTTTTTCTGGCAGCGGGTATATTTTTCGGAAAGCTCAAGGAATACATCAGCCGCTTATAAAGAATGCCCCCCTTTAAGATGAAGGGGGGTAAATTTTTCTTTCTCTACTTTTTGAAATTATTAGTGCATTATACTCCATTAGCTCAACCACAAAATACAGCCCCAATAAATTCAGGAGGCTACACTCTCATTCAGACTCTTTCCTCTAGAATCTCTACTGCATTCCTCACGCAGTCATCGCATGAACATAATACTTTGCCTGTCCCTGCGCCTTTAAGCTCCCTGCAGATCGATCCTCCGCACTTCTCCGTGAACGCCTTGTACAGTTCCGCAGCATCCTTCCTGATGGGCTTCCCCTGGTACTTCATCATGCCGAGAATCATCTGCGCACCGCATAACGCTCCGCAAGTCGCCTCCATCGTTCCCATCCCGAGACCGAATCCTGCTCCGAGTTTTCTTAACGTCTCGTCGCTGAGTCCTGCCTCTTCAGCAAACACGCAGGCTACTGCCTGAGCGCAGTTGTAGTGTGAGTCTCCCGTCCTGTTCTTGAGTTCGACAGCCTTATCCTGCCGTGATGACATTTATAGTTTCCCCCTATGTCTTGATTTTCTGCAATGAGACTATATTATACCCGCAAAGCTGTTTACATGAGGAGGCAATCACATATGCTGAAAGGTAATCTTTTCTCCCCAGTTAGTCCCGCTCCTGAAGAGTTCACAGAAATATTAGCTTCCGGAAATTCTGACACATTCAGGATTGAGCGCATCGTCTCGCAGGGTCATGTATCACCTCCGGGATTCTGGTATGACCAAGACGAGTCGGAGTTTGCCGCAGTCCTTCAGGGCAGTGCAGAGCTTGAGTTCTCTGACGGGAAAATCTCTATGTCTTCCGGAGACTGGGTTATCATTCCTGAACATGAACGCCACAGAGTAACTTACACCTCAATCAATCCGCCCTGTGTCTGGCTCGCGGTCTTCTGGAAGTAAATAATGTCGCCGACAGAGCTTCACAATGACATGACAACCATTCACACCGCAGAGTCGCATACACCTCAATCAATCCGCCCTGTGTCTGGCTCGCACTCTTCACGCGCAAAAGTTAAGTATTGCCCGTTATCATTGCAATCAACACCTTATGCTAGAATACTTTATCCATTATTTACGGAGGCGGTTTATCATTCATGACAAGCTATAACTATGAAGATGCCCTTGACTCTCTTCACTACATACAGAAATTCATCACGGCTATTCCTGAGTTCGCAATAGTCGCAGGTTCAGGTCTAGGCCGTATCGCTGACATGACAGAGAACAAGGTAATCATTGACGCAGAAACTATCCCTCATTGGCCGTGCTCAACTGCACCCGGTCATGCAGGAAAAATTATTCTCGGCACTATCTCAGGACATAACGTAATCATTCAGCAGGGACGGGTTCACAACTACGAGGGGTATTCCATGAAGGCAGTAACTTTCCCCGTAAGAGTACTCGGGATGCTCGGCGTGAGAGTCTACATTGCAACGAACGCATCAGGAGCAATCAACCCTTCTTACTCGCCGGGAGAGATTATAGCCATACGCGACCACATTAACCTCATGGGAGCTAACCCTCTGAGCGGGCCTAACGAGGACAGATGGAACGTCCGCTTTCCTGACATGTCCCACGCTTACGACAGAGATATTCTCTCAGTGCTTGAGGGCTTCGGACTCAGAACTGGAGTCTACGCTGCCTTTGCCGGGCCGTCTTTCGAGACTCCTGCAGAAGTGAAGATGGCGGGAATTTTGGGTGCGGACTTGGCCGGAATGTCCACAGTCCCCGAAGTCATCACCGCTAATGCTATGGGCTTGAGGGTTGTGGGGCTGTCGTGCGTCGCTAACATGGCTGCAGGACTCGAGACAAACAAGACTCTCACCGGTCAGGAAGTCCTCGACAAGATGAGCGAAACCTCCTCAGAACTTGCAGAACTCATCATCAGGTTAATTTCAGGAGCAAGAGAATGAAGACTAGAAAATTTCTCCTGTTATTGCTGTTCGTCGCAATCACACCTTCTGCGTCATTTGCTGCCTCATGGGTCAACTTCCCCACAAGCTGGGACATAGGACAGGCCTTCGCAGTGTCCATAACGTCAACTGCAGATTACTCAAGCCCCGTAGTTACATGGATGAACCGGAGCATAAGCCTCAACGTTGAGCAGGGAGGCGCAGGAAAAATCTCTTACGGACTCTTAGGCTCAGATGTCCGCAATATCAAGCCCGGAAATTACGCGATATTGTTTGAGTTCACGCAGGGAGGCAAGAAGTACAAGGCATCAGGAAATATCTTCCTGAGAGCTAAAGAGTACCCGCGCGAGAATCTGAGAGTAAGTCCTAAGATGGTAAATCCTCCCAAGAAAGAATTACCCCGAATCAGGAATGAGCAAAAATTAGTAGGTAATGCCCTGCGTACAATGACACCAACCAGACGATGGACGACTCCCCCTCAGCCTCCGTTGAGCAGCATCACTCTCACCAGTTTTTACGGCAAGCAGAGAGTCTACAACGGACAGCCACGGGCCGGACATAACGGAGCAGACATCAGGGCAGCAACAGGTACGCCCATACGTGCACCATTCGCCGGAACTGTAGTTCTGACAGGCTTTCATTACTACGCAGGAGGAAGCGTGTATATTGATTCTGGAAACGGAGTAATAACAGCTTTCTTCCACCTGAGCCAGATTGACGTGAAGAAGGGCGACCTCGTCGAGAAAGGCCAGATTGTGGCAAAGTCAGGAGCTACAGGAAGAGTTACAGGGCCTCACCTGCATTACAGCTTAATTCTGGGCGGGCAGTTCGTTGACCCTATCCCCTTACTCTCTACCAGCATTACCCAAATGCTTAAATTAGGTACTCAATCTATGGTGAATAACTGATGAGCAATATATACGCATTGATTTTAAGCGGAGGCAGCGGTACTAGATTATGGCCGCTCTCCCGTGAAAATTTCCCGAAACAGTTCATCCCCCTTTACGGCGAACGCACACTCCTTCAGAACACTGCGCTGCGCATGGTGAATATTGTCCCGCTGGAGTTCCTGAGAGTAATTTCAGGCGCAAAATGGCATGACTTAGTTATGCAGCAGTTAGGCGGAACTTTCGGGGCTGACAATCTCCCCGAACACGTAATCATTGAAGAGCCTTGCGCAAGAGGAACAGGCCCGGCAATTCTGCTTGCTGCTGAGGAGCTTATGGAGCAGGGAGCAGGTGAAGACGACGTTATGATTGTTGCCCCGAGCGACGCGTTCATCAGGGACAGCAGGATATTCACTGAGGCACTGAAAGTTTCTGTGAAGGCTGCAAGAGACGGCTATATCGCTACGTTGGGGATTGCTCCGACGAGACCGGAGACCGGCTTCGGGTACATAAGGCAGGGGAAGGAATTAGCAGGAGGGTACTATGAGGCCGAGCAGTTCGTCGAGAAACCCGACCTGAAGACTGCGCAGGAGTATTTGCGTAACGGCTCGTACTTCTGGAACGGAGGAATATTTATCTTCACGCCGAGAAGCCTTTATGCTGAACTTGAGCACACTGACACGGAATTATTCTCTTTGGCAAAGACAGGCAGCATTCATTCAGACTTTGCGAATGTCAAGAATATCGCCTTTGACGTTGCAGTCATGGAGAAGGCAGAACGTGTTGCTGTCGTTCCGCTGGTTAATTCAGGTTGGTCGGATGTAGGCTCGTGGGATGCTCTGCATGATGATGTGCTGGAACATGACGAGGCAAGAAATGTAATCGTGGGAGAAGCCTTGCTGCTAGGGAGCGAAAATTGCTTCGTGCATTCCAGAGAGAAGCTCACAGTGATTAATGATGCTGATGATTTGGTCGTGGTTGATACTCCTGATGCATTGTTCATCACAAGAAGGGGAAAGTCTCAGGAAGTCCGCAATGTAGTGAAGGCGTTGAAGTCTCAAGGAATGAGTGAAAAGGTTTGACAAAATATTAATCGGAGTGTATTTTATGCACTATCACTAAAAGCCGGAGTGGCGGAATGGTAGACGCAGCGGACTCAAAATCCGCCGGGGGCGACTCTGTGGGAGTTCGAGTCTCCCCTCCGGCATCAATAACACAATCATTCAGGAGAGAAAATTAATGCCGAACAAGAAATCAGCAGAAAGAAGAGTCAAAATAGCTGAACGCAACAGACTCTACAATAAGCACTGGACATCAATGTGCAAGACAGCCGTAAAGAGAGTACTTCAGGCCGTAGAAGCCGGAGACCAGACAGCAGCCCGCAAAAGTTTTGATACAGCACAGAGCGTGATAGACAAGGCAGTTGTGAAGGGCGTAATGCATAAGAATACGGCAGCAAGACGCAAGGAGTTAATGGCCAGAAACTTAAAACGCCTCGGTGCTTAACACTTAGTACAGACAATTTACAGCCTCCCAATTTGCAGGGGGGCTATTTTATTGCCGTCTTATCATCACAGAATGTAGAGTTATCGACAGAGCAGTTGTTAAGGGCGCAATGCAGATATTTCACAGCCTCCCGATTTACAGGGTGCTATTTTCTTGCAGCAGTACCATCACAGCATATAGAGTTATCGATAAGTCAGTTGTTAAGAGCTTAACTTCAGATATTTCACAGCCTCACAATTACAAAGGGGCTTTCTCTTGCTGTCATCTATTCACAAAAACAGAGCCTCCCCGATTTCTCAGGAAGACCCCATCTCTCATTTCTTCTCTTACTCGTTCGTCATCGCAACTGCACGGTCAAACAATGCCTCTACTTCCGCTGAAGGCTTGGCCGTGAACAATGACACTACCACAGCTACAAACAGTCCCGCAAAGAAACCGGGAATTATCTCGTATATCCCTGTGTCTGACATGTACGACAGCCATACTATATCTACAAATGCTCCCGTGAATATTCCAAAGGCTGCCCCCGCATATGTGCACCTCTTCCAGAACAAGCTCAATAATATTGCAGGCCCGAATGCAGCTCCGAATACTCCCCATGCATTGGACACAAGAGACATTATTGACCCGGCATCAGGACGCGAAGCAATGTAGAGAGCTACTCCCGAAATGATGAGCACTACCCAACGCCCGGCCCACAGCATCTCGTGATTCTGCGCCTTGCCTCCGCGAATTACCGGCCCGTAAACATCTGACGCAAACGCCGAAGCTGCAGCAAGCAACTGACTGTCCGCCGTACTCATCGCTGCTGCTAATACTGCTGAGAGCATAAGCCCTGACACTAGCGCATGAAATACCCGTCTCGTCATCACTACAAATACAAGAGAGTTCGCATTCACATTCTCATCAAAGCCTATAAACATTCTCCCAACTACTCCAACAAGTACCGCAAACGTCAGAATTATTACCGTCCATGAAATTCCTATCTTCGCTGACTTGCGAAGCTCCTTCTGTGAGTTGATTGACATGAACCGGATTATTATGTGAGGCATCCCAAAATAGCCTAAGCCCCACCCTAAACCCGATACTATATCCTGCCATGAGGAAAATACATTCCAGTAGTTGGGCGTATCTATTGAGGCTGATGCTCCCGCTTCAAGCATTGACGCTGCCACTATGGGCACAATTAACATCGCTGCAAGCACTAACATTCCCTGAAAGAAATCTGTCCATGATACCGCACTGAATCCTCCCAAGAATGTATAGCTGATTACTATTACCGCTGCTATGTACATTGCCGTCGTCGTGTCTATGCCTGTTACTGTGTTGAAAAGAGTTCCGCAGGCCTTGATGCTAGACGCTGAGTAGATAGTGTACGCCACAAGGAAAACAGCTGCAGAAATGATTTGCAGTGTCTTGGACTCTGAGAGGAAACGGTTTGTCAGGTATTGGGGAACTGTGATTGAGTCATTGGCGGCTATTGAGAACGCACGCAGTCTCCCTGCCTCGTATATCCAGCTCAAAGAGTAGCCTAGTGCTAAACCTACAGCTATCCATATCTGCCCCAGACCAAGCGCATATATTGATGTGGGCAGCCCCATTAATACCCATGCGCTCATGTCTGACGCTCCCGCTGAAAGTGCTGCTACCCATGCTCCCATCTTGCGGTCGCCGAGAAAATACCCCTTCTCCGTCTGCTGCTTGTCCTTAAAGAAAAACCATACTCCTATCGACAGCATAAACAGCAGGTAAATTATAAATACGCTTACTTCCGTTATGTTCATCGTGTGATTATTTCTCCTTTTCTGTCAAAAATTCGCTGCAGTTTACCATATCACGCATTTTTTAAGCAAGCTCATTTATTACACCTTTTTAGTATGGTTTCCCGTTTTAGGGCTTTTCGTGTAAAATACATGCCTGATTTTTCCTTTAACTCTTTTATCTCGATGGGGGATGATTTTTACTTTGCCGGATGCCGCCGCTTTAGCTGCAGTTCCAACTATGCGCAAAAAGGTTCAGAGCTATTCCGATATTGGCGTGGCTCTCCTTATGGTGCTCATCATTATTATGATGGTCGTTCCCCTCCCCACTTGGCTCATTGATATTCTCCTCGCTATGAATATCACCCTGGGCGTGGTTACCCTGCTCGTTACTTTCTACGTAAAGAGAGCTTTAGACTTGTCCATCTTCCCGACTTTGCTGTTAATCTCGACGCTGTTTCGTCTCTCTCTCAACGTCTCCACAACTAGGCTTATACTCCTTTATGGAAACGCAGGAGAACTCATTAACGCTTTCGGCAATTTCGTTGTCGGCGGTAATTATGTCGTCGGTATCATCATGTTCCTGATCCTCGTCATCATTCAGATGCTCGTCATCACTAAAGGCGCAGAAAGAGTCGCTGAAGTCGCAGCTAGATTTACTCTCGACGCTATGCCCGGAAAGCAGATGTCTATTGATGCTGACCTAAATTCAGGCCTCATTGATGAACAGGGCGCAAAGCAACGACGGCAGGATATTCAGAGTGAAGCAGATTTTTACGGTGCTATGGACGGCGCAAGCAAATTCGTTAAGGGTGATGCTATTGCCGGGCTTATCATCACTACTATTAACATCATCGGAGGACTGTCTATCGGTATCTTCATGAGAGGTATGGATGCAGGACAGGCTGCTGCTCATTACAGCCTCCTTACTGTAGGCGACGGCTTGGTCGGACAGATACCCGCTCTCCTCATGTCTACCGCTATGGGCGTTATAGTTACCAGAGCTGCTGCAAGTTCAGAACTCGGCCCGGACCTCATTAACTCATTCACTCGCTACCCCAGACCCCTTTACATTGCTGCAGGTATGCTCTTGTCGCTCGGGCTTATTCCGGGACTGCCTACAGCTCCTTTCGTAGGACTGGCTTTACTTACAGGCTTTCTAGGCTATTCCGTCAGCAGAGAAGCTGCCTTGCAGTCTATTAACGCTGAGGAACAGGCTGCTTCCGCTCCTTCATCAACCGGGGCAGCTCCCCAAGCAGGAACACCCGGAGCACCCGCAGGACAGGCAGGCGCACAGGCTGAAGCCCCAAAAGCTGAACCCGTTTCTCCTGAAGATGTCATGAAATTATTAACCGTTGAACCTATGGAGGCAGAAATCGGTTACGCTATTATCCCCCTCATTGACCCGGGACAAGGTGGAGATATGCTTGAACGCATAGGCACTATCCGCAAACAAATGGCTCTGGAAATGGGCATCGTAGTTCCTCCCATAAGAATACGCGATAACATTCAGATTAAACCTACTGAATATATTCTGCGCGTTAAAGGTGCTGAGGCCGGAAGAGGTGAATTATTGCCTGACCATTACCTCGCCATGAATACCGGCGCGGTCGCTGAAGACTTGATAGGCGTTCCCACTAAAGAACCTGCCTTCGGGCTTCCCGCTCTGTGGATTTCGCCGGATCTGCGCGATAAGGCTGAAGCTATGGGCTATACTGTCGTCGATGCTCCGTCTGTCCTGGCTACGCATTTGTCTGAAGTCATAAGGAAAAACGGCGCAGAATTATTAACCCGTCAGGAAGTACAGAAATTAACTGATATGGTTAAGGAAAATTCCCCCGCCGTCGTCAGTGATTTGTTAGCATCTTTATCTCTAGGCGAAATTCAGAAGGTGTTACAGAACCTCATACGTGAACAAATTCCTATTCGCGACCTCGTTACTATCTTTGAGGCTCTCGCTGATTACGGCAAAATGTCCAGAAGCGTCGACTTCCTCACTGAACGCGCAAGAGAAGCATTATCACGCCTAATTTCCCTCAAAATTCAAGGCCCGGACGGCATCATTACTGCTGCTACTCTCTCTCCTAACTGGGAACAGAAAATTACTGCGGGCGTTGACGGCGATTTGGCTAGAGGATGGCAGCTTAATTTAGACCCCAGAGATGTCCAGAAAATGGTGAACGCTATCGCTAAGGCTATGGACTTGATGATTGCTAAGAATTTACCCCCTGTACTCCTCGTTCATCCGGATGTCAGGCTCATCGTTAGAAGATTAATTGAAGGCTCGGTTAATAATATCTTCGTCGTGTCTTATAATGAGATTACGCGCGGAGTGCAAATAAAAACCGTCGGAATGGTGGAATAATTATGCAGATTAATAATTTTTCTTATACTGTGCGTGATGAATTGCTGGCAAATTATTCTAGAACCGCTCAGGCTCTCAGGAATAATATTGCTTCACGCTTTGATAACGTATTCGATGAGGTATTGGCTAAGAGAATTAATTACTCTGAACAAGATAAAATAATCGCCGGGACTGCTCAGGTTTACGTAAGAGCTAAGGACATTTCAGGACATTTTGACCCCGTCCTCGCTGCTTATTCCAGAAATGGGAATTTAACATGAGAGTTACTAACCAGATTACTTTTACCGCTAAAGATGATGCAGAAGCCCTAAGGCTCGCCTCTGAACGACTGGGAAGAGATGCCGTCATTCTCTCTACCCAGATGATTAAAGAAGGCGGGGTGTTAGGCATGTTTAAACATTCCGTCCTCAAAGTTACTGCAGGCATCCTTGAAGATGATGAACCTGTGCCCCAGAACAGGCAGAGATTACAGCCCTCCGCTGCTGCCTCCGCCTCCGCTATGGATGATGACACAAGGCGCGAAAACTTAATCGCTTTCCAAAAACTTATGGAGTTTAAGGAACGTTCGGGAAACATTTCGGCTGCTCCTTCCGCTCCTATGACCGCTTCCCTGGGCGATGAAGGCTACAGGCTTCCTCAGAGCGAGAATATCTCTATCTCCCCTGAAGGCCTCAGAAATGCTTATGGACTTACTACAAGGCCAGCTCCCGTTCAGACTGCCGTAACTCAGCTTGGCTTGGGACAGCATACCGTAACTCAGCCTAATTCGGGAACAGAGACTACAAACACTATGTCAGGCAATGACGCAAAATTGCTTAAGGAACAAGTGGGCGCACTCGCTGACAGAATTGACGTGCTCCTGCAGAGAATTTCCGCTGTCGAAAACGGCGTAACTACAGCAGTTCAGCAGGCACAGCAAAAGTCTATTCCTCAGCAGTTGCAGAATTTGCCCCAGCTCTCTCAGGAAGATTCAGGCATAGAAACAAGATTAAAAGCCTCCGATGTCGACGAAAAATATATACGCAAACTTCTGGCAGATTACTCCATCGCTGCAAGAAAAGACAGAACCAAAAAATTACCCTTCGCTAAATGGTTAGCTGCTCAGATTGAGTGCTCTGGCGATAACGGCTCAGATGCCGCAGGAGGAAGAAAAGTTATGCTATTAGGCCCTACAGGCGTAGGAAAAACTACTACTATCGCTAAATTAGCTGCCATCAAAGCACTGTGGGAACATAAAAAAGTCCTCCTGCTCACCAGCGATACATACAGAATTGCTGCCGTTGAACAGCTTAAAACTTATGCTAAAATTTTAGGTGTCCCAATAGAAATTATATTTGACATCAATACTATTCCGGGCGTGGTCAGCGAACATGATAACGCTGATATTATCCTACTCGATACCGCAGGACGTTCACAGAGAGACAAGAAAAATATGGAGTTGTTCGAAAACCTCTATAATTCCTTCGCTCCCGATGCTGTCCATCTCGTCCTCGCTGCTAATATGAAGTATAAGGATATGTTAGATGTCGTCGAACACATACCTACTATCCCTATCACTCATCTGCTGTTCACTAAACTTGATGAAACTATAAGCTACGGCTCCATCTTCAATATTCAGCAGGTTATGGGATGCCCTGTCTCTTTCCTCACTGTCGGCCAGAATGTCCCTAAAGATATTGAAACCGCTTCAGGCCAGAGAATTGCTGACTTCCTCCTGAAATCTGAAGATGAACGCAAACGCTGAAAAAATGGCTAGATATGATTACAATAAACCTGACCAAGCTGGAGAATTAAGACGTATGGTAAACGATAACAGGCAGAAAAATTTATCCGCTTCTACTCATAACAGGCTGCATACCCTCTCCGTACTCAGCGGAAAAGGAGGCGTAGGCAAAAGCAATATCGCTGCTGCTTTGGCCTTCGCTCTCGCTGACTTCGGAAAAAGAACCGTCCTCATTGATGCGGATCTGGGCATGGCTAACCTCGATATCCTCTGCGGGGTCGATAATGCACGCTATAACATTTCGCACCTCATTGACGGCTCTAGAAACCTTAATGAAATTCTGGTGCACTTCAGAACTTCTCAGCGCGCTACCTCTCAGAACGGCGCAGTAGCTCTCCTCCCAGGAGGTGTAGGCCTCAAGAATATTGCTGACCTCGATGATAATGACATGGAAAGGCTCTTCGAGAAATTATCAGCCCTAGAGGCTATGTCTGATTACCTCATCATGGACGCGGGCGCAGGTATTCACAGAGGCGTGCTCTCCTTCGCTTATGCCTCCGAAATTACTATCCTCGTTACTACCCCGGAACCTACCAGTATACGCGACGCTTACGGGGTCATTAAGTCTTTGGGGGCTGCTGCTTGGGAAAGCATTGAGGGCGCAGCTACCGGCTTGATGCTCGTCGTCAATATGGCTAGCTCCAGCAGAGAAGCAAGTGAAGTCGCCGAAAGAATAAGGCTCGCGTCTATGCAGTTCTTAGGCAATGCTCCCGTCTACTTGGGCTATGTACTCAAAGATGAAAATATTGAGCAGTCTGTAAGAGCCAGAAAAATTTTTTACCGCACTGACCCGGATTCTAATGCTAGTATATGCATCAGAAATTTAGCAGGTGAATTGTTAAGGCTATGCGAAGGCGCGGACATAAGGCATGAAGCTGTTCACGGAAACGGGCCGGTTAGGTCATTCTTCAGCAGATTAGCTAAGAGTTTATTCACCGGCAAGAAATAACCGCTATAATTACACACAATATGCTGAAAGGAGGTGCACTCTGCTGACTCATATTTACTGGGACAGCAGATTAATATGATACCTAGGGGCGCAAAAATAAGGGTATTAGTCGTTGATGACAGTGCGCTTATGAGGCAGTTCATCAGCGATATTCTTAGGTCTGACCCGCGAATTGAAGTTGCAGGCACAGCTAGAGACGGCAAAGATGCACTGGCACAAATACATAACCTTAAGCCTGATTTGGTTACTATGGATGTTGAGATGCCTAACATGAGCGGACTTCAAGCTCTCGAGGAAATTATGAGAACTAATCCTCTTCCCGTTATCATGGTTAGTTCTATGACTCAGGAAGGAGCAGAGACGACACTAAAAGCTCTTGCGCTCGGCTGCGTTGACTTCATAGGGAAACCTTCAGGGTCAATATCTCTGAACATCAAGACAATAGGGCAGGAACTTATAGACAAGGTAATAGCAGCAAGCACAGCGAGACTCAGGACACCCAGCAGGGCAGGTATCTTCGGAGGCGCAAGGCTTAATGTTGCCCCCGCTCCAGACTTCCGGAGAATGAACCCTCCCGCTAATTTCCCCGGCCTCTCGGGTCGGCGCGACATCGTGGCCATCGCAAGCTCAACCGGAGGGCCTATGGCTCTCTCTGAACTCATCCCTAAGCTGCCCAAAAAGTTCCCCGTCCCCATCGTCATCACTCAGCACATGCCGAAGGAGTTCACTCCGTCTTTCGCTAAGAGACTCGACGAGACTTCAGAGGTCGAGGTCGTCGAAGGCTTCGAGGGACTGACACTCAAGCCGGGAAGAGTCGTCATCGCACCGGGAGGAAAACACCTCACCATCAAAAGACGCGCAGGTGTCGCAGTGTGCTCATTGTCTGACGCTCCACCCGTCCTCTCCGTTAAGCCCGCTGCTAATATTATGTTCCTGAGCATCGCCGACGAGTTCGGAGGTAACGTTTTGTGCGTCATCCTCACCGGCATGGGACGAGACGGGACAGACGGAGCGACCGCCCTCAAGCGCAAAGGTGCATACGTCATAGCCGAAAGCCAGAAATCCTGCGTCGTGTACGGAATGCCTAAAGCTGCAGTTGACGCAGGCATCGTTGATGAAGTGCTCCCGCTAAATGAAATTCCTGACGCTATGGTCAGAATCGTGAAGCAATAAATTTATCCTTGAAGGAGGAATAATAACTTTGGCAGATATGGATATGAGCCAGTATCTGGGCGCGTTCCTGGATGAAACTGACGACAATTTGCAGAGATTAGATGATATGCTGCTGGCCCTTGAGAAAAATATGGTTGATATGGACGTAATCAACGAAATCTTCAGGTCAGCCCACACGCTTAAAGGTATGGCTGGAACAATGGGCTTCACTCAGATGATGGGTCTCACCCACGCAATGGAAGACCGCCTTGACGAGGCACGCAAAGGGACGAGACCGCTCACTGAAGGGGACATGAATTTATTGTTCACGGGGCTTGATAACCTTCAGGCAATGGCAGACAGCATCAGAGGCGGAGGGAATGACGCGCATATCGACGTATCCGAAATAGTTGCGCAGTTACGCGACAAAGCACCCGCGCCCGCTCAGGCAGCCCCCGTTCAGGCAGCAGGCCAAGAGCAGGGCACTTCCGGAGGCTCGCAGGATTCCGAATGGGTGAAGAAAGCTAATGATGAAGGTGCAAATGCCTTCAGCGTTCATGTTACCCTCAGCCAATCCTGCCTCCTAAAAGCTGCAAGAGCTTATATGGTCGTCAACAGGCTAGAGGAATTGGGCGAAATCTTCAGAGCTGACCCTCCCACTGACGCGCTCGAGAGGGAAGAGTTCGAGTTCGAGTTCACAATCTACGTCGCGACTCCAGCTCCCGCCGAAGAGGTCAAGGCTGCCATCGAGAAAATAGGCGACGTGCAGACCGCTGACGTTGAAGAGGTCAAGGCTACGAGTGCCCCGTCCGCCCCGAGTCCGAGTCCCGCAGTGCAGGAGAGTCCCGAGCCGAGTCCGTCCGCCCCGAGTCCGAGTCCCGCACCAGCGAGTGCTCCAGCAGCCCAAACACCGGCCAAGAAAGAGGGAGCGAAGAAGTCGAGTCAGACCGTCCGAGTGGACATAGGGAGGCTCGATAAGCTCATGAATCTTGTGGGCGAGCTGGTCATCTCTAGAGCACGCATTGAACGCCTCGTGCAGGAAGCTAGACTCCGCCAGTTCGACGAGACTCTCTCTCAGTTGGGGCGCATCTCAGGAGACATTCAGGAACTCGTTACTAAATTGCGTATGGTCCCGGTCAGCTTCACTTTCGACAGATTCCCGCGCCTCATTCGCGACCTCAGCAAAACTCTCAACAAAAACGTTGAGCTTGTCCTAGAGGGCGAAGATACTGAACTTGACCGCACCGTCATTGATGAGATAGGCGACCCTATGGTTCACTTGATACGCAACTCTATGGATCACGGCATTGAACACCCTGAAGAACGCAAGGCCCTCGGTAAGCCCGAAAAAGGCATCCTGAAAATAGCTGCGTATCAGGAAGGCTCAGGCGTTGTAATAGAGGTGAGCGACGACGGAGCAGGTATTGACCCCGACAAGGTGAAGAAGAAGGCCATAGAGCGCGGAATTCTGACAGAGGACAGAGCAGCCATAATGAGCGATGAAGAGGCCACGCAGATAGTGTTACTGCCCGGCTTCAGCATGGCCAAGCAGATTACTGACCTGTCAGGGCGAGGGGTAGGTATGGACGCTGTAAAGACTAAAGTTGAACAGTTAGGCGGACAGTTCGATTTGGTCAGCAAGAAGAATGAAGGCACTCACGTTTACATCAGGCTTCCGCTGACATTGGCTATTGTGCTGTCGCTGCTGATCAAGGTCGGCAATGAGACCTACGCAATATCCCTTGAGAACGTGGAGGAAACTATAATGGTGCGCCGTGAGGACGTAAAAACTGTTCACGGTGAACCGACTACACTTCTGCGCGGTGAAGTCCTCTCACTAAACATTCTGGGCGATATTCTGGGCACTGAGGAAATTGAACGCGACCGTGATGAATACCCTGTAGTAGTGGTGAAGATAGGCAAGAACAAGATAGGGTTTATCGTAAGCCAGTTAATAGGCCAGCAGGAAATAGTGATTAAGTCATTAGGGCGTTTTCTGTCAAAGATAGACGGCATAACCGGCGGAACTATTTTAGGGGACGGCAACGTAGCATTAATATTAGATGTGGCATCGTTCTATTCGACAAAGAATTAGGAGAGTATTATCAATGTCTGACAATGAGTTTGCCCCTTCGGACACGCACTTAACAGCTCTTCAGTTAGACGCAATAAAGGAAGTCGGAAACATAGGCACAGGCAATGCAGCGACGGCATTATCGGGCCTTTTGTCAACGCGCATAAATATGACCGTGCCACAGTGCGAAATGGTGTCAATTTATGAGCTAGGCGAACATTACGGCGACCCGATGCAGATAGTAGGAGCGGTATTTGTGCGTTCACTTGGGGGCTTTCAGTGCAGCCTGATATTCATTCAGAATGAGGAAGATGCTGCATTGATGGTTGAATTATTGCTCAAGCAGCAGTTCGGCACATTTATTCCTGTCGGCGAAATCCCCCAGGAAATGACTGACAGCGCATTAAGTGAAGTGGGTAATATAGTTCTGAGTTCCTTTCTGAATGCGATAAATATGCTTCTAGGAACGCAGCACCAGATAAGCGTGCCCGGAGTAGCGCATGACATGCTGAGTTCAATACTTGATGTAGTGGCCTCAATATACGGGCAGATGGGAGAAACAGCATTGCTTGTGAACACAGAACTTAGTGTTGAAGGCCTAGAAAGCGGGCGCAAAGTATCAGGGCATATAATCTTAATCCCGGACCCTGACGCGCTTGAAATGCTGCTAAGAAAGCTGAAGGTGATGTAATGAATGGCTGAAAACAGTATAGTGTTGGGCATGGCTGATTTATTGGTCATACGTGCTCCTGTGAAATTAATAACTCTTGGCCTCGGGTCATGCATAGGCCTTGTAGTTTATGACAGTTTCGCCAAAATAGCAGGCATGGCGCACATAATGCTTCCTAACAGCCGGGGGCTTATGGCCTCAGAGAAAGTAGGGAAGTTTGCAGATACGGCCGTTCCCCGCATAATAGAAGACATGGTGAAGCTGGGAGCGACGCGTGCCCGTATAAAGGCGAAGATAGCCGGAGGAGCGCAGATGTTTGCGCTGCCGGGAATGTCGGCGGATTTCCTGACGGTGGGTGCAAAGAACGTAAGCGAGACAATGTTACGTTTGCGCCGTCTTGGAATAGCCCTTGTAGCCTCAGACACCGGGGGGAATAAGGGGCGTACGATAGAGTTTTCAACGTCAAACTGGATGCTGAAGGTGAAGACGCTTGGCAAAGGAGTAAGTGAGATATAGGGGGTTTATTGCAGCCGTAATGAATACAGAAGACGAGAAAAAGATGTGGGAAGAATTTACGCGAACCGGGAAAGGCCGTGATGAACTAGTGATGCGTTATCTTCCCCTGATTAAGTATGTAGTCGGCAGAATGGCTGTAACTCCCCCTTCAGGCCTCGATTATGAAGATGTCCTGAGTTTCGGGGTGTTCGGCCTCCTTGATGCCGTTGATAAATTTGACCCGTCTAAAGGCTTTGTGTTCCAGACTTACGCAATACCCAGAATACGCGGTGCAATACTAGATGAGCTGCGTAAATGCGACTGGTTTTCACGTACCGGGCGCGAGAAAGTGCAGAAGTATAACCGAGCGATGGAAAAAGTATTGCGTGATAAGGGAGAAATGCGTGATGAATTAATCATGTCCGAGATGGGCATAGATGCGGAAGAGTATTACGAGGTGCAGGAATTAGCGTCTCGTGGATATATCACCTCACTTGATGACACCACGCCCCTAGATGACGGCGACGTATCAGTTGAGGCGACATTGGCGGATGACCGTGAGAGTGCAGCAGACAGGTTAGACGACGAGAGCGACCGAGAGCAGCTGAGAGAGGCATTGAGTGAGCTTCCTGACCGTGAACGCCAGATGCTGAGTCTGTACTACTACGAGGGTCTGACGCTGAAGGAGATAGGTGCAATAATGGGAGTAACGGAGAGCCGGGTATCCCAGATACATGGTAAAGGGTTATCAATGCTGCGAACTATTTTGAAGGCGAAGATGAATGCGTGGTGAGAGAATGCGGGGGCTGATTTATCATGCGCACAAATACCCCCTGAATACGATACTGAAAGCAGAGTGCGGGGGCTGATTTATCATGCGCACAAATACTCCCCTCATCTGAATACGATACTTGAAAGCGTGGTGAAAGAACATGATAGGGAGTGAAAAATTTACTCTGGAAGCCCTTCCAGACGGAATATATTTATCAAGCAGCACGAAGGATTTCAAGGAGAATGAAGTATACGCATACCTTAAGGAATACGGAATAGTGCGATATGACTTCAAGGCGATACGCAAATTCATAACAGACGGAGAACGCTGCAAAGTAAGTTTGCGCAACCCAGCCTTTGAGAAGGACGCGAAGATACTAGTAACATTAGCTGGGCACAAGATGACGGCCAGCGTAGAAATTGAGCCTCCGTTTTTCGCCAAGCCGTGGCCGAGTGTTGAGGACGTAATGAGTTCACTATCAGCACATGGAGTGAAAGTAGGGATAGACCGCAAAGCCGTAGAGTCATTATTGGCGCGCAAGCTGGGCAGTCAGCCCGTAGTAGTAGCTTCCGGCATACCAGCAGTAGAAGGTCAGGACGCATACATTGAGCTGCTGAAGGATCCGGACAGGCCGTTTGAGGTAAGCGACGATGAAAAGATAGACTTCTGGAGCCGTAGCACGATAGTAACGGTGCATCCCGGTCAGGAGATAGCGGTCAAGCACCCTTTAGTGAGCGGGAAGAACGGCACGGACGTAACCGGGGGAACAGTGAAGTACAAGCCAGTGCGTAATGTGGAGTTTTCCTTCGGGGACGGCCTCAAGCGCGATGATGTAAACCCTTTACTTCTTGTGGCGACAGCGGAAGGTCAGCTCAAGAATGAGCACGGAAGGCTTGTAGTGCTGCCCGAACTTGATATTCACCGGGACATAGATTTTGCGGTCGGTAGCATAGACTTCACGGGAGCGGTGAAGATACACGGAGCGGTGCGTGATGGCTTCCACGTGATAGCGCAGGGGAATATAGACATACACGGCCCAGTAGAGGGAGCGGACGTAGACAGTCAGGGAGTGATAGTGATTCACGGCGGAGTACGCGGAACAGGCAAGGGAACAATCCGAGCGAACGGGGACATCAGCTTGAATTTCTGCGACCAGGCGACGATACGTTCTGGCGGAAGTATTCTAGTGAAGAATGCGGTGCTTCACAGCCGGTTGTATGCCCAGCGAGCCGTAATAGCCCTAGACTCCGGCAAACAGTCTCAGATAGCGGGCGGACGTATAGAGGCGGGATTAGAGGTAGCGTGCAATATTCTCGGCTCAGAGATGGGAACGAAGACGGAGGTAATAGTAGGCCTTCCCCCCGAGCAGCTGGAGAAGCGCAAAGTCTTCACGTCAGAGATAAAGCGTTGTGAAGAGAACCTAGAGCGCATCGAGCCTAATTTAGCCCTCTTAAAGAAGCTGGAGTTATCTGGCCAGTTAGACGACCCCAAGCGAGCAATGATGATGAAGCTGACGAAGATGAAGTTTCAGCTTCAGGCAGCGTTAGAGGGTATGAAGAAGGAGCTAACCGAGCTAGATGAACAGTTAGCCTTAGTGCGGGACAAGGGGATAATCCGTGTGAAGGAGATCTGCTACGGCGGAGTAATAATCTCAGTTCGGGGACTGAAATACATAGTGAACGAGCCGTGCAAATACACGTCATTCATAGCGGATGATGAGAAGCGTGAAATAGTGTTAAAGCCGTATGACTACAACAAGGGGCGATTAGGGGGTTAGAAGCAATGTCAACGAGTATGCAGCCTGTAAGTATGCTTATGTCTAATTTGAATGTAGAGAGTGCAGCGAAAGTATCGCCGAATGCCTTATCAGCAGCGCAGGACACCGGTCAGAGTCAGGAAATAATCCGTGAGGGGATACGTGCAGTTCAGACGGTACAGGCGAACACGGCAGCCACAGAGGCGCAGCGAGTCCACCGCAAGGACGCAGGGGACGAGCAGGAGGGCCGTAGACGCGGAGGGCGGCAGTCTCAGGACAGCTACGAGCACACGGAATCAGAGCCTCAGTCTGTGAAGTCTGGGAATGCGCCGTTAATTCATGAGCCACTGAAGACGCGGAAAAGTATTGAGTTTCTGGCATAAATGGACAAGGAAATGCAGTTAGCTTCACTGTGGGATGAATGGCTTATTTCCCCTGCGAAGTCATTAACTAGTGCGGATTATGAGGCATCAGGGCTGTTAATGGGGATGAGGCACAAGCGCATAACCTTCACGACCAACCGTCTTAAGGCAGCGCGCCGACTGACCGGGCCCGGCAAATTTCCCTTATGGCAGATGACAACTTACGCCCGGACGCTACCTCTTGCAGTGTCAATGACAACCCGTCCGGGCCGTAAACCTTCAGTAAGTTTCCGGTGTCCTGTTGAGCTTCTGAAAGTGCCTAAGAGTCAGGTTAATGCGTGGTCATGGCTTAGGGGAATATGGGGGAGTGCAGGAGGGTTATATTTTCCGAAGGTCGGCTATTATCTTGCGCTGATAATTTCCTCACCGGACACGGCAGAGATAGCGCATACGGCCCTAAAGCTCACTGGTTTATCCTGGAATGCGCACGGCAATGAATACACGTTACGCAATCATGATGACATAATGACGTTCCTATGCAATGCCGGTATGCCTTCCGGAGCACTTGAATTTGATGCAGTTGCGATGATGCGTTCAGTGCGGAGCCGAGCGAACCGAGAGAGCAACTATGACAGTGCGAACATAGAGCGGAGTCTTAATGCAGCCCGAGAGCAGACGATGACTGCGCGGAAAGTATTAGAGCTTGGGCTACTAGAGAAACTATCAGCGAAACTCAGGGAAGTAATAACGTTAAGGCTTGAATACCCTGAGGAAACGTTATCCGGCTTAGGTAACAGACTAACGCCCCCTATAACGAAGGCAGCAGTAAAATACCGTTGGCGTGCAATAGAGGAAATACTATCCTCACATACCGGCAAATAAAGCCCGCATCACTCTCACTGTTAAGAAGGCGCAGAGCCTAACATTCCCCAATGCAGCAGCAAAACACCCTCCCCACAGCCCGGCAAACAAAGCCCGCATCACACTCACTGTTCAGAAAGCGCAAAGCCTAACCTCCCACAATGCAGCAGCACCCCCCCCTCCTCACAGCCCGGCAAACAAAGCCCGCAAAAACTCTCACTGTTCATAAATCGCACAGCCTAACATCCCCAATGCAGCGCAAAATACCCTCCCCACAACCCGGCAAATAACCTCCCGCCTCACTCTCACTGTTCAGAAAGCGCAAAGCCTAACCTCCCACAAGTCAGCAAAACGCCCTCCTCACAGCCCAACAAACAAAGCCCCGCATCACACTCACTGTTCAGAGAGCGCAAAGCCTAACCTCCCACAAGTCAGCAAAACCCCCTCTTCACAGCCCGGCAAATAACCTCCCGCCTCACTCTCACTGTTCAGAAAGCGCAAAGCCTAACCTCCCCCAATGCAGCAGCACCCCCCCCTCCTCACAGCCCGGCAAACAAAGCCCGCAAAACTCTCACTGTTCATAAAGCGCACAGCCTAACATCCCACGAGACAGCAAAACACTCTCCTCACAGCCCAACAAACAAAGCCCGCAAAACTCTCACTGTTCATAAAGCGGACATGCTGTAAAATATGCAATAAGAAAACGACCCCACGAATCACGAGACAAAGACGGAGGCAAAAGAGTAATGAAGCTGAAGACATTCACGCCTGCAGACGTAGCGGGCAAGAAAGTATTAATGCGTGTAGACTTCAACGTCCCGTTCAAGGGCGGAAAAGTAACTGACAATGCGCGGATATTGGCGCACACGAGCACGTTAAAGAAGCTGATAGACGCAGGAGCGAAAGTAGCGTTAATATCGCATTTCGGCCGGCCGAAGGGGAAAATCGACCCAGCTTATTCGCTTTCCCAGATAGTGCCCGACATAGAGAAAGCCTACGGACTGAAAGTAGTATTTGTAGATGACTGTGTAGGCGACAAAGTAGCCTCAGCAGTAGATGCCCTGAAGCCCGGCGAAATAGCTGTGCTTGAGAACTCGCGCTATCACCCAGAGGAGCAGAAGAACGACCCCGAGTTCAGCCGTAAGATGGCAGCACCATTTGATGTTTTCGTGATGGATGCGTTCAGTGCAAGCCACCGGGCGGACTGCTCAACGTGCGGAGTAATTCCTTACGTGAAGGCAGCGTTTGCGGGCGACCTGCTATCACGTGAAGGGGACATGCTGGGTGCAGTGAGTGAGAACCCTGCGAAGCCCTACGTTCTGATACTAGGAGGAGCGAAAGTCTCAGACAAGATAGACATAGTAGGCAATCTGTTAGACAAGGCGACGACAATATTAATCGGCGGAGGGATGGCGTACACGTTCCTGAAGGCGCAGGGAAAAGAGATAGGCAAGTCCTTATGCGACACGGAAAGGCTTGATTTTGCGCGTGATACTCTCGCCAAAGCTGCAGGCATGGGAGTAAAGATACTTCTTCCGGTAGACAGCGTAGTAGCTTCTGGCATGGACGCGACGGACACGGAAATAGTGAGCAGTGATGCGATGCCTTCTGACAAGATGGGCTTAGACATCGGCCCTGAGACAGTGAAGCAGTTCATAGCAGCCCTAGACGGTGCAAAGTCAGTACTCTGGAACGGCCCAATGGGAGTATTTGAGGATGCGAAGTTTGCGGAAGGTACGAAGGCCTTAGCCGAGGCGGTAGCAGCGATAACGTCCAAAGGAGCGACGACAGTAATCGGCGGAGGGGACACAGCGTCAGCGGTCCGTCAGTTCAAAGTTGCGGACAAAGTGTCTCACGTGTCTACCGGCGGAGGAGCGAGCCTGGAGTATTGTGAAGGCAAGAAGCTTCCCGGCATGGAGCCTTTCAGGGTGTAATGTGTACTATCTGCCGACTTAGGCAGTGAAGTATATGGCTGGGGCATGTCTGCGACGTGCTGCGCGACCAGCCATTGGAGGAGAGCCAGTAAGTCCGGAGCAATCCGGCAGGTTTGTTTATACCACAATCCCCTAGCTTTCGGGCTGTGAAGCGGGAGTATGTCAAGGGAACTGGAAGATGAACAGCTTCCCGCCGGTCGGAAGACTGAGCATTCATCAGAATTTAATGTTTAGGCCGGTATTATTAACTCGGTGAGGTAATATCATGAGCAAAAAAATATACCTGTTCGGAAATTGGAAAATGAACAACACGTACAGTGAGACGGAAAAATTCTTCACGGAATTTCCCTCAGCGTACGAGCCGTTCAAGGGAGATGCGAATTTAGAGGTAGGCATATTTGCGCCATTTACGTCATTATGGCCTCTATCGCAGGGAGCGAAGAAGTGCGGAATAGTCTTTGGAGCGCAGAATGTGTACTACGAGCCTAAAGGGGCATTCACGGGTGAAATCTCAATCCCTATGCTGAAGGAATACGGCGTAACGCACATAATACTTGGCCACAGCGAAAGACGGCACATCTTCCTTGAGAGCGACGAAGTAATCGCTAAGAAGACGAAGGCAGTGTTAGACGCAGGAATGATCCCTGTTCTTTGTTACGGCGAGCTTTTAGAGGAGCGAGAATCTGGCAACACGTTTACAGTAATGGAACGTCAGCTCAAGAGCGCGCTATCGGGTCTGAGTGCAGCAGAAACTGGAAAGATAATCTACGCCTATGAACCAGTATGGGCAATCGGCACTGGCAAGACGGCGACCCCGGACCAGGCGGAAGAAGTCTGCAAGTGGAGTCGTGAGCTTATCGGCCAGAAGGACGCAGTAATTCTTTACGGCGGAAGCGTGAAGGGTTCAAACGCGAAGGAGCTGCTCTCAATGCCTGACATTGACGGCGCACTAGTGGGAGGAGCGAGCCTGAAGCCCGCCTCATTCTTGGAGATCTACGGAGCGTACAAGGGCTAAGAGAATAACTGTACTCTCCTGTAAAAATTGCGGGGGAGTACTTTTTTTGTCAATAAAGGAGGCAGGAATGAAGAAATTACTATCACTAACAATACTGTGCACGCTGCTGTGTAGTGCCCCTGCATTTTCATCACAGCCAGAGGACGCACTAAGCCCGCAGTATGATGATTCAGTGTATTTAGTTCTGAGGCTTGAAGACACGTCAAGTCTTCTGAAGTGGATATTTTCGCGTGATAACCTGAATCTGTTTATGCCGTTAATCCTGAAGGGAAAAAGTGAGCTGGAAATAATGGCAGCGTCCGAGTTTCTAAGTGCTATGGCGTTAATGACCCCATTGCGTTCAATGGCCGTAGTAACAGGGATGAGCAAGCGTGATATAGCTTCGATGACACCGTTATTGCAGGCAGCGTTCAAGGTAAGCCCTGAAGTATCGGACACAGTGAAGAAGATAGCGAACGGACAGGCAGAAGCGATAGACGTAGCGACGTTATTTATAGGGAGTCGTATAGCCGCGGCATTTGCTGAGACGATGATAAAGGTAGAGCGCGAGAAGGATAATATCTTCCGTGTGAACAATGATATATTCATGGCAGCCTCAGATGACGTAGTAATATTCGGTTCATCAATAAACAATGTGCGTCTTTCATTGAAGGCACTTAGCGACCCTAAATCGCGCCTGTTCACGAATAAGCCTTTGCGCTTCCGAGAGAAGGACTATGCGTTTCTTCATGTGGACTACGAGACGGCCTCCGAACTTGATGACGAGGGGGAACTAGACGATTTAGACGCGCGCAAATACTTTGACAAGCCGCTTGAGATAGAATTAGCTTTCCAGCGACTCAAGAATAAGTTCCTGATGTCTGCAGCACTGAATTTCAGCACAGCCCTCAAGAAGGAATATGCAGATAAGATAGCTAAGGATCTTGCGTTGGTGAAGGGTGGCAATATAGACCTTGACAGCACAGGCAGCAGCGCGAGTCCACTCTTAGCAGTCGGCGGTTATCTGGACTTTGCTGCAATGAAGGAACAGGAAATTTTGAAGCCCATGATAGACCGTACACTGCGTAATCTGCGGGTACGTTTCGGCATAAGCGAGTCTGAGGCAGCGGATCTTTTCACCGGAGCATTTTCCGCAGTAGTGAACGGCACAGTAACCTTTGAGTCGTTCCGTCTTCCTGCAGTGTATATCTCTAAGACCGGCCAAGAAGGAGCAGCAGGGAAAGTGTTTGACCGGCTCACGAAGTCGCCTCATTTCTCGAAGGTACAGGACGGAATACTGCAGCTTGATTCATCACTCAGTCCTATATCCTGTCTTGCAGCGGACAAAGGCGAAACATTGGGGCTTTACTTTGCGGAACTTGCGAGCCTGTCAGACAAGCCGTCAGTCAAACCCGCGCTGTCTGACCTTATGGAGCGTGAGTCTATTTCGTCTTTATGGCTGGACTTTGCGGAGATGCAAAACTGGCTGAATGACGAAGCTAACGGAGTATTTGCAGCGATAGGGCCGTTAATGACATTCGGAGGCTACGGGCAGTACTTCAAGGCGTTGCGTGAAATTCTGAGTGCGGAGCTTTCAGTGCCGAGCGTGTCATTGTGGGCGGAGTCGCCGGAAGTTTTCCGCACAGAGTTTGCGGTGAAGGACATCAACGCTGATAATGGCCTCTTTGCGAAGATAATCAAGCTCTATCAGGAACTGAAGACACCTCCAAAGAAGTAGCAGACACATACACAACAGCTTATTACTACATTCACCTCCGGCTTCCAGAAAAAGGGGGTCGGAGGATATTTTTTGCGAAAGGGGAAGGCAATTACTACGAAATGAGCATTCATCAATACTTCAGCAACATAGACTCTGCATCATTGGAAAGCAGGGGAGAGTCTAGGCTCTCGGAAAATGCGTTATGGCTTCTCGAGCAAAGATACTTTGTGCCCAGATATGACCAGGAGATTCAGGCTGTCAGGAAAGAGAAGGATTTTGAGGAGTTCGCGAGACGTGTAGCACGCATAGTGGCCAGCGCAGAGGTGAACTATTCGGACTCTGCGGAGTGGATACGGACAGTCGAGAAGAATATTGCATCTGACATACTAGGCAGACGGTTTCTCTTCAACTCGCCGTGCCTGTTCAGTGCAGCAGCAGGCCTCACAGTGATACCCGAACTGTCAGCGATAATATACAAGTCTCCTGACGAGATGACGATAGAGGATTACCGGAAACTCTACGCCTCACGCACGAAGAACCAGCAGCTATTTGCGTGTTTTGTGATAAGCGTACCCGACAGCATCGAGGGAATATTTGAGTCGGTGAAGAACGCGAGCATAATAAGCAAGTTCGGAGGCGGAGTCGGCGGGAACTTCGGGCATTTGCGGGAGCACAGCTCCGAGATAGCGGGCGGAACAGGAGGCAAAGCATCCGGCCCTGTGTCATTCATGGAGACGTGGAACACAATGGGAGCAGTAGTCGTTCAGGGAGGCAAGAGGCGCGCGGCATTAATGGGGATGCTGTTCGATGACCACCCGGACATCTTCGACTTCATAGACTGCAAGACTGAGGACGGCAGACTGTCATACTTCAACATCTCAGTAGCGATTTCCGACAAGCTGATGAACGAGGCGGAGAAGGACGGAGATTTTGAGCTTCATTCGCGTGTAGACGGAAGCACGGTGCGGACGATTAAGGCTCGTGAACTGATGAATCACATCTGCGAATCTGCATGGAAGCGCGGAGATCCCGGAGTATTCTTTATAGACCGAGCACGTCAGGATAACTTACTCAAGCTCGGCGGTGCGAAGTGGGAGATAGAGTCAACTAACCCCTGCGGAGAGCAGCCGTTGCCTAACTTCACGAGCTGCAATCTCGGCTCAATCAACGTAGAGATGTTTGCTTGCAAAGATGGCTTTGACTGGTCAGGCTTACGCGCACAAGTCTTCCGTTCAATGTACTATCTTGATTTAGTTATAGATGCGTGCAGTTACCCCCTTGAAGAGATAGGTGAGCGCACGAAGGCAATACGTCCTGTAGGATTGGGGATAATGGGGCTTGCTGATGCGTCAATTCTTCAGGGAATAGTCTACGGTTCAGAAGATTTCAATAATTTCTGCCGTAAGCTGGGAGG
Organism: Synergistaceae bacterium; assembly: GCA_017445405.1. Classification (GTDB taxonomy): domain Bacteria; phylum Synergistota; class Synergistia; order Synergistales; family Aminobacteriaceae; genus JAFUXM01. The sequence continues at coordinate 36,399 of JAFSUD010000012.1, forward strand.
GGAATTAGCGCGTTCCGCCTTAAGAGCGACGGTAGGAATAGTGCGGGACATGAAGAAGCCCGCATTCCCTGAACACGAACTAGTTAGCAAGTTATTTGACGGTGTGAAAGTTCCCTCGACACAGGAGGAGTATTCCTCAATGCTTCAGTCTATGCGTGAAGGAAAGGTAGTGCCTGTAACATTGCTGAACACGTTAGAGGGCTTTACGTTTGATGAGGCGCGTGAAATACTGCCTGATATATTATCTGGGAACATGCGGAACAGCCGGAGGTTATCAATTGCGCCTACTGGTTCAATCTCAATGATACTGGATGCGTCATCAGGTATCGAGCCGAATTTTGCGTGGTCATGGAACAGGCGGGTAATGAAGACTGACGGCTCAGGCTTTGAGAACCGGGACTTTTGGCACAAGCTACTCACTCCCGAACAGCGTAACGAGTACCGGGCATCAGGCGGTCATCTCTCATCCCCGGAGTACGTAACGGCGTACGACATCACGACGGAACAGCACGTGAATGTAACGGGAATATTTGCGCAGGTAGTAGACAGCGGGATAAGCAAGACAGTAAATCTTCCTAACAGTGCGACGGTAGGAGATGTGCAGAGAGTATATCAGGACTGCTATAACATGGGCTGCAAGGGCATAACGATATACCGTGATGGGTCGCGTTCATTCCAGCCCATCGAGGTGAAGAAGGAAGAGAAGACCCCTGACCCCATACCGGAGGAGAAGTCGCAGAGAGTGAAAGCTCGTCCCGGTTTAATGATGTTCGGGAAGACGATAAAGGACACGACACCGTGGGGGAGCATTTACGTAACGCTGAATCTTGACGGCAAAGACCCCTTCGAAATATTTGTGAATGTGGGCAAAAGCGGTTCAGAGATGAAGGCGATGACGGAGGCACTCTCCAGAGTAATATCAATAGGTCTGCGTTCAGGGTGCAGTTTGGAGGACTTTATCGACACATTGAAGGGCTTATCTGGCAAAGAGTACTGGATGCTGAATTGTGATGAGAGCCATGTAGTGAGGTCGATACCAGATGCGATAGCGTTATTGCTGGAGAAGCTGATTGACCGAGAGGCAGTTGCAGCGAGGCGTAACGACAAGGAGCTTATTTGCCCTGAATGCGGGTCGCCTTTAGAGATGATTTCCGGGTGTGAGTATTGCTTCTCGTGCGGATATTCCCCCTGCAAATAAATGAAGGAGATTATTTTGACTATGTTTAAGCGTATTATTTCTTCGTTGGTTATATTGGCTGTGTTTGCGTCGTTGTCTCTGGCGAAGGCTAAGGATTTCGGCCCGCTTACTATTGATGTTCCTTCCGGCTGGAAGATACTTAGAGCCAATGACAGCACTATCGTCATAAGCACTTTGGACGAGACGAAAGCCCTTCGTGTAGATGCCGGCAGACTTGACGGAAGGACATTGGAAGAGGTTGCGCAGGCTGCAGCGAAGGAGATGAACGGAACGAAGCCTCGTTACGACAAGAAGACTGGAACATATCGTTTTAGGGGTATGCTAGAGTCGATGTATGAGATGAACATAATTGTGCGAGGTTTTGAGAACAGTGATGTTGTAGTACGTATATTTTGGGCTGCAGATGGAGCAAGTATCAGCAAGAAGCAAGTTGAAAGCATACTCAATTCTCTCAGAGTAAGGTAGTATCAATAAATGCATATCCCCCAGCCTGCTGAATGCCGGGGGATTTCATTACGCTCTAATATGCTCCGTCCGCCTTGAACACCACCGGAAACGTCTTCAGAATTAGCTTCACGTCCTCCCAAATGCTCATGTTCTCTATGTAGTCTAAATCCATCTCAATCCATTGCTCCCACTTAATGTCTGCTCTTCCGCTGACCTGCCAGTAGCACGTAAGGCCTGGACGTACGAGCCATCTTTGTTTGTCGTAATCATCGCAAGTATCCATGTGGAGAGTGATAATCGGACGAGGGCCGACGACTGACATATCACCGACAAAGATATTCCAAAGCTGAGGGAGTTCATCAATGCTGTACTTTCTGATGAAATGCCCTACTTTAGTAATTCTTGGGTCATCCTTAATCTTGAATGTGTGGCCTGTCATCTCGTTATCCTTCAGGAGTTCCTTAATCTTGGCCTCAGCATTGGGTATCATTGAGCGGAACTTGTGCATGTGGAAAGTTGACATGTCTTTACCGTAGCGTTTGGCACTGAAAAATACCGGGCCTCCGTCTTCGAGCTTGATAGCTATTGCGGTGATTAGCAGCACCGGCGATAAAATTACAAGTGCAAATCCTGACGATACAATGTCAAACGCCCTCTTGATGAACAGGTAGACCTTGCTCTTCTTGGCGAGGACAGCCTTCATGTTGTGCCTGTAGTCCTTGCGCAGGGAAGTATCCGGAATTTCCGGGGGATTTTCTGCAGCACACGCAGGCTTTGCGGTGAAGAGAGTGAATGCTTCTGACCTCGAGGCCAAGACATGGCGCAGTGAGTACCTGAAGAGGAAGTTTACAGCCATGAAGAGTAGGAGGCTCGCCATGACGGGGAAGAACGGCACAGGTACATCGCTGGTGAAGGCGAACAGCACCGTCAAAATCACAATCAGTGTCCACGCCCTGACAAGTTTTCTTTTCTCCTCCCTGAACTCTCGGTACAGGATGCCATACCCATAGAGTGAGCTGAATGCGTAACACAGGGGGATTATTCCAGAGAGGAAGAGGTCATAGCCTGCTTCAAGTGTTTCTGCTGACAGCGCGAGCAATGCCGACAGTAAGGCCTGATGAATGACTAGGTCAAACGCTGCCTGAATAACTGCTGATGATAGATTGAGAACTTTACGTGTTAGTGCTGACGGTGTTACTTGAGAAAGTGAATCAGGTGGTGTGGTGTGGTGTGGTGTGCTAGTGTACACGTTCATGACGATTATGTCAAGTCCTTTCGTTATAATGTATTATTGCTGGCGAGATTATATCATGAAACCCCCGCAATGACTCACGGGGGCGATATTAACTCTTTACCCTAACATTTTTGCGGCCTTCAACAAGTTCTCGGCGAGTATTGATGTAGTTACCGCTCCTACTCCTCCGGGCACAGGACTCACCGCACGAACTATAGGCTCTACCTTCTCGAAGTCCACATCTCCGCACAAGTTGCCTTCACTGTCCGTGTCAATCCCAACGTCAACAACTACACTCTTCCTCGTAACGTAGTCCGCAGTGAGCATCTTAGCTTGTCCCGCAGCAGCTATCACTATATCCGCACGCTTGCAGATCTCCTGAATGTTCTGCGTCCTGCTGTGGCACACTGTAACTGTCGCATTAGCCTTCAGCATCAGCATCGCTAGTGGACGGCCCACGACCATACTGCGACCAACTATTACGACATTATGTCCTGCAACGTCATAGCCGTATTGTGCGAGCATAGCCATCACCGCCGACGGAGTGCACGGAGCAAAGCCCTCATTCTCTCCGGCAAATATTCTCGCCGCGTTCACCGGACTCATGCCGTCAATATCCTTCTTGGGGTTCATGTGAAGTATTGCGTAGTTGTCGCTCAGTCCTTCAGGTAATGGTCTGAACAGCAATATTCCGTGAATATATGGGTCATCGTTTACTAACATGAACTGTGAATCGAAGTCGTCCTGCGAGATGTCCTCAGGTAGTTCATGAACATCTACATCAATACCCAAAGTGTGAAAGCGTTTGAGTATGGAGCGTTCATAGACCAAATCATCATCTCTGTTCCCTACACGGACAATCCCTAGCGTAGGATTTATGCCTTTGCCCTTGAGTTCAGAGACTTTTGCTAAGAGCATTTCCTTCATTCTTGCGGATACTTCTTTTCCGCTCATCACTACAGCCATTATTTCACCGCCTCCTGTATTTCACGCAGTAATTCTTCTGCTTCATGTTCTGCGTTCTCTGCCCATGCTCTCACACGCTTTACATACTCTGCATCATGAATCACGGCCAAGTTAGCGCGTATGCTGTCCATAGCGATTAATATTCCTGCATGAGCCTCAATCCCTGCAGCAGCCAAATCACAAGCTGCTGTTGCGTTGGACTTCCCGAGAAGATTTTTCGAGAGCCTCATCACTTCTAGGCAGTTGTTGATGGTGTTCGTAGGTGCTGAAGTTGCAGACTTGTACGCCTCCTGCAATGCCCGCGAACGTTCAGCCTTCTCATCATCTGTAGACTTAGGAAGCCTGAGTGCAGCAATAACGCCGTTGTAGGAAGACATGTCGTCCCTAAGACAGTCAAGCAATCTTTGTGTGAGTGCCTCAGATTTCGTGAGAGTCTCCCTCGCCAAAGCATCATAATCTGCATACTTAGGCCTTCCTGCTGTGAGATTGCAGAGCATCGAGACGAGAGCAGCTCCCATTGCGCCGGATAATGCAGCTACGCTCCCTCCGCCCGGAGCAGGAGACCCCGAACCTAACTCTGCGAGAAAATCGCTAACTGTTACTGTCTTGATGTCCATGCTAGAACAGCCCCGTAATCTTTCCGTCAGCGTCAACGTCAATATTCAGTGCAGCAGGTTTCTTAGGGAGGCCGGGCATTGTCATTATGCTTCCTGTAATCGCCACTAAGAAGCCCGCACCTGCAGAGAGCCTCACTTCACGAACTGTAATTCTGAAGCCTGAAGGCCTCCCGATTTTTGCGGGGTCGTCTGAGAGTGAGTATTGAGTTTTTGCCATGCATACGAGCAAATTATCTTTGCCGAGTTCGTGAATGCGTTCTAAGTCCTTCTCTGCCTGAAGCGTGAAGTCCACTCCGTCAGCACCGTAGATTTCGCGGGCTATGGCGTTCATCTTCTCTTTAGGGGACATGTCAGCGTCATAGATGAACTTGAACGTTGAGGGTTTTTCGCACGCCTTCACAACTTTCTGCGCTAACTCTATGCCTCCTTTTCCGCCCTTCTCCCAGACTTCAGAGAGTGCAAACTCCGCACCGAGTTCTTCACACTTCTTTGCAACGAGTGCAAGCTCCGCGTTGGTGTCAGTGGGGAACTTGTTAATTGCCACGACGACAGGGAGGCCGTACTTCGTGATGTTCTCTATGTGCTTGATGAGGTTCGGGATACCTGCCTCTAATGCGTCTAAGTCCTCTCGCGCTAAATCCTTCTTGCTGAGGCCTCCGTGCATCTTCAACGCCCTCACTGTCGCAACAACGACTACTGCATCAGGCTTGAGGCCCGCCATTCTGCACTTGATGTCAAGGAATTTCTCTGCTCCCAAGTCAGCACCGAAGCCCGCCTCCGTTACGAGATAGTCAGCGCACTTGAGGCCGAGCCGTGTAGCCTGTACGGAGTTGCAGCCGTGAGCAATATTCGCGAAAGGCCCTCCGTGAATGAATGCTGGTGAACCTTCGAGAGTCTGAGCTAAATTCGGCTTGATTGCGTCTTTGAGGAGTGCAGCCATTGACCCCGCAGCGTGAATATCATCAACAGTTACGGGCTTGTTGTCGTAAGTGTAGGCCAAGACCATACGGCCGAGACGAGCCTTCAGATCCATCAAGTCAGACGCGAGACAGAATATCGCCATTACCTCAGAAGCTACCGTGATGTCAAAGCCTGATTCTCTGGGTACGCCGTTAGCCGGGCCTCCCAAGCCTATAACGATATTTCGGAGAGCGCGCTCGTTGAGATCCATTGCCCGCCGGAAAACTATTCTTCGTGGGTCAATGCCGAGTTCGTTTCCCTGCTGAATGTGATTGTCGAGCATGGCTGCGCAGAGATTATGAGCTGTCGTGATTGCGTGAAGGTCTCCGGTGAAGTGAAGGTTAATATCCTCCATCGGGATAACTTGTGCGTAACCTCCTCCAGCTGCTCCGCCCTTAAGTCCGAAGCTCGGCCCGAGAGACGGCTCGCGCAAAGCTGCACATGCTTTCTTGCCTATAGCGTTAAGGCCGTCAGTGAGTCCGACGCTTGTAGTAGTCTTGCCTTCACCTGCAGGTGTAGGCGTGATTGCTGTAACGAGTATTAATTTGCCGTCTGGTTTGTCCTTGAGGCTCTTTAGTACTGCGGGAGAAATTTTAGCCTTATACCTGCCGTAAAGCTCCAAATCGTCCTCAGAGATGCCTAACTTTTCAGCTACCTTGACGATTGGCAGAGGGTTAGCTGCCTGTGCAATTTCTATGTCGCTGAGAAATGCCATTAATAATTTATCCTCCTAAGCTGTTAATTGATTGAGTGGATATTCTACCAGATTTGCAGGGGCTATAATATCAACATGAGGAGGTGAAATGTTTGTGCAGTGAAGTATTTAATGATTACGAAGACGAAGAACGGTTTGATTATGACGGGTTCTGGAAGGACTTGATAGAAGTATTCTGGCGTGAGATGCTGCAGGCTGCTATACCAGACTTGTACGAGGCTGCAGACTTGAGCCAGGAGCCTGAATTTCTGAGCAAGGAATTACGCGACACAATATTTATTCCTGAGAACAGCGGACATAACCCGGCGCAGTTTATTGACGAGCTGCTGAATATTGCTCTGAAGGCTGGCGGAAGTGCGTGGGTACTGCTTCACATTGAGATACAGGGGCAGGGAGGCAGTGATATATCTGCGAGGATGTTTAATTATTTCTGCCTGATAGCGTCGCATTATAAGCGTTACCCTGCTGGTCTTGTGATTCTGACTGCTCCCCGGCCTTCAAGGGAGACACCGGGGGAATTTGAAGTTTCGCAGTACGGCACATCAGTAATCTACAGGTATAACGTAATTGACCTATGGAGCTTGAGGGATGATGAGCTTCTGGAGGGCAATAACCCGTTCAAGTTTATTATGTATGCTGCCCGTAAAGCGTTATCAAGCCGCAAGAATGAGATGCAGAAATTTGTGTATCTCAAGGAGTTGAGGAAACTGCTTCAGTTCGGAGGCTGGGGCAAGGAAGAGTCGAGGGTGCTTCTGCTGTTCATTGAACGGATAATGAATCTGAGGAGCAAGACACTTCGGGTCGAGTATGATGAATTTGTTGCAGACACGGAAGGAGGAAAGAGGATGCCGTATGAATCGTGGATAGAGAAGTCCTTTCACGACAAGGGATTAGCTGAAGGCATAGCAGAGGGCCGGGCTGAAGGCAAAGCTGAAGAACGTAAAAATCTGCTCGAGGCAGCGAAACGTTTTGTTGCTGATGGTATATCCCTGAGTAAGGTAGCTGAAATTATGCGTCTAACACCAGCAGAGATAGCCTCACTGTCGGTCGGACTCTGAGGCTTGCTGTGAGATACAGGAGGATGAATAATGCCGTATGAGTCATGGATAGAGAGATCATTTCACGACAAGGGATTAGCTGAAGGCATAGCAGAGGGCCGGGCTGAAGGCAAAGCTGAAGAACGTAAAAATCTGCTCGAGGCAGCGAAACGCCTTTTAGCTGAGAATATGTCCCTAAGCAAGGTAGCTGAAATTATGCGGCTAACACCAGCAGAGGTAGCCTCACTGTCAGCCGGACTCTGAGGCTTGCTGTGAGATACAGGAGGATGAACAATGCCGTATGAATCGTGGATAGAGAGATCATTTCACGACAGAGGTCTAACAGAAGGTCGCGAGGAAGGTCGCGCAGAGGAACGCAAGAACCTGCTCGAGTCAGCGAAACGTTTTGTTGCTGATGGTATATCCCTAAGCAAGGTAGCTGAAATTATGCGGCTAACACCAGCAGAGGTAGCCTCACTGTCGGCCGGACTCTGAGGCTTGCTGTGAGATACAGGAGGATGAACAATGCCGTATGAATCGTGGATAGAGAAGTCCTTTCGAGAAAAAGGTCGTGCAGATGAACGTAGAAACTTGCTCGAGGCAGCGAAACGCCTTTTAGCTGAGAATATATCCCTAAGCAAAGTAGCTGAATTTATGCAGCTCACGCCTGAAGAAGTACAGCTCATAACTGCCGCGCAGAACTAAGGCACAGAAAGAGGGAGGCCGTAATTCTTCACCTCCCTCACTGTTTCATTAATATGCCCCTGTTCCCCTGAAGACCTCCCGGACCGTCCGAAGCATAATCATAATATCAAGCCACACAGACCAATTATGTATGTAGTACAGGTCATAATCTATCCTGCGGTTGTAATCATCAACATCATTGCGTCCGCTGACCTGCCAAAATCCAGTCATGCCCGGCTTCACATGGAAAATCTGCCTCGCTGTCCTGTAGCCGTAATAAAGCTCTATTTCACGCTGAACTATTGGACGAGGCCCTACTAGACTCATTTCTCCCTTGAGTACGTTGAATATCTGCGGAAGTTCATCCATGCTAGTGCGCCTCAACACCTGCCCTATCTCCGTAATTCTCGGGTCATTCTTGAACTTGAAGGCCTCCTCAAACTCTGCCCGCAGTTTCTCGTCCTTCAGCATCTCCTTCAGTATCTCCTCTGCATTCGGCACCATAGTTCTGAACTTGTACAGCCAAAACTCTTTAAGTTCTCTGCCTATTCTCTTATGCCTGAAAAATATTCTCCCTCCGTCTTCACGCTTTATCTTCCACGCTGAATAAATCATCAATGGCGACGCGAGAACCAGAGCTGCTAATCCTCCTGCGTAATCAACTACCGACTTCACGAACCTGTTCACTGGATTCAGGAGTCCCTGCGAGGCTGAGATGATGGGCATTCCGTCAATGTTGCTCACTGTTGCCGACATCGTCGTAAGCATGTACATATCAGGAATGTATAACACTCTATCTACATAGTCCTCTACGACGTTGAGAGTCCCCGCAAGAGTCTTCCGTGAGGCTGTAGGTATAGCGATAACTGCCTCGTCTGCATGAAGCTCTCTCTGTACACTCTCGAAGTCCGCGAGCCGTCCAAGCACCGGGATACCTGCAATGAGTTTTCCCTGTTTTCCGCCGTCATCATCAAGGAAGCCCACGACCTTACGCGCAATGAACGGCGAAGATATTATGCTCTGAGCGAAGAGTTCTCCTGCACTGCCTGCACCGAGAATGATTACTGACTTGTGGAGCACTCCCAGCGCAAAAAGCACGCTTCTGAAGAAATATCGTGCAGTCAGGTCAACAGCCAAGAACGACCCGAGACACGCAATCATGAAGACGAAGGGCAGATTAACTTTGCTGGTGTAGATGAATAATGCACTGACGAGAAGAATCATGAGGCCTGAACGCAAGATAGCCTTTGTCTCTTCCCAGAATGTCCAGTTGCGGAAGCCGTATAATGACCCGAACAGGAAGAACACCGACATTGTACCTATCAAGAATGCGCGTACCTCAAAGGTCAGAGAGACGGGAAGGAGTGTGAAGCATATGTTATAGATGATTAGGTCTAGTATTGCCTGAAGGACTGCCAGAATAAATCTTAATGTTTTACGGAATTTCGGAGATAAGAATAGCCCTGATGCCTGATGCCTGATGCCTGAATATTATAGCCGCGTTTTGCACTTTTGTCTTCACTCTTTCTGCTGATATTTTCTCATGATTATAACAAATACCCTCCCGATTCTGAGTCAGGAGGGATGATGTGATTTCAGTCTTGCAGATAACTTACTTGCTCTGATGATGTGCAAGCATTACAGCACCGGCGATTGAGAGCAATTTTGCGCGCGGTGAGTCTGCACGGCTGGTGAGGACTACGGGAGCTGCAGCACCGATGATGAGTCCTGCTGTCTCGCTGCCCTTTGCGAAGAAGCTGATTGACTTTGCGAGAGCATTTCCGACCTCGATCTGCGGAACAAACAGTACGTCAGCATGTCCGGCTACAGGGGACTTGATGTGCTTGATGCGTGCTGCTTCCTCGTCGATTGCGTTATCGAGAGCGAGCGGGCCGTCTACTACGCAGTTCTTGATCTGTCCGCGTGCGTTCATCTGGACGAGAGCTGTAGCGTCGAGAGTGCAGGGCATGTCAGGATTGACCATCTCGACGGCTGCGAGGCATGCGACCTTCGGGCACTCAACACCGAGCGAGCGGGCGAAGTTGACTGTGTTCTGCACGATGTCAGCCTTCATCTTGAGGTCAGGGTACATGTTGAATGCGCCGTCAGCAATGAAGAGTACGCGGTCATAGCCCGGGACTGAGTGGAAATAGCAGTGGGAAATGGCACGCTTGCCGACTCGGAGTCCGACTTCCTTGTTGAGCATTCCGCGCAGGAAGTTATCAGTGTGGAGCTGGCCCTTCATGTAGATGTCTGCACGCTTCGACGAGACTTCAGTTACTGCGACGATTCCGCAGGCTGCTTCGTTGGTCTCGGGAATGATGTGGTAGCTGGACTCGCTGGCTCCTGCTTCGGCTATGCAGGCCTTGACCTTCTCGGGATTGCCGACGAGAGTTGCCTCTACGAGTCCCATTTTGCGGGCTTCCTCGATTGCGGAGATGAGTCCTGCGTCCTCAGCCATAGCTACGGAAATGCGCTTGCGTCCTTTCTCTGCACAGAGCTTAGTAGCTTCCTCGATTAACTGCGACAATGAGCGAATCTGTTCCATGAAACAATTTACCTCCTGATAAAGATTTATGTATCTTGCGACTTCAGGGCAGACGTTTTACCCCGAAGGTGTTGCCGAATGTAATGCGATTGCGGGATGTGATGTGCGCTTCAGAGAGCGACTCCCGCTGCCTTGCGTAATGTGATGCTTTCACGGGATGTGTATGCGCTTCGGAGAGCGACTCCCGCTGCCTTGCGTAATGTGATGCTTTCACGTGGTGCGTGCACTTCGGAGAGCGACTCCCACTGCCCTGCGTAATGTGATGCTTTCACGGGATGTGAAGTGCGCTTCAGAGACAGCGACTCCTCCCACACTATGACGGTGATGTCCGCTCGATATATCGTCGCGTCCATCAGACCCGCCCGCCCGCCCGCAAAAAACAAAGCAGGTTACTCTAACCATTTCTCCATATACTTAACGTACAGCTCGGAGAGTCTCTGCGTAATCTTTCCCGGCTTGCCGTCTCCGATAGTTATTCCGCCTATCTTCACTGCCGGCACAATTAACTTCATACTCCCTGTGATGAACGCTTCAGACGCTCCCGAAAGCTCCGACCAAAGAGGACATCTCTCCTCAACAATATAGCCTTCCTGTTTCGCAAGCTCGATAGTCGCTCCTCGTGTCGTGCCTTTGAGTACACGGCTCAGAGGAGCTGTAATGATTCTGCCGTCCACGACAAGGAAGAAGTTGCTGTGTCCGCACTCGGTTATCTCGCCGTTCGGGCAGTAAAGTATATCGTATGCGTACTTGGGCATCTTGTAGGTTGCACGGTAATTCACGCTCTTCACTTCGGGATTGTCGCGTCCGAATGACACAGGCTCGAGAATTACTCCGCGCTTCTTCACGTCTTCAGGGATTAAGCCTACATCATCAAATATCACGAAAAATCTCGGCTCGGGGAAGCATCCCTTCTCTGCGTCAAAATCATCTCCGCCGGTCAGGAACGTGCGTATCCTCACATCACGACCGACCTTCGCAATGCCTTCACGCACTACGTTCTTCATGAACTCCACATCAGGAATATTCGCTATTTCCGAACTCTTTGCACTCGCTATAAACCTGTTCATGTGAGGAGTGAGCATCAAGGGCTTGCCGTTAAACGACGCAAACGCCTCAAACACTCCTACACCGCGCTGAATAATCAGGTCTGACATTGGGAGCACTGCTTCTTCGGGCTTAACAAATTTTCCGTCAACGTAACATAACAACATCATCTTGCTAGAATAACCTCGCTTCTTTCTCGTCTTCAGGTACTTCTCTCGGCCTCACGAACGGGTCAACATCTAACCGCTGACCGAACGATGCGGGCCTGTCAGGAAATGCCAGTATGTACAGCGACAAACCTATTTCGTCATCACTGCCTGATGTCCTGTCGTCCTTGTAATGCAAGTCCCACAGCATACAATCAGTCTGCCACTGAAGACTATAAATTATCTCGTCTACCATGTCTTTATCGAGATCATAGCTTCCGCGCGCTGCAGCATATATTTCACGCCCTACAGGAAACCTCACCTTCTGATGAATCCTCTCGCGTTTACGGTATTGATCCCAATGCATGGGACTGCTGCCCCAGACATATTGACGTTCATAACCTGTTCCTAGTTCGAATACGCCTATTTTATAACGTAAACCTGTAAAACTCCTCAGCATTTCATGGTCAGAATCATCGCGGTCATAGAACCAAACTACACCCTGACTGTCAACAAACAGCTCTATAGCTCCCTTGTCGTCCAGCGGATGCTCTAAATAGTTCCTGAAGCCCATTCCGTAACGCGAGGTAACTTCTCCTTCCGCGCTTCCGTGAAGAGTCTCCTTGAAGCTGCCGTATGATGCATAAAGCCTCATCCATGAATACGCTGAACTCTTGAACCACGGAGCATACACGACAAGTTCCGGCCTTCTGTCTAAGCGTCCCTTGAACTCGTTTTCGCTGTCCTTCTGGTCAGAAATGTACTCATTGCGGCTCCAGTTTATACGTGCCTCCCAGCCCTTGTGGGAATACATCAATGACGCGTAAGGCCTCCAGACTCTCTCGTCCCACTCGTCGTCCCATGAGTGCTCGACTCCGGCCAAGATGGAGAAATCCTCGTTAAGTTCCTGTTCAACCTCGAGCATGAACTCAAACTCTGCTTTCTCGGAATATATCAGGCCTATTGATGCTGCGCCTGTCTCCCAGCCTATTGTTCCGGTTACTCCTGCACCGATGCCTTTAGTGTCGCTGCGCTGAAAGTAGGGCAGGAATGAGTACTGCACTGCTCTGCGCTTGAGCTGGACTACATAATCCATAGGAGACGTGAAAAGGTATGTGTTGCCGAGATAGACCCGGGGCTTCTTGGCCGTGATCGTCCTTCCGGGAATGAACGTTATAGTTTTCGACTCGAGCCTGTAGTGAGGGTGATCCAGTGCACAAGTAGTGAGTACAACGTCGCGCCACTGCAGCATGTAGTCTTCGGGAGTGCCCTTGACGAGTCCTCTTGACTGTGCAAGCTCCCACGGCATAACGTCTATTTCGCTGCCGTAGACGTAAAGCACTGCGCCTTCTCCTACAGCGAGACGGGTAATAGCTCCGGAGAGTATGCCCTCTCTGCTGTTGAGGTCGTACTCGAGCTGGTCGCCTCTGATTGACCGTGTGCCGTTCGTGAGGACTATCTGGCTTCCGGGCAGGGGCATAGCCTGTACTTTCTGAGTCTCTGCGTCATACTCTATGCGTTCTGCCATTATGGTAGTGTCCTGATATGTCAGGACTGCATTACCCTGAGCGTATGCGCGTCCAGTCTCATCGTTGAATGACACGCGGTCAGCATTCAGAGTAACATTATCAGGAACAGCCTGCTCCGAAGGTGTATCATAATTATCTGTGTAATAATCCTCAAAATCTGCGGCATTAATACTCACAGCACACAGAAAAATCATGCTAATTACTATCAACGTTTTAGTGGTTTTACCCATTGAATTACGCCTCCCTTCTCTAATAATATCACGCCGCTTTTGTCTATACTTGCCTGCGGTGTCCTGACCCTCAGCTCATCATCATAGATAGTGAGTCCTTCAGGAAAGACGAGGGAGTCTCTGCCCTCCTGCCAGTCGAGACGAGTGCTCTCAAGATTCCACGTTCTGGAGTCGCTGTTGAGAGTCCCCAAGAGTCCGGTGATGCTCGCTGCCTTGATGTCGTGCGAGTAGATGCCTTCGCGCCCGAAGAAGTACCACTCGCCTTTGTCTCCGCTGAGATGCCGTCTCACGTCGAGGGAACGCAGGTGTACGGTGCTGCCTTCACGGTCAAGGTAGGGGAGTCTGACGCGCCACATGTCGCCGGATATTTCGCGGGACATCTGGATGTTCTCCATGACGAGTCCGGGCATGTTTAGGAGACTCTCGCGGAGGAGGTCTACGTCGAGCTGCATATCGCGCATCGCGTAGCGGACGAGGACGACGAGTCCGAAGAAGAGGGCGGCCATGATGATTCGCGGACGGGAGAGCTTCATAACGAGTTACTTGCTGAGTCGTTCAAGACGTTTGAAGGTTGCTGTGCTTCTGAAGATTTCTCCTATAAGCCCCTCAATAGGAGCAGCATTATCCAGTGCGGTTTTGCCCTCATTGTCTTTCGCCTTGACATCTGCCCCTGCATCTATAAGGTAATCAACAGCTTTCACATTGCCGTACATTGAAGCATACATAAGCGCGGTTTTGCCGTCCTTGTATTTAGCGTTTACATCAGCTCCGGCATCAATCAGAATTTTGATAGCTTCAGCGTTTTTCGTCGGCAATGCAGCTCTCATCAGTGCCGTCCAGCCGTCATCAGTCTTAGCATTGACATACGCTCCGGCCTTAAGCAAAGCACTTACAGCATCAGCCTGACCTTCACTTGCAGCATACATCAATGCAGTCCAGCCTCCTTTATATTTAATGTTCACATCTGCTTTAGCTCTTATCAATGCTTTGACAATACTAGTATGTTCTTTCTCAACTGCTAGTAAAAGTGCTGTAAATCCTGCCTTGTTTCTTGCGTTGACATTAGGCTTGCCCTTCAGCAAAACATTGACAGCATCAACATGCCCCTTGCTTGCAGCATACATAAGAGCCGTCCAGCCATTTTTGTCCTGAGTATTTACATCAGCTTTTGCATTAATAAGTGCACTGACAGCTTCAGTACTGCCTTTATCTGCTGCATGAGTAAGAGCCGTCCAGCCGTCTTTATCCTGAGCATTGAGATTTGCTTTAACTTTGACAAGAGCATTGACAGCTTCAGCATGATTACTGAACGCGGCCATCATCAGCGGGGTTATATCGTCCTGCAGCTTAATGTTTGCATCAGCTTTTGCCTTGATCAGTGCATTAATAGCCCCGGCATGTCCATGAATTGCGGCAAATACAAGAGCCGTCCAGCCGTCTTTATTCTTTGCATTTACATCAGCCTTAGCCCTGATAAGTGCGTTTACAACTTCAGTATGACCATTTCCCGCAGAATACATCAAGGCAGTCATATTATCATTGTTCTTAACGTTTACGTCTGCTTTAGACTTAGCCAGTACATTAACAACTTCCGTATGGGCATTCCGTGCGGCGGCCATAAGAGCCGTCCAGCCTTTCTTGTTCTTGCTCTTTACGTCAGCTCCAGCCTGAAGCAGTACCTTGACGGTTTCAGTATGACCTTTCATAGCAGCATACATCAGCGCATTAAGACCGTCATTGTCTTTAGGCTTTACGTTTGCCCCGGCCTTCAATAGTGCGCTTGCAATTTCAGTATTACCATTATCTGCGGCATACATCAGAGAAGTAATACCGTTATTGTCATTAGCATTAACTTCCGCTCCGGCCTTCAAAAGAGCATTGACAGATTCAGAACGCCCCAACGCTGCAGCTACTATCAGAGCAGTAGAACCATTTTTATATCTAGATTCCAGATCTGCGCCAGCATTCACCATTACATTAATAGCTTCAATATATCCTCTGCTTGCGGCCCACATCAGAGCAGTTTCGCTATCTTTATCTTTGGCATGAACATTCGCTCCTGAAATGACAGCATCAATTATCTCCTGCTCAGAACCTTTTTTGCAGAGTTCTAGAAACTGATTGTTAGTCATTCTGTCAGCGGAGACACACAAGGACGGCATAACGAGCATTATCACTACAGCCAACAATACTACCGGTAAAATACACTTGCTACGTAACATAACTATTCCTCCTAATAGATTATTTACCACACTACCCGCCATGATGACCCCTCCCGCGTTATACCGAGCGTCCGGGTAACTACAGACTTGAACACTAGACTCTTCCTCGTCGTGATGATCTTTGCCCTCTCTTCGCCTACCCAGTCAACCCGGTAATCCGCCCTCAAGCCCTCACGGAACGCAGAATCCTTCGCAATCGCTTTCGCAAAATTCTCGCGGGAAATATTCCGCCTCGATGAGTCATTCAGCATGTCATACATCTCTCCCGGCCTGTTCTCGCTCCACAGCGCAAGAAATTTCCTTAACACGCTTTCCTTGCTCACGTAAGAGTTATCTACGTTTGCCGGTCTCGCCGGGGATGCCGGAGCACTGTCCCGAGATACCCGCCTTCTCTTGTCCATGCTCTCACGCATCGCCTTCACGAACTCCTCAATGTCGCTCGAGGTCTCCCTCAGTGCCAGCGGTACAGGCTTCTGCGGAATCGGAGGCGGAGGAGGCGGAGTCTGCTTCTTCGGAGGAATCACCGGAGCGGGCTTGCTCTGCTTCTTGGGGAGGCTGACCACCACGACATCATTCTTCTTCTTGGCCGGAGCAGGAGGGGGAGTCTCGGCAGGTGCGAACGAGAAAACGCGTTCCTTGCTGTCCATGCCGCGAATGCCTATCACGTAATCCTTGCTGCTCTGCTTCGGGAAAAACACGAGTCCCTGAACTACTCCTCCCGACGGATTGTCGAGGCTTCCGTCGTAACGTGTCGGCTTCACCCTCTCGCCCTCTGCAGTGAAGAGAGAGATATTGTCCTTCACCGGCGACAAGTTCACAGGCCTTCCTCCGAACGAATACACGCTCACTAAGAACGTCTCGGACTTGTCTAGCTGAAGCTCGCTCACGAAATTTTCTCTGTACCTTGCGCGGTCTGAATCGCTCATCCCTGACCTGAGAGCCTCCGCATTCGCCCACGCATCCGCAATCTCTTCAGGGTAATGCACAACCCACACAAAGCAGTCCTGCCCCCAATGCGCACACGTCCAGCGTTCAAGAAGCCTCACAGTCTCTTCATGAGGCGATAACTCAGCGGCATATGCAGACAAAAAATTACCCGCCCCGACAATCATCAGGGCGAGCAATAAATTTCTCAGTCTAATTAACGCTTTGTTCCGAAGGCAGCTCAAAGTCTCCACCTGTATTACTGCTTGATGACGGCGCAGTTGTCCCCGTGTCCGAAGGTGTGCTGTAAGTTCCTGTGCCTGATGAAGTACTGCTCCCTGCGTCATAGCCCGATGAATCCGTCGCCTGTGATGATGCCGGCTGAAGGCTTATCGGTATAGGGTATGCTGACACTGTAATATCTCCCGAAGTCTGCACAAACGTTACCGAACCTGCAGCTATCTTTATCGAGTTGCCCCTGATGAACACTCCGCTCACGAGTCCTACAGGCCCTAAGAGTGCTGCTCCGGCAATGCTCAGTGCTCCGGCTCCGACGATCGCTCCCTCTCCCCGTGAACCTGCTTTGCGTGCATCACGTATAGCTTTCTGCGCTGCATCTCCGACAGTAACAGAAGGTCTCTGCGGGCCAAGAGGCTTCAGCTCGTTGAACGACAGCCTGACTTCTCCGGGTATTCCGAACATTCTCGGACGCTTGACCTCGCGGACTTCCGTGAGCAGTAACGATCCTGCAGGAGCTATGAGGTTCTGATTCACGATGACATCATCAGTAAGCTCTAATCTCACGAAATCGCCGACTCTTGAGGTTGCGGGGCTGAGTTCGTCCATGAAGCGGAACTTCATTACTGTGTTGCTGGGAAGAGTTACGGGCTGGGCTGTTACAGGATCCATGATGAGCGTTGCTAGCAGACTCTCGACACGCATAACTATCGGGCTTCCTGTCTTGGCCGCTCCTGTGAGGTTGACCTCCAAGTTCTCGAGACGCTTTACTGCTGCTTCTGAGGCGTTAATCTTCTTGTCAACTACCCATTCTGCTATGCCGAGCTTGAACATCATAGAGGGCTGTTCATCTGTGCCTACGTCTATGAAGTTCAGGATTGCCGCATGACGGTCGGCTATCGTTCCGGGCAGACTTCTTCCGAACAAGTCTTCCTCAACTTTGGCGAGCCTGTCAATGAGGCCTCCCGGTGAGACGTAACCGTAAATTATCTTCTCGATGCTCTCCATCATCTGGCGCGACGAACTCCCGCTCAGATCGGGGTCTGGCACTGCTTCAGATGCCATACACGCAGACGACGCGAACACTAACATAACTGCAAGCACATAAACTTTCACAGCCTTCATTAATTAAGCCTCCTTTGCTCTGTCTCTCATGTATCTTGCTGCTGCCTCAATGAACCCGTCAAACAATGGGTGAGGCCTTGCCGGTCTTGATTTGTACTCTCCGTGAAACTGTCCGCCTACGTACCAGATATGCCCGGGCAGTTCGACTATCTCAACTAAGTTTCTCTCTGTGCAGACTCCAGCAACCTTCAGGCCTGCGTTCTCTAGGCGTTCTCTGTAAGCGTTGTTGAACTCGTACCTGTGCCTGTGGCGTTCGCTGATGTGGAGTTCTCCGTAGACTTTTGCGCTGTTAGTCCCTTCGGCAAGGTCGCACGGGTAAGCTCCGAGCCTCATTGTCCCGCCTTTGTCGTGAATGCCTTCCTGTTCCTCCATCAAGTGAATCACAGGGTGAATCGTTGCGGGGTTCATCTCCTTGCTGTGAGCTTCATGCAGCTTGCAGACATTGCGGGCAAACTCTACTACCATCATCTGCATTCCCAAGCATATACCGAAAAGCGGGACGTTGTTCTCTCTCGCATACTTGGCAGCAAGAATCATTCCCTCAACTCCTCTGTCTCCGAAGCCTCCGGGTATCAGTACTCCGTCAGCAAACTTCAGAATCTCCGCGGGGTCTCCTGTCTCCAAGTCTTCAGACTCTACGGACACTATGTTTACTCTCACAGAGTGTGCTATTCCTGCATGATGAAGTGCCTCTACAACGCTCAGGTATGCATCTTTGTGCTGTACGTACTTTCCGACGAGGGCAATTTTCACCTCTTCGGGGGAATTCATGTATCTGTCGGAGACTGTGTGCCAGTCGCTCAGGTCAGGCCCGCTCACTCCGGACATGCCTAGATTCTGGAGGATGAGGTCATCGACTCCCTGACGGTGAAGGCTCGCGGGAACGTTATAGATCGTCGGCTCGTCGCGTACCTCTATCACTGCTTCAGGGGGAACGTCGCAGAACAACGCAATCTTGTGCTTCATGCCGTCGTCCATTGCGTGGCTCGTCCTGCACACTAGGATGTTGGGGAGGATACCTATTCTGCGCAGTTCCTGGACGCTGTGCTGTGTGGGCTTAGTCTTGAGTTCCTTTGCTGCCTCGAGGTAGGGAATCAGCGTAACATGACAGTACACGACGTTTTCTCTTCCTGCGCGTACTGCCATCTGCCTTATTGCCTCGAGGAAGGGCTGGCCTTCAATGTCGCCGACTGTTCCGCCTATCTCGACAATCAGCACGTCAAGGCCTTCACCTGCTCTGATGATGCGTTCCTGAATGTCATTCGTGATGTGAGGTATGACCTGCACCGTTCCGCCGAGATAATCTCCTCTGCGTTCCTTCTTGATGACGCTCGAGTAAATTTTGCCGGTCGTTATAGAGTTGCGCTCGCTCAGTGTCTCATCGATGAATCTCTCGTAGTGCCCGAGATCCAGATCCGTCTCTGCTCCGTCGTCAGTAACGAACACCTCGCCGTGCTGAAACGGATTCATTGTCCCTGCGTCAACGTTCAGGTACGGGTCTATCTTGAGAATCGAGACCTTGAGACCGCGCTTCTTCAGCAGAGTACCTATTGACCCTGCCGTTATTCCTTTGCCTAATGACGATACTACTCCGCCTGTGATAAATACATACTTTGACATGTTATCTGCTCAGGTACTTAATCGGGTTTACGGGGCTGTTACCGTTGCGAACCTCAAAGTGTAAATGCGGGCCTGTTGAACGTCCTGTTGTCCCTATCTTCGCGACTAACTGACCTGATGCTACGCTCGCTCCTTTTCCTGCTAATAACGTACTGCAATGTGCGTACAGTGTTGACTGGCCGTTCGGGTGCTCAATTACTAACACCTTGCCGTAGCCTCCCATCCAGCCGGAATATAACACTTTTCCGCTTCCTGCTGCCTTGATGGGATCGTTCCTGTTCGCCTTGATGTCTATTCCTGTGTGGAAGTCCTTGCGCTTCGTGATGGGATGCTGCCTCCAGCCGAAGGGGCTGTTTATCCTGCCCATTATCGGCCACCTTAATCCGCCTTTAGCTTTGCGCACTGCTACTTCTCCTGCTGCGGGCTTCTCCGCTTTAGGTACAGGCTTTGCGGCAGTCTTCGGTGCGGGCTTGGCCGGAGAGGGCTTCTTGGTGTCAGCGGTCTTCACGTCCTTGTTCTCGACGAGTCCCTCTGGTCTTGCGCCGGGCAGGAACACCTCGTCTCCAGTCTTCAGCAGCGCAACATTAATATCTGCGTTGACCTGGCGGATCTTGTTCATGCTCACTCCGTAGCGTCTGCTCACTGACTCGATGGTGTCACCGTTCTTCATCACGTAGAATATTCCGTCCTGATTCGGGATTCTGAGGACTACTCCGGGACGGAGACGCGCTGATGTCTTGAAGCTGTTGCTGCCGACGAGGGTATCAAGCTCGACGTTCTGGGTGTTCGCGATTGACCACAGGGAGTCTCCCTGAGAGACGACGTAGTTTTTCGTCCTGATGGGTTCAACTACTTCCTTAGTGGCAGCGATTCTCATTCTTCTTGCACTGACTTCATCAAGAGTATCTTCTACTTTGCTGGGATCGTTGGGTATGAGGAGTAACAGGTTCTCGGAAAGACGGTTTGCGTCCTTGAGGCCGTTTGCTTTGAGGATGTCCTGAGCTGTGATGCTTCCGTAAGCCAGAGCTATATCGGAGAGAGTCTCGCCGCTCTTGACGACGTGCTCGCGCCATGCTTTGCCGGTCTCAGTGAGTACAGGCTCTTCTGCTGCTGCGGGAGTCTTGACCTCGATAATCTCTTCGGGTTCTTCCTCGTCGTCATCATTCACCGGTATATTTGTGCCGTCCTCATGTACGCTTAACATTATGCTCTCATAATCCGATAGATACTTAGGAAAAGGCCCAAATTCTTCCATCATATTATTTCTGGCTTCTGCATAAAGCGAGGCGTTTTCAGGGACATCATCATTCCCATCAAGCTCTGTTACTTCTACTTGGACTATGCTCCGCGTCGAGGTGAAATTCTCATCCTGATTGCTGCCTCCCCAAGCTGTGCCGACACCGTTGCCGGGGGATATGTCGAAGTGTCCGGCGGAAAACATCAGGAACGATGCAAGCCCGAACGTTGCGCAGACTATGAGGCCGAAGCCCCAGCAGAATCCAAGTGATACACCTGCGTGTTTGCCTTTGCGGTAGTTATCTCTGCCCCGGGTATTCTGGTACTGGTAAGGGTAAGATTCCCGCATTCTCTCACGATCTGATCTCAAAAAATATTCCTCCCCACCTGCCGCGCAATTATGCTTTCATCAATAATCTACGACATGTTATTTTTGTGAACCCCTTCTGAACTTCCCCAAACTTGAACGCCGGGGGCTTATTATTCGCTGGCGTGTTCAGTCCGCCAATACACAACAAGGCAGAATAATTCTCTGCTTGTGCGCCTTTAGGTGCTTATTAACTTTGTAATTATCAGTTGGATACTAGGTATTATAGCATACAAACAAGTACAGCAAAATACTTAGTCCATCTAGCAAATTATCATTTCGTGATTTCGGGTAATTATAACACAGCTAAATTCCCTCACTAACCCAAGAATCCCAGACTTTGCGCAGCCTGTCAGAGAGCCTGCGTGTGAGGCCTGCAGACATTCCGGCGGTGCATACAGATACAGCAACGTTTTCATGATTGATGAGCGAAGGAAAGAAGAAATCACATTCACTCTGAGAATCGCAGACGTTGACGGGTATTCCATGAGCTTTTGCGATGGAGTTAATGAGCGAGTTGACTTCCCGGCTGTCCGTTGCAGCAATGATCAGCATGTAGTCTGATGTGATGTCTTCAGGAGTGAAGGTCCGCGTGATTCTGTGCGTGCCTTTCGGGAACTCCGGCGAGAACTCGGGACTCACTGCAGCGATCCGGGCACCGCAGCGGAGGAGAGTCTCTGCACGGCGGGAGGCTACGAGTCCTCCTCCTACGACGAGCACGGATTTTCCCTGCAGGTCAATCATCATCGGGAAATATGGCGGTCTGGTCATTAGTTCTGTCCTCGCTGGTGTCGTACATTATGAGAGTCTCCGTCCGGCGGGAGGCTGCGAGTCCTCTTCGCATGTCAATCATCATCGGGAAGTATGGCGGTCTGGTCATTAGTTCCGTCCTCGCTGATACCGCACATCATTGAGAGTCTCTGCCCGGCGGGAGGCTACGAGTCCTCCTCCTACGACGAGCACGGATTTTCCCTGAAGGTCAATCATCATTGGGAAGTATGGCGGTCTGGTCATGTACTTATTCCTTGCAATATTTATGTTTCCGTGTATTCTATCACCATTCACAAATCTCACATGGGAGATGACATCATGGCAAAGAAACGCTTCGGTTACGGCGATTACTACTGTTGGAACTGCGGAAGGAATATCGAGACTGGATGCGACAACTGCCCTTCCTGCGGTGCAAGCTATGAGGGAGAAGGGAAGTTCGGTGAAGTAAAGGCACTAGGCGCGGGAGGCGTGGGCTGGTCAAATCAGGAGAAGCATAAATCCTTCGCAGCCTACCACAAGAGAAACCGCAGAACCTTCCAAATATGTATGGTGATACTTAGCCTGATAATAGGAGTTGTCCTGTTTGTTGTACCGGGAGAACTTGATTTTGATGAAGAAGGCCTGAAGATTTACGCCGGAGTCTTGGCCATAGTGTGGGCAATAGACCTTGCATGGTACTTCATCAGCAACAAGACTAGCAAGAGCTGGGAAGGTGTCGTGTCAGGCAGACGGACAGAAGATTACACGACGGAGAGCAAGGATGACGAGACCGGCCGGGTTACCGTGAAGCCTCACACTCGGTATATTGTGCTTTTCCGGACGAATGACGGCAAGGAGGAGAAGCTCTCAGTTGTCGATAATCCTGCATGGTACGATTACCTGAAGGATGAAGACAGAGTGCGTTATCATGGCAGCAAGGGCATGAACTATTACGAGAAGTACGACAAATCCCATGACGAAACAATACCCTGTGCTGGGTGCGGTTCAGACCGTGATGCGAGAGAGAATTTCTGCGGAAGGTGCGGATGTATCATCATGAAGGCCAAGAACGGAGGAGATAACAAATGAGGAGACTTTGCAGGTTAGCGGCCGTGCTTGCGCTTGCGGTGATGATATGCGGAATATCTGAGGCAGTTATCCGCGACGAAGGCATCAGAGGAAAGAAGGGCATATCTTACGGAAGCATCAGGTATTCATTCGAGAGCCTGAGTATCGTCATCAGGAACAGCAACCCTCATAACGTGAACTTTGGAGGGAGCATGTTATTTCTTGACAAGAACTACAGGGTAATAGCACGTGCAGAATTGCTCTCAGCTACGATAAAGCGTCATTCATCGAGGCAGTATAAGGCGTTCTTCAGTGAAGGGAGCGGCAACGAGGCACAGGCAGCGAAATACTTAGAGTGGGAATTCTGAGTCATGGGCAAACAGTACAGCAGAAGAGAACTCATAGCTATAGCACTTGCTCAGGGCTGGACGATTGACGAAAGACGAGGCAAGGGAAGCCACGTTATGGCTCTCAAAGACGGCGAACGTCCTTTCCCGATACCACGCAAGCTGTCATCGGGAGTTCATGACATGATAAAGAAGAGACTAGGCCTCAAGGATTAGCAAAAGGAGGGAATTATGATGAAGCATCCTGATTACTATATGTATCCTGCAGTGTTTCAGAATGAAGGTGATATGTGGACTGTAACATTCCCTGATATTGACAACGCATTTACCTCAGCGGACACTCTTGAAGAGGCAATAATTGACGCTCAGGCAGTATTAGAAGACTGTATGTATTTCCGTGAAGAACAGAACGACGAGATACCTAAGCCGTCAAGAATGAGTCAGTTATCTGACGTGCCTAGAGGATTTATCCAGAGGGTTGTAGCCGTGATGAAGCCTGTGCGCAATGCATGGAGAAATGCTGAACTTGCGGAGGCTTTGGCATGAAAAAGTTAATGTGTGCTCTAATGCTTATACTCTGCTTGTCGTGCGAGAGTAATGCTGCCTCAAACAGCGCAGATGCCTTCATGTCTCTGACGTTTGGCCTGACTTACGCCCGGACTCAGAAGCGCATGGAGAACAGCGGAGCAGCAACCATCACTCCCCGCAAAGAGACTCTCACGATGTCCGGAATGTTTGAGGGCTACCCTGCAACATACATTTTCGGTTTCCACAACAAGAAGCTGCTGAAGAGCAAATCAGTGTACCTTCAGAGCATGGGGGACGCAGAGACTGACCGGAGATTTTACGAGGCAGTGCAGAAAGGCTTCAATGCAGCTTACGGCTCTGGAAAGGAGTCTCCCACAGTGAACAACAGGGCAGCAGGAAAAATAATGCTCCGTAACGTCTGGACACCCGACAGGTACACTACTATCACGCTAACATACAACCCTGAAATGTCGAAACGATTCCCCGGCAACTCACTCAACAGCCGGTTCATTCAGTTAATCTGGAAATATGACAAGTGGGATTGATTATTTGTGAAGAATACCCCCCTCACACTCCCCCCTAAGCTAGGGGGGAAATAAAGGAGGGTATATTACTCTGCGACAGCTCCGGAACTCGAGCAGTTCAGCACAAAGAAGTGTGATGCCGCTCCTCCCTCAGTAAATATCCTGCACATAGCTTCAGACAGCTTCCCCGCCTTGCCGTGAACAATCGCAATCATTGTAGGCCCTGAACCGGAAATCGCCGTTGCCACGCAGTCGGGATGTTCTGCAATCTCGTTCAGGAACTTCTCGCCTGTCGTGCCGGGAAAGAGCTTCGCCCTGTGAGTCTGGTGGAGTCTGTCCTCCATGCCGACACGGAGCAAGTCCCACCGTCCCATCGCCCACGCTGCGCAAAGTATGCTCGCATGACTCACATTGAACACCGCATCACGGAACGGCACGCTCTCGGGCAGGATTCTTCTTGCGTCCTCAGTGTGAACCTCGAAGTCCGGGACAGCAGCAATGACGTTGAGGTCGTCCGGCAGTGCAGGAAGCCTTACGTAACGCAGACTCTCTCCGTCCCAGCATGATACGGTCATTCCGCCGATGCAGCAGGGCACGACGTTATCAGGATGCCCCTCTATTTTCGTCATCACGCGCAGGAGTTCAGCTTCAGGATGTTTACTTCCTCCGAGAATATTCGCAATCATCACTCCGGCAACTACAGCAGTTGATGAGCTGCCCAATCCTCTATTAAGCGGTACAGCGTTGCAGCTCTCGAACGCAAAACCTGTCGGCTCTTGTCCCCAAATCTCGCACGCCTTCAGGTAACTCGTTACGAGCATGTTCTTCTTCGCATCGGTCAGAATGTCAACGCCCTCGCCCCAAATCTCGCTGGTGTACTCTCCGGCTGGCAATAACTCTTTCACCGTGAAGATGTTGTAGAGGCTGAGAGCCATTCCCAGAGTGTCGAACCCCGAGCCGAGATTCGCAGTCGTAGCAGGAATCTTTAACCGGATATTTGCTCTGCGGGTCATCTGCTCTCAAGTACCCTCATCAAGTCGTCTAATGTGTCGTTAATCTCTATGGGCTTGCCGACCTGAGTCATCGCAGTATCAGGATCTTTGAGGCCGTTTCCTGTGAGAATCATTGTTACTGTGATGCCTTCGGGGAGTCTGCCTTCACGCTTGAGCTTGAGGAGTCCCGCCAACGGTGCGCATGATGCAGGCTCGGCGAACACTCCGCCCTCTGCAGCGAGTATCCTCTGTGCCTCGAGAATCTGATCGTCTGTTACTGCGTTGAACTCTCCTCCCGACTCGCTCACTGCTGCTCTGGCCAAGTGTGCACTCACAGGGTTGCCGATGCGTATTGCCGTCGCGACTGTCTCGGGATTCGGGCACGGCTTGTTGTAGACGAGGGGAGCTGCTCCTTCTGCCTGAAAGCCCATCATTCGCGGAAGAGCTGAGATCTTGCCGAGCTTCTTGTACTCGTTGTAGCCGGCCCAGTATGCGCTGATGTTTCCTGCATTGCCTACAGGGATTGCGTGCCAGTCCGGAGCTTTGCCGAGAACGTCGCATATCTCCCACGCTCCCGAACGCTGGCCGATGAGACGGTAAGGGTTCACGCTGTTGACCATTGCACAGCCGGTTTTGTCTGCTCCCTCGCGCGCTAGCTCAAGAGCACGGTCAAAGTTGCCCTTCACTGCGATAACCTTTGCGCCGTACATGAGAGCTTGGGCGAGTTTCCCGAGAGCGACTTTTCCTGCAGGCAGCAGCACGAAGCACGGGATGCCCTGACTTGCTGCGTAGGCTGCTGCACTCGCTGAGGTGTTGCCGGTCGATGCGCAGATTACTGCACTCTTGCCGTCCTCTAAGGCTTTCGCTACAGCTAAGACCATGCCCCTATCCTTGAATGAGCCTGAAGGGTTGCAGCCCTCAAATTTGCCGTAAAGTGTTATGCCTAATCTCCTGCTCACTCTAGGAAGCGGGATTAATGGTGTCATGCCTTCCTCGAGGTTTACGTCTGGTGTCTTGTCTGTTATGGGTAATAGTTCTCGGTAGTGTTTCAGTACTCCCATTTGTGATTAATGCCTCCTGATTCATAGTGTCTCAGAGAATATTATAACCATGAGGCAGAATTTTAGCTCAATGATTGTGTAAAAGGTTGGTTAGAGTACCCTCATGTACTGGATGTATTGCTGGTCTTCTTCTGGTGAAAAGCGTTCTCCGAATTTCTGGAAGCTCTCTGTGTCGTAAAAGCGTTTCAGCGTGTCGATGTCCTCACAGTCAAGGTAGACTATTCCTCCGCCTATCTGGTGCTGAATGCTGACGAGAATATCATTCACTATGCTCATGAGTTCATGGCCGGTTATGCGTGTGCCATTATCGAGGCCGTAATTCTTGCCGAGCTGGGCTACTAGGAATGCAGATGCCATGTATTCTCCTGAGGCGGGGTCGGGTCTTGCGAAACGTTCGAGCTTCTTGCGGAATGTGTTGCTGAAGCCTTCAGAGGGAAGCAGTACGGCTTTATGTGTCAGAGCCAAGCAGCCGAGTAATGCGCCGTCTGTCGGATCAGAGACCATGTATGTGATGGATACTTTCCTGCGCGAGAAATTTATAGCGTTATTCCTGAAGAAGTTTTCTATTTTGGGATTGACAGGGCAGGAGAAGGAGGATAAGTATTCTCTGACCTTCTCCTATCCCCTCTTCTCAATGTCATCAAGAATGTTTGTAATATCATTGTTCATGATTTCTTCCTCATATTTTTCTCGCGAAGCTCCCAGATTTTATGTACTTCTTCAGGAGTAGCTACCCTCGCTACAGAGCCTTCAGGTCTCACATATGGATGTGCCAATGATGCCTCTAATGCGTTTGCGAATGCCTCTATCTTTTCCGGCGTGTCTAATATTACGTGATGAAATATGCTTGATACTGCCATCTTTACCGCTCCTCGCTATTGATATGCTGGCGGAAATTATACACTCTATGCACAAAAAAGGGAGACAGTATATTTTACCTGCTCCCTGATAAACGCTGTACTACTTCACAAGCATCACAATAGCTTCATATGGCTTCATCATCTTGTGCGAGCCTGAATAATTCCCGATAAGAACTTCGCCGTGAAGAGCTATTCCCGTGAACGTCTGATCCTGTCCGCTGAAGTTGCAGATGACTACGAGATGTTCGCTGCCCAGCCTGCGCTCATAGGCCATCACGTAGACGTTGCCGGTCTCGAGAAACTCAATGCTCCCTTCAGAGATTACCGGGTACTCCTTCCTGAGCTTCACAAGCTGCCGGTAGTAGTTCAGGATCGACTCCGAGTCCGACTCCTCGCTCTCTGCATTGATGCTCGTGTAGTTCTCTGGAATCCCGAGCCATGCCTTACCCGTCGTGAACCCCGCGTTCTCACCTGCTGTCCACTGCATGGGAGTGCGTGAATTGTCGCGTGCACGCTGCGCTAAAACGTTCAGTGCCTCAGCCTGACTCTGCCCTCTCTTCAGCAGAATGTTGTAGTAGTTGATGGCCTCCACGTCGTCGTACTGGTCTATGCTCGTGTAGTGAGCGTTCGTCATGCCCAGCTCCTCACCCTGATAGATATACGGAGTCCCCCTCAGGAAGTGCACGAACGTCCCGAGCATCTTCGCCGACTCCTTCCAGTACTGCCCCTCGTCGCCGAAACGAGAGACTATTCTCGGCTGGTCGTGATTGCACCAGAACACCGCGCTCCATCCGTCGGTTTTGGCCATGCCTTCCTGCCACTCCTTGAAGTAGTCGCGTAACATCTTCAGGTCGGGGGGCATCAATGAGAATTTGTCGCCGTCCTTGTAGTCAACTTTGAGGTGGTGGAAGTTGAAGCACATTGATAATTCATGACTCGCGGGCGATGAGTAGCGTATGCAGTTCTCAAGCGTAGTAGATGCCATCTCGCCCACCGTAATCATGTCCTCAATCCCTGTGTCAGTTACCATCTCACGGATGAACTCGTGAACGTGTCTGCCGTCCTTGCAGAATCTAACCGCGCTTCCCGTCTTAGGCTCACTGAGACTTTCGGGCTTCGAGATGAGATTCAGAACGTCAAACCTGAATCCCTTCACGCCTTTACCTTTCCAGAAACGTATTACTTCCTTCAATTCCTCGCGCACCTTCGGATTCTCCCAGTTAAGGTCTGGCTGCTCCGGAGCGAACAGGTGAAGATACCATTTCCCGAGTGAGGGCACATAATCCCATGCACCAGTCCCGAAACTTGCTGCCCACTCTGTAGGCGGAGTGTCCTTGTCGCCGTCCCTGAAGATGTAGTAGTCCATGTACTCAGGGTCTCCAGCTAATGCTTTCCTGAACCACTCGTGCTTACTTGATGTGTGGTTAAACACCATGTCGAACATGAGTCCGATTCCGAGAGCATCAGCTTCACGGATCAGTGCCTCGCAGTCCTCCATCGTCCCGAACATAGGGTTGACGTTCCTGTAGTCCGACACGTCATAGCCATTGTCGACCATCGGTGAGCAGAAGAACGGAGTGATCCAGATGTAGTCCACGCCCAGCGATTTAATGTATGGGAGCTTTGAGCGTATGCCGTTGAGGTCGCCTATGCCGTCGCCGTTAGAGTCGCAGAAGGACTTGATGTATATCTGATACACAGTGCTGCTCTTGTACTTATCAAGCATGATTATTCCTCCAATGTTTTGAGAGCGGGTGGGCGGGCTTGCGGAATGCGAAGGCATGCCAAACATTCCACACTATAACCGCTTCCCTAACCCTCATCAGAAAATTTACTCCGTTTTCTCGCCGTGTGCTATCACTTCATCAGCCGCTTTGACCTCAAGCCCGGCGTTAAACGTTACCTTGTAGTCCGCATCGTTCGTGATGACCATTATCGTGGTGAGCGGATGCCCGGCTGCCTTTATCTTCGCAGGGTCAAACGTGATGAGTTCCTGCCCCGCTTTTACTCGGTCGCCCTCCGCAACGTGAATCGTAAAGCCGTCTCCCTTCATCTCTACTGTGTCAAGGCCTATGTGCAGGAGAACCTCGAGTCCGTTCGCCATCACGAGGCCTATTGCGTGATTGCTCCCCTCCATCGTCTGCTCAACTACTGCATCAACAGGCGCAACAAGTATGTTATCCGTCGGCTCTATCGCTATACCGTCTCCGAGAACCTTTTCTGCAAATGTCGCGTCTGGTACTTCAGTAATGGCTATCGTTTTGCCTGACAGGAACGCTCTGAAGTCCACAGGCCCGCCTGCTGCTTCCTGAGCTGCTGCTTCCTCTTCAGCTTCCTTGTCGATGCCCTTGCGCTTTCCGGCTATGTAGGTCAGTGCGAACGGGACAACCACTGCTACAGCCATGCAGAGAGTAAATGTCGCTATGTGTGCGGGCTGAATCGAGAGCACTCCGGGAAGTCCTCCTACACCGATTGCGGAGGCAGCTACACCGTTCATTGTGCTGATGACTGCTGCAATCATTGAGCCGGTCATTCCGCAGATGAACGGGAACACATACTTCAAGTTGACACCGAACATTGCGGGTTCAGTTACGCCGAGATAGCAGGAGATGCACGAGGGGATATTAAGCTCCTTAGCCTTTGCGCTGCGTCTCTGCAGGAAGATCATGCCCAGCACTGCGCTTCCCTGAGCGATATTAGAGAGTGCGATCATCGGCCATAACATAGTGCCTCCGAAATCCGCAATGAGCTGAAGGTCTATTGCGTTGCTCATGTGGTGAAGTCCCGTGATGACTAACGGCGCATAGAAGAATCCGAAGATTGCTCCGAACACTACACGGTAAGAGCCGCTGATTCCTGCATAGACTGCTGCGGAGATCCACGAGCCTATCTTCCAGCCGATAGGGCCAAGCACGAAATGAGCCGCCATAATCGCAAACAATAAGCTGAAGAAGGGAACTAGAATCATCTGCACGATCTGAGGTATCACTTTCTTGAAGAAACGCTCAAGATACGCAAGAGTGAATGCCGCCAGCATTGCGGGGAGAACTTGTGCCTGATAGCCGATCATGTTTACCTTGATGAAGCCGAAGTTCCACTGGTTGATCGTCCCGTTTGCGAGGGCATCGGCAACAGCGTATGCGTTCGTGAGCTGTCCTGATACAAGCGTGAGGCCGAGAATGATTCCGAGCATCTCAGTACCGCCCATCTTCTTCATGATCGTCCAGCAGATGCCTACAGGAATTCCGACGTGGAAGACTGCCTCGCCGAGCAGCCACAGGAAGTGGTCTACTCCAGCCCAAAACTGACTCTGCGCGACGAGAGTCTGGCCTCCGAATATTGCCATGCTGTCTATGACGTTCCTGAAGCCCAAGATTAAGCCTCCGACAACGATAGCCGGAATCAGCGGAGCAAATATCTCTGCTATCGAGGTCATGAGCCGCTGCATGATGTTCTGGTTCTGCTTCGACATGCTCTTAACCTCTGCCTTCGAGACTCCGGATACTCCGGATACTTCCGTGAAGTCCTTGTAGAAGTCCGCTACTTCATTGCCGATGATGACCTGAAACTGTCCGGCCTGTGTGAACGTTCCCTTTACGCTGGGGATTGCCTCAATGCGTTTGATGTCGGCCTTTTTGGGATCAGCGAGGACGAAACGCATTCGGGTGATGCAGTGAGAGACTGCTACGATGTTTTCCTTGCCGTTGATGGCAGCGAGGAGTTCTTTTGCGTCTGATGCAAATTTACCCATATATAACGCCTCCGTAATTATGATTTGTGGTTTGTGCGGAATAGTCCGTATAGTTTACAGGAAAACGCTATTTTCACTCACCGCAAAACTCATTACGGAACGCCTCAAGATTCCTGACTCCTCCTTCATGTTTGGGCGGGTAATCGCTTACGTATATAACAAACGCTGTGAGGTCGAATTTCATGCGGTAATCCTTCAGTGCTTCATGCCATGCTCCGGCAACTATCTTTGCTGGATTGCGGAAAGCTCCGCAGCCGAATGCTCCGGTGATGAGAATATCTGCTCCGTTACATGCAGCAGCACGCATAATGTTTCCTGCGCGCCTGACGTGCATTGTGAACAGCTCATCATCAGAGACCTGCACGTTGCTGAAGACGTGAGGAGCAGCACAGGTAATAACGTCAACCTTCACGAACTCTTCAGGAGTCAGCCTTTCGGGTACGCCGTCGGAGTCGTCCTTGCAGATGATTACGTCGGGAGAATATATGCATGTATCGCTTGCTTCCCAGCCGCAGTTCTTGTGATGATACTCATAGAAGCCTTCGTACGCTTTCTGAGTAAGAAGTGAGGAGTAAAGCGTAGAGCT
The DNA here is from genome assembly GCA_017445405.1 of Synergistaceae bacterium. Lineage (GTDB taxonomy): Bacteria > Synergistota > Synergistia > Synergistales > Aminobacteriaceae > JAFUXM01. The sequence continues at coordinate 67,952 of JAFSUD010000012.1, forward strand.
TCTGCAGATGCTCTCCTCCTGAGCGTGTGCTCCTCCCAAGACTCCTCCGCCCGGAGTTCCTGACGCTGCAAAGTTCAGCACAGCTATCTTCTTGCCGGGAAACTCTTTGTGCAGTTTCAGGGCTTCCCTCAATGTCCGGCCCTCAAAGACCCGGATATCTCCTGCTTTCTTCACGTCCGCTTCTTCAGAAAAATCTGCAGGGTAAACTTTCACGCGCCTGTTCGTGTCTGCAGATGCTTCACTCAGCGTAAAATCTTCCTCGCAGAAATGCTTTGTGTCCCGGAAACATTTTGCCAGCTCCTCATTGCTGATAATAGCCATGTGAAAAATCCTCCTCATTGATATAATTTCAGCATTCACATTTTATTACTAAGGAGGAAATATTAATGAAGAAAATATCTCTGCTCTGGAAAATCTCTATCGGCTTCGTTCTGGGAATCATCTTCGGGTTTGCCATTGCTCCGGTCGTCCCTACATCTCCGGCACTGAGTACTTACGTAATGCCATTCATTGACCTTGTGGGTAAAGTATTCCTGCGACTCTTGATGATGCTCATTGTCCCGTTAGTGTTCGCGTCCCTCGTGGCGGGGGCTGCCTCCGTCGGCGATATTCACAAGCTCGGGCGTATCGGTGTTAAGACTCTTGTCCTCTACCTCATTACAACAGCAATAGCAATAGTGATAGGCCTTGCATGCGGAAACCTCTTCCAGGCCGGAGCGGGCATGAATATTCCCGGCGATCTTCAGGCAACAGCACGTCAGGCCAAGCCGTTAGTTGACGTTATCCTCGATATTTTCCCTACGAATCCTATTGCTGCAATGGTGAATGCCAACATGCTGCAGATAATTGTGTTTGCGCTGTTCTTCGGGATTGCCTGCATCATGGCAGGAGAGCGCGGAAAGAAAGTATCTGACTTTTTCGAGAATGTCGCCGAAGTCATGTACTCGGTTACTAATATAGTGATGGGCTTTGCTCCTTACGGCGTGTTTGCTCTCATCACAATAACTGCTGCAAAGTTCGGCATAGCTATTCTTGCTCCGTTCGTGAAGGTAATTGCTGCAGTGTTTATCGGCTGTGCTATCCACGCAATAGTAATCTACTCAGGAATGATAATCATGTTCTGCAAGAAGTCTCCTGCATGGTATTTCAGGGGCATTCAGGAAGCTGCTATTACGGCATTCGTTACGCGTTCAAGTTCGGGAACGCTGCCTGTAACTCTGTCGAACGTCCGCGAGAATTTAGGTGTATCTGAAGGAGTGAGTTCGTTCGTCCTGCCTCTGGGAGCGACCATCAACATGGACGGAACGGCACTGTATCAGGGAGTATGCGCGCTGTTCGTGGCTCAGGCGTTCAACATTCCGCTGACACTGCAAATGCAGATAGGTATAGTTGTTACTGCCACGCTTGCCTCAATAGGTACGGCCGGAGTTCCGGGAGCGGGATTAATTATGCTCACTATGGTCTTGACGAGCGTCGGGCTTCCGATTGAGGGTATTGCGCTCGTTGCGGGAATAGATGTGATTCTTGATGCTGCGAGGACGTGCCTTAACGTTATGGGTGATACTGCGGTGTGTGCAGTTGTAGCGTCTAGTGAAGGCGAGGAATTGAACCAGAAATAAAGAAGTCTGACATCGGAGTCTGTCTGGTCATGTACGGAGTCTGCGCGTTCTTCCTGTACATGACCTTGCAGCTCCCCACAAGCCGCACATATCTACCCTCTGTGCATCATCGTCCTGCTTGCTGCCATTACCTCACTTCACGCCGTCAGCATGATCCGCGGCGTAATCCGTGAAGGCGTAACAAGCGGACTCGAGGCATTCTCGGACTTCCTCCCCTTACAGTTCTTCACGCTGTTAGTCATGATAGTACTCTATATCTACGCAATGCCGTATCTGGGCTTCTACGTGTCGAGCATATTGTTCATGACCGCGAGCCTGTTGTTCCTGAGAGTCAAGCTCTGGCAGATAGTCATGGCAGAAATAGCTATCTTTGTGCTGATCTATTGCGCATTTACGCTGTTACTTGAGGTGCGTCTGCCCAAAGGCGAACTGCTGGAGGAGTGGTTATTATGTTCGTCAGTGCGCTTTACACCGTCAACATTCTCGCAATGGCCGCAGGAGTAACAATCGGAATCGTTAATAGTTCTCGCTCTGATACTTGGCTCTACTGAGAGAAGGGACTCAGGCGTTCGCTCCTGCTCTCAGGAGGAGTCCAGAGAATATTATTTTTTCTCGACTCCCGTGTGCCGGGTGCTGATAGCGTTATGCGTGCTTGGGATTCTTTCACCGGTTCTCATGGACAGAATGGCTTCTAATAACTAGCAGAAATCATTAATGCCCTCCTTAATGTTTGCTGGTAGAATGTCAGCAATATCAACAACATTAAGGAGGCGTTATTTATGCGCTTGAACTTGCAGGGACTCGCAGATTCTCAGGCATGGAAGGACGCACACATCATTCTTCCGGCGTTCGATATTGCCAAGATGAGGGAGCACACATCAGCACATCCAATCTGGGTACACTTCGGAGCAGGTAATATCTTCAGGGGCTTCATTGCCGCATTGCAGAACAAGCTCCTCGATGAAGGCCTCGCACAGTCAGGAATCATTGCCGCTGAAACGTTCGACTACGACATCATCAGGAAAATCTATGACCCCTTCGACAACTTGACTCTCATGGTTACTCTCAGAGCTTCCGGGAACATGGACATGAATATTATTGCGTCGATAGCTCAAGGGATATGTGCCGACAGCTCGGACTCGCAGGAGTGGGAGAAACTCCGCGCAGTGTTCGTGAATCCCCGTCTCCAGATGGTCAGCTACACCATCACGGAAAAGGGCTACGCACTCAGAAACATCAAGGGAGAATTGATGCCTGTAGTCGTGAGCGACATGAACTCCGGCCCGGACTCTCCCAAGCACGCAATGAGTATTACGGCCTCACTCCTGCTCGACAGGTTCAGGGCGGATGCTCAACCAATCGCAATAGTGAGCATGGATAACTGCTCCCACAACGGCGAGAAGCTGAGAAATTCCGTGCTCGAAGTTGCCGATGCGTGGGTGAAGAACGGCTTTGTCGACAAGGAATATTTTGCGTGGCTGAGTGATGAGTCGCAGGTCTCGTTCCCGTGGAGCATGATTGACAAGATTACTCCGCGTCCTGCTGAAGTCGTCGAGGCCAAGCTCAGGGCAGCAGGCGTTGAGGACATGAGTCCAATCATCACTAGCAGGAACACCTACATTGCGCCTTTCGTGAATGCTGAAGCTCCGCAGTATCTCGTGATTGAGGACAACTTCCCGAACGGAAGGCCTCCGCTCGAGAAAGCCGGAGTCTACATGACCGACAGGGACACCGTGAACATGACCGAGCGCATGAAGGTAACTACCTGCCTGAACCCATTACACACTGCGCTTGCTGTCTATGGCTGTATGCTCGGCTACACGAAGATTGCTGACGAGATGAACGACCCTGAGCTGAAAAAGTTAGTAGAGCTTATCGGCTACAAAGAGGGCCTGCCTGTCGTTACTGATCCGAAGATACTTGACCCCAAGAAGTTTATTGATGAGGTCGTCGGCGAGAGACTCCCGAACGCGTTTATGCCGGACACTCCCCAGAGGATAGCGACGGACACGAGCCAGAAAATACCTGTGCGGTTCGGCGAGACTCTGAAGAGTTACGCAGCAAGTGAGACTCTGGACATTCATTCACTGACGGCAATACCGCTTGCGCTTGCGGGATGGCTAAGGTACTTGGCCGGAGTTGATGATAACGGAGAAGCTATGCAGGTAAGTGCTGACCCGATGCTCGAGACACTCCAGAACGAGCTGAAGACTCCTGAAGGGCTGAGGGAGATTCTGAGCAACAAGAATATTTTCGGCCTTGACCTCTACGAGGCTGGACTCGCTGAGAAGGTAACGGGACTCTACCGTGAACTCTCTGCAGGTAAGGGCGCGGTAAGAGCGACTCTCAAAAAGTATCTAGCCTAACACGGAGAGGCTATGCATGTGGGTGTGGATTCTATGCTCGGAACACTCCAGAACGAGCTGAAGACTCCTGAAGGGCTGAGAGAGATTCTGAGCAACAAG